>JBJEYS010000280.1:0-4892 GCA_051886995.1 Oscillospiraceae bacterium
TGCCCTTCCCCGTGAAGAAGCGCTCCCGCACCCCCTGGAAGGGCTGGGCGGCCACGGCCGCCGTGGTGGCCGTGGTGGTGCTGGGCGCGGCCGTCCTGCCCGGGCAGCTGGGAGCAGGTTTCTCAAAGTCCGCCGACAGCGCCGCCACCTCTTTCGCCCAGGCGGAAAGCAACGGCATCGCCGCCGACCGGTCCGTACCGGAGAGCGTTATGGACGCCGACAGCCCGACGGCGGACGAGCTGAAGGAGGCGCCCACTGCTCTGGAAGACGGCAGTCCTAAATTTTATACCGCCACCGCCCTCGCCGGCACCTGTGGCACCATCACCCTGACCGGCGAAGCTCTCCCCGCGGGGCTGGAGGGTTACGCATATGCGGAAAACGCGGAAGGGAACCGGACTTATGAGGTTCCCGCCGACTTCTTCTTCGCCTGCCTGAAAACCCTGGAAACGGAGCAGCCCGACAGCTTTTCCTACGAAGCCGGGCAGGAGGACGGCGGCTACGGCCTGATTATTGTGGAAGCCCTGCCCTGATCGAAAAAACGCTTATAATTGAACAATTCCCTGAAACATGCTATAATAGCCGAAAATGGTTATTATAGCATGTTTTTTGTCGGCACAGTCCCATGCGCAAGAAGGGGGAAATACCATGTTTTGTACGAACTGCGGCAGCCCTATTGATGACAACGCCCGCTTTTGTCCCAACTGCGGGCAAGCAGTCATTCACTTCCCGCCGGCACCCGGGCCGGAGCCCAAGCCTGTTCCGGACACCTCCCCGGCAGCCTCCGCTTCCGGGGTTTCCGCACCCGAAGTGTCTTCTGAAGTCCCTGAACCCGAGGTCCCTGCATCCGAAGCCTCCACTCCCGAAACGCCTCCCCCTCCGAACCCAGGCGGAACCGATCACGTCTCCAAGAAAAAAAGCGTTCTTCCTGTGATTATCGCCATTGCAGCGGTTCTGATTTTGGCCGCGGCTGCCTTCCTGGCTTTCCGTTTTTTCTCCAACAACAGGGCCTTTGACAAGAGCATGGCCGCCGGAGAGTCCTATTTGGATGAGGGCGATTACAGCTTGGCCATCTCCGCGTTTGAAGATGCCTTGGAGCGCAAGCCCAAGAACGCCGATGCCGCTCTGAAACTTGCAAATGCCTATTTGTGTGCCGGCCGATTCGGCAAGGCCGGAGAGCTGCTCAACAATATGCCTTCCCTGGATCAGGACGACGAACGCCTGGCCGCCTGGGAGAAGCTCACCTGCCTGGCCTGGTTGGAGCCCGAAGTGGAGGATGTGGACGCATCCGCCTTTCCCGCGGTCACCGTCACCCTGCGCCGGGGCAGCGATTTGGAACTGACCCCCGACCAGTTTACCCTGACCGAGGACGGCACAGCCAGGAAAATCACCGGTTTGGAGCAGCGCGGCCGCACCGTCCGCCTGACCTACCGCAGCGAGGACACCGATGTCAGCGAGGAACACCGTGAGCTGGAGCTGACCATCGATGTAGACGGCGTCACCTTCCGGGACGACGCCTCCTACTTCACGCCCCACTTTGAGCCTGCCCAGCTGACCCTGGTCTCTACCGACGTCAGCGAATATCCCAGGGTCAAAGCCTTCTTCCGGGTGTCCAGCGCCGCCAGCGGTGAAAACATTGACGGCCTGACCGCCAATTCCTTCACCATTCAGGAGCGGGTGCAGGGTGGTGAGTATCTGGCCAGAGAGGTCAGCTCCGCCGTGCCCCTGAGGGATCACGCCGGTCTGAACATCGACCTCGTGGCCGACAAGAGCGACAGCATTTCCATCGTTGACATGAACAAGATCAAGACCGTGATGATCGAGTTCGTCAACAGTCTTCACTACGACGTGGGCGACAAGGCCGAGCTTCTGGCCTTCGATTCCATCGTCCAGCAGATGTGTTATTATACCGATGACGTGGATCTTCTGGTCAACGGCATCAACAATATGTCCACTGACGGCATGACCGCCTTCTACGATGCGGTGTACAACGGTGTCACCAACGCGGCCCTCCAGGGCGGTGCCCGCTGTGTCATCGCCTTTACCGACGGCATGGATAACATGAGCCGTCACACCGCCGGCGAGGTGGTCAGCTACGCCAAATCGAAGCAGGTCCCCGTATATATCATCGGCGTGAGCAGAGGTGTGGAGGAAAGCACTCTGCGCTCCATGGCCCAGAATACCGGCGGGCGCTATTGGTACATCGATGATCTGTATGATCTGCAGGAGATCTTCGATCAGATCTACTCCGAGCAAAAGGAGCTCTATGTGGTGGAGTATGAGAGTGATGCCTCCCTGGACAGCTATCTTGCCCGTGACCTGTCTGTTCAGGTGTCCGGCAGCGGCTACCGGGCCAAGGCCGACCTGTCCTTCACCCCCGTGCGCAGCATCAACGACAACGGCAGCGGGCACACCTCCCGCTACCAGTTGTTCAAGGAGTGCCTGAGCTGGGAAGAGGCTTCCCGGCGCTGCCAGGAAATGGGCGGACATCTGGCCACCATCACCTCCCAGGATGAGATGGATCTTCTGATCGCCATGGCGACCGATGCCGGGGCAAAGTACATCTGGCTGGGCGGCTATACTTCGTATGACGACCACGGCAGCGTGTTCGGTCACTGGGTCACCGGCGAGGACTTCACCTATCAGGCGTGGGCCGTCGATGAGCCCTCCCGCGTGGATCAGGACGGCACAGCGGAGTGGTACATCATGCTCTGGAACATCCCCAGCCTGGGTGGCTGGACGTGGAATGACCAGCGCAATGATCCTGCTGCCGTCGTCACCTCCATGGCGGACGAGATGGCCTTTATCTGTGAATTTGAGGTTTAACTCCCATGAATCAAAAACGACCCCGCCGCTCTCCGCTGACCTGGGCGGCTTCCATCCTGGGTATTCTCGCCCTGCTTGCAGTGGCAGTCACGGTGATTCTGGCCCTGAAGGTCTTCCCCTTGGGCAGCGTTCCGGAAAGCATTCCCTCCGGGACTCCGCCGGTCTCCTTTCCCCCGCCCTCTGCAGCCCCCTCGCCAACGCCCATCCCCGCTCCCACCCCCGCTCCCACCGAGGAGGAGCTGCGCTCTGCCCGGGCGGAGGAGATTCTGGAAAACATGACTCTTCACGAAAAGGTCTGTCAGCTTTTTATCGTCTATCCGGAGGCCATTACCGGCGTCCCTGCCACCATCACCGCCGGAAGCACCACCGAACAAGCCCTGGCCGACTGGCCGGTGGGCGGCTTCCTCTATGACAAAAAGAATATGAACGACCGCCAGCAGGTCACCGATATGCTGACCACCGTGCAGACGATGACAAAGATTCCTCTGATCCTGACCTGTGACGAGGAGGGAGGCCGGGTCAACCGGCTGATGAGCACCGTGGGCACTACATGGGTGGGCCCCATGCTGGACTACAAGGACGATGGCCCGGAAACCGCCTTTGAAAACGCTGAAACCATTGCCGCCGATCTGCTCTCCTGCGGCTTCAACACCGACCTGGCCCCAGTGGCCGACGTGTGGTCCAATCCGTCCAACACCGTCATCGGCGATCGGGCCTACAGTGACGATTTCGCCCAGGCCGCCGAACTGGTGGCCGCAGCGGTGGAGGGCTTCCACGCAGGCGGCGTGGCCTGCACCCTCAAGCACTTCCCCGGCCACGGCAATACCTCTGCCGACTCTCACTACGGCGCGGTCTATGTGGAGCGCACCGTGGACCAGCTGCGGGACAACGAGCTGCTTCCCTTCCAGGCCGGCATCGACGCCGGAGCGGACGCAGTCATGATCGGCCACCTGATCGTCTCCGACCTTGACAGCGAGCCCGCCCCCTTCTCCTATAAGATCGTCACCGGGCTTTTGCGGGAAGAGATGGGCTTTGATGGGGTGGTCATGACGGATGGCCTGCAGATGAAGGCCATGACCGACCATTACAGCAGCGCCGACATTGCCGTCAAGGCCGTCCAGGCGGGTGTGGATATGCTGCTTTGCCCGCTGGATCTCAGATCCGCCGTAACGGCTCTGGAGGAAGCGGTGGAGGCGGGCACGATCACCCAGGCGCGCCTGGATGAAAGCGTCCTGCGTATCCTGGAGCTGAAGCTGCGGCAGGGACTGCTCACCTGAGAATGGGGGAACATCATGATCCGTAAAGGAACCGCCGCCGATCTGGACGGCTGCGCACAGGTATATGAGGAGCATCTGGACCATGAGGCAGCTACGGTCAGCTACACCAACTGGCTGAAGGGGGCCTACCCCACCCGGGCCACGGCGGAAAAGGCCCTGGCCGCCGGCACCCTCTATGTGGACGAGGAGGACGGCGTCATTGTGGGCTGTGCCAACCTGAACCACATCCAGCCCGTGGAGTACGCCAACATTCCCTGGAGCATCCCCGCCACGGAGGACGAGGTGCTGGTCATCCACACTCTGGTGTTCCGCCCCACCCACACCGGCGGCGGACGGGGGCGGCGCTTCGTGGCCTTTGCCGAGGCTCTGGCAAAGGAACAGGGCTGCAAGGTCATCCGTCTGGACACCTACGAGGGCAACGAGCCCGCCAAAGCCTTCTACCCCAAGCTGGGCTACCGATACGCGGGCCTGACGGAGTTTTTCTTCGAAAACTTCATCCTGGAAAACCTGGTCTGCTACGAAAAGGCCATCCTGTAAACGAAAATCGGGCGCGGCGCGGAATGAACCTTCCGCGCCGCGCCCGTCTTTTCTTCAATTACCCGTTGTGTTCGGCCCGACGGCCCTGCTGTACGGCCGCATGCTCCTGAAGCAGCTCCTGGTGGAGCTGCACGGAGGTCCAGCTTCGGTTGGTGGGGGTCAGCACCGCCTTCAGAGCCACAGTGGGGATCTTGGCCCGGCGGAAAGCCTGGAACAGGGCGTCCATCTGGGCGGAGGAGAAGCCCACCAGGAGCA
>JBJEYS010000281.1:0-4845 GCA_051886995.1 Oscillospiraceae bacterium
ATTTTACACTCCGGCTTTTTTGTAAAAAGCTGTTAGCTATTGACTTGAAAAGGGGGAAAGACCGCCTGTCATCAAAAGATAGACTGTATGGACGATCTGATCGAGATTTTTTGTATCTTCCTCGGTCCACTCGCGCAGAAGACCGATAATGGCTTGGCCGTGATACCGCGTGATGATGTTCAATTCTACGGGACTGCAATTCCGATATAAGCCGTTATCCTTGGCAATTTGTTCAAAAAGTTGATAGATGTGCTGGGTCAGAAGACGTTCAAGCTCCACTCCGTAATTGGACTGCATGCTCTTTTTCAAATACGGGGCAGAGTTGATACCGAGCAGGAAGAAATAGCGAAGTCCCTCCTCGGGATCCTGTCGGGCGCGCGAATCACGCAGCAGCTGCTCGGTTCCGCGTTCCAGCACCCACTGAAACAGCTCCGGAATATCGGCAAAGTGATAATAGAATGCCTGCCGTGTAATATTGCACTCCTCGACAATATCCTTAACGGTCAGCTTTTTGACCTTCTTTTCCTGTATCAGCCTGCGGGCCGCTTCCGCGATCGTCTCCTTCATATCGACTGCCATCGGTCCACCCCCTGCGTCTGTGTGCTCTGGTCGTTTGAACAATTATAGCATGCCGGTGGAAAAAGCCGCAATGATTTTTTCGCAGTCCGGGTACGGATCATTCCGCCCCGGCCTGAAGCACGGTGGGGGAGAAGTCCACCTTGCGGTAGAGCCATGCGCCGACGCCGAGAATGAGGAAATTGCTGATGACCATGGCGTACCAGATCCCGCGGCTGCCGATATCGGTCAAGAGCTTGAAGATCAGAATAAGGGGCAGGCGGATGACCCAGAGACGGGAGGAGGAAAGGATCATGGCGAAGCGGGTGTGCCCCGAGCCGTTGAAGATGCCGAGATAATTTTGGAACAGGGCCATAAGGGGCTGTGTCAGAAGGGTCCAGAACACATAGACGCTGGCGTGGACCTGGGTCGCGGGGTCATTGGTCAGCAGGGAGACCAGCCAGCCGCGCAGGGGAAGGAGGAGCAGACAGCCGATGACGGAGATGGTCAGGCCGAGGTTTCGGCTGACGGCGCAGGCTCGCCGGGCGCGCTCGCTGTTCCCTGCGCCGATGTTTTGGCCCACATAGGCCGCCAGGACCGTGCCCAGGGCCAGAACGGGCATTAGGAGCATATTAGCGATTTTGTTTCCGATGCTGAACGCAGCGGTCACTGCATCGCCGTAGCTGACGACGACCATCTGGAGCACCAGGAACCCAAGAGAGGAGAGCGCCTGGCTGCCCGCGGCGGGCATCGCGATGGCGGCCAGCTGCCGGATCTCGCGCGGACGGAAGCGCAGCGCGTCCTTGGTCAGGTGGAGGGGCTGCTTTTTAGAAAAGAGCAGCAGCAGACAGACCGGGGTCAGTGCCACCTGACCGATCATGGTACCCAGCCCGGCGCCGAAGGCACCCAGACCCATCCCGCGCACAAAGACGCCGGTGAGGATGATGTTGAGCACGATGGAGGCGACGGAGAGGTAGACCGGGGTGGAGGTGTCGCCCTGCGCCTGCCGGATGGCCTGGAACGCGCCGAAGAGAAAGAAGGAGAGCATTTCAAAGGAGCGTATGCGGAGATAGTCCACCGCACACGCGTGCGCCGCGCCTTCCGCGCCGATCAGGGTCATGGCGGCGGGCGCCAGAAGGTATGTGACCGCGTTGATCGCGGCACCCAGAACGACGGCAATCAGAAAGAGCATTCCTGCGTTCTCACGGGCCTTTTCTTTTTCACCGGCGCCCAGAAGCTGGCTGATGACCGCGACGCCGGCCACGCCGAAGCCCACCTGAAAGGACAGCAGGATGCTCAGGGGCGGCCAGGCGGAGGAAATGCCGGACTGGGCGGCCACTGAATCCGCGATCTGACCAATGAAATAAGTATCCACAATGTCATTCAGGGCACGCAGAAAATTAGCGCCGAAAATGGGCAGGGCAAGAATGATGAAGGACTTATAAAGGTTTGGCTCCTGCAAGAGCAGAACGGAGCGGTCTTTCGTCATGAAATACTCTCTTTTCCTAATGTAATGTGTAATTTTGGAGCGAAATATCAGTCGTCTTCGCCCTTATAGGGATTCAGAATGATGGAGGCCACACCGCAGAGAATGCCGCCCACGGCGAAGATCCACCACATGGTGCTCCACAGGTTTTTGGTGAGCCCCAGACCCACATAGATGGCCGCGGCCGCCAGCATGATGCAGCCGCAGACGGTGCCGATCAGCCCATTGCGCTTTTTGACCTCCGGGGTTGGGTTGTTGTCCCGGTTGTATTTCCAGATCTTATATTTGTCCTCCTGCATCCCGCCGTAGATGAAGGAGGTGACCGCCCCGGCGATGATCAGTAAAAACACGCCGCTGACCACGGACTCATAGGGCTCCCGCTCGGGAAAGACGCTGAAAAACAGGAGCATCAGGACGACGCCGAACAGGATCGCGCCGACACCGCCTGCGATGAACCAGACAAATTTTTGATGAAAGGCGTCCTTTTCCTCCTGGGTATAAAAGTCCTCAATGACCGGATATTTCTTGCGGAAGTTGTCGTGCTGGATGCCGCTGGCCACAAGAATCACCACGGAGACCGTCAGGACCAGCAGGAAAAAGGCCGCCGCCAGCATTTCAGGCAAGCCCGCGGCCGTCAGGAAAATCATGACGCTGATCGCAGCAAGGATTGCCCCGACCGAAAAGGCAATGCGGCGGGAAAAACGGTTCATAGTCTCGTCGTACCGGGCGGTGTCAGTCACCAGGGATTTCTCCACGCTGCCCCGCAGCAGGGTGTCCAGATCGGTGCCGTACATGTCACAGATGCGAAGCAGGGTGTCCATTTCGGGAAAACTGGCGCCGCTCTCCCACTTGCTGACCGACTGGCGGGAAACGCCCAACTGCTCGGCCAGCTGCTCCTGGGTGGTGTCAGCGCGGGTGCGGAGAAACTGCAGATTTTCAGAAAATGACATATGGAAAACCTCCTTATTTGGATGGTTCAATTCTACAGGAGGAGGGAGAGCAACTCTACCGATTTGCTGTTGCATTTGGAGAAAATGGTGTCAATTCGCGGTTGCATCTGCTGCCAGCTGCCCCTATCATATCAGATTTTTCGCCGAAGGGAAAGAGAATTAAATTGCAATAGGGGAAAAGAACTTTTATAATAGAGAAAAACTTACCGGGAGGCGTGACCATGGAACTGTTCACCGCCGCGCAGATGAAAGAGATCGACCGCGTAGCCATTCAGGAGCGGGGCATTCCGTCCACGCTGCTGATGGAGCGGGCGGCAAAAGCCATTGTCAAGGAAACCTTAGCGCTTTCGTTGCCGGGGCCGAAGAAAAAGAACCGCAGCATTGCTGTTGTTTACTCTTCGCGGGACGGTTGCCAACCCACCCCAGAGGAAAGGGCTCGATTGGAAGCTGAATTCTGGGCTACAAAACAGCGTTCCGCTATCGTGTTCTGCGGCCCAGGCAACAACGGCGGCGACGGTGTGGCCTCCGCCCGGTTCCTCCTGCGGGAGGGCTGGAAGGTCAAATGTGTCCTGGTGGGCAAGCGGGAGAAGATGACCGATGACTGCCGGGAGATGGAGCGCCGCCTGATTGAGGCCGGCGGCGTTCTGGAGGACTTCGATCCGGAAAAATGGGCGGACTATTCCGGTTTTGACGTGGCCATCGACGCCCTGTTCGGCGTGGGGCTGAACAGCGATCTGCGTCCCGATGCGGTAAAAGCGGTGCGGAGCATGAAAAGCGCCCAGTGGGTGGTCTCCGCCGATGTGCCCAGCGGCATTCACGCTGACACCGGTGAGGTGATGGGGTGTGCGGTGCAGGCCGACGTGACCGTGACCTTTTCCGCCGGCAAGCCCGGGCTCTATGTAGGGCAGGGGGCTGTCCACAGCGGCCGGGTGGTGGTGGCTGACATTGGCATTCCCCGCGACCTGATGGATGAGGACGCAAGTACCACGGCGGTCATGGACCGGCCGGAGCTGCCCCGCCGCAGACGGGACGCCCATAAGGGCAATTTCGGCAGGCTATTCATCCTGGCGGGCAGTGTGGGTTATACCGGCGCACCGGTGCTGGCAAGCCGGGCCGCCGTGCGCGGCGGCGCGGGCCTGGTGACCCTGGCTGTGCCGCAGGAGATTTACCCCATCGTGGCCGTCAAATGCGACGAGGCCATGCCCTGGCCCTGGCCGAACAGTGACGAGGAGATTTTGGAAAAGGCGAAAGGCTGTGACGCAGCCCTGATCGGCCCAGGTTTGGGCCGGGGGGAACGTGCGGAAAAGCTGGTGCTCTCCCTGCTGCGGGAGCTGACCTGTCCCGTAATTTTGGACGCGGATGGTCTAAATATTCTCGCGCGGCATATAGATGTGTTGGACAAACGGGTGGGGTTGACCGTTCTGACGCCCCACGACGGGGAATTTGCCCGTTTATCCGGCTGTACGCTGCCCATTGCGGACCGACTGTCTGCCGCGCGGGAGTTTTCGGTAAAGCACAAATGCATGCTGATTCTGAAGGGACACCGCACCATTGCGGCGGCATGGAACGGGCGGTGCTTTATCAATCCCACTGGAAATCCGGGTATGGCCCGCGGCGGCTCGGGGGATGCTTTGGCCGGACTGATGGCCGGGCTTGCGGTCCAGAAGAACGTAGGAGATAATGGAATTCTGTACGCGGTCTGGCTTCACGGCCGGGCCGGTGATCTGGCGGCGGAAGACAAAGGGGAGTACGGCATGACAGTGGGAGATCTGATCGAGCAGATCCCCTACGCAATGAAGGAGTGCGAGGAGGAATAAGCGCGTGCGCAGACGGTTGTGCGCACTGATGATGATC
>JBJEYS010000282.1:0-4792 GCA_051886995.1 Oscillospiraceae bacterium
AGATGACCCAGGCCTGCCGCTTCTTCATCTCCCGGTGGTTGACGGCGGTGACCTGTCCTTCAATGACGATGGCCCCCATGTCCAGCTCAATGTCAGAGATAGCGGTGATCTTTTTCTTGGAGATCTTGCCGTAGATGGTCTTGTTTTTCGGGCCGGAGGCGCCGCCCCGGGCCGCCAGAGCCGCCTGCAGCGCCTCCTCCCGCATGGCCTCCGTGCGGGCGAACACATCGTCTTCCGGGGGGACACATTCCGGCGCGGGGGGTGCCTCCTGCTCCCAGACCGGGGGCGGCGTCTCCTCCCACACGGGAGGTACGTCCTCCTCCGGGGGCGGAGGTGGCGCGTCCTCCCACACAGGCGGGACGCTCTCCGGCGCGGCCTGGACGGTCAGTTTTGCACTGCTCAGCCGATAGGCGGCGGCCAGCTCCGCTTCCAGACGCGGCAAAAGCGCCCCCAGGGGCCGGGGGCACTCCAGCACCGCCTCCAGGGTGCGCGCTTTGGCGTCGATGGCGGCGGAAACCACCAGCACATCGGCTAACTCCGCCGCCAGAGCGGCGTCCGGCCGGTAGGCGGTAAACATTTTTAAAAAGCTCAGTTTTTCAGACATGGCGGTTCCTTTTCTAAAGAGTCTCGATCAAAGCAAACAGTTCGTCCACCAGCTGCTCCTCGGGGACCTTTTTCACGATCTCCCCCTTACGGAACAGCACGCCCTCGCCCTTGCCGCCGGCCAGGCCCACATCGGCGGCGGACGCCTCACCGGGGCCGTTGACCACGCAGCCCATGACGGCCACGGTAATGGGCTTGTTCACATCTTTCAGCCGTTCCTCCACCTGATGGGCCAGACCGATCAGGTCGATGGAGGTCCGCCCGCAGGTGGGACAGGAGATCAGCTCGGGTCCGTCCTTTCGCTGGCCAGCCGCCTTTAAGATCTTCTTTGCGGCGTAAATCTCCTCTACAGGGTCGGCGGACAGGGAGACCCGCATGGTATCCCCCACGCCCAGGGCCAGCAGGCCGCCGATGCCGATGGCGGATTTCAGCGTGCCCATCTCCACAGTGCCCGCCTCGGTCACGCCAAGGTGTAAAGGGTAATCGCTTTTCTTGGCCATGAGCCGGTAGGCCGCCATAGTCAGGGGCACGGAGGAGGATTTCAGGGAGACGCAGATGTCGTCAAAATCAAATTGATGTAACAGCTCGATGTGTCCGAAGGCGGACTCCACCAGAGCTTCGGCGGTCACACCGCCGTACTTCGCCAGGATGGGCTTTTCCAGGGAACCGCCGTTGACCCCGATCCGGATGGGAAGGTTTTTTGCTTTACAAGCATTGGCCACAGCCTGCACCCGCTCGGGCGCGCCGATGTTTCCGGGGTTAATACGGATCTTGTCCGCTCCGGCGGCGGCGGCCTCCAGCGCCAGCTTGTAGTCGAAGTGGATATCGGCCACCAGGGGGATGGAGATCTGCTCTTTGATGGCTCCGATGGCGCGGGCGGCGGCCATGTCGGGCACCGCCACGCGCACGATGTCACACCCGGCGGCCTCCAGGCGGCGGATCTGCTCCACCGTGGCGCCCACGTCGTCGGTACGGGTATTGCACATAGACTGGATGGTCACAGGCGCGCCCCCGCCAATGGGGACGCCGCCCACCATGATCTGCTTGGACATATTACACCCCCGCTATTTTCAGCACATCGCTGACCGCGATGACGACCATCAGGGCCATCAGCAGGACAAAGCCCGCCGTGTTGACCCAGCCCTCATATTTGGAATCGAGCTTTTTCCGGGTAATCAGCTTAAAGATCCCACCCACGATCAGGAAAAAGATCCGTCCGCCGTCCAGGGCGGGAATGGGCAGCAGGTTCATGACCGCCAGGTTAATGGCGATAAAGGCCATAATGCTGAAAATATTTTCCAGCGCGCCCAGAAAGGGTGACATACCCTGCTGTGCCGCGGCCGCGGCGCCTGCCTGCCCGGACTGTCCCACCAGATCCACGATCCCGATGACGCCGGACATATCCCGGATGCCCACAGCACCCGTGATCAGGTCGCCCAGTCCGATCCAAACGGCGCGCACGCAGTAAATAGCCTGATACCAGCCGTATTGCAGAACGCGCCCCGGCGTGGCCTTCTCCGGCACACCGAAGGTAATGCCGCGCTTGTAGGTGGTATTCCCTTGTTCATCCACCACGGGTACCTTGCGGGCAAAGTCGAAATCCTCCAGCACGATATGCTCCCCGTCCCGCACGACCTCCAGATCCACCGTGTCGCCGGCGCGGCTCAGGAACAGGCTGACATCGTCCTGCAGATAGATGCGGTGGCCGTCGATGCGATAAAAGCGGTCGCCCACCTGCAGTCCGCCCTGCTCCAGGTGTTCCGCCCCCTCCATGAAGCCGGCGACCACGGGAGCGGAAAAGGCCGTGGCCTGGGAAAAGAGCACCAGAATGATCAGCAATCCCGCCACAAAATTCATGAAGGAGCCGGCGGCCAGGATGATGAACTTTTTCCAGGCGGCCTGACACTCAAAGGAGCGGGGATCGTCCGTGGCCTCGTCCTCCCCCTCCATGGCGCAGAAGCCGCCGATGGGGAAAAGGCGCAGGCTGTACTCGGTCTCTCCCTTTGTCTTGTGCAGTAGCCGGGGGCCCATGCCGATGGAAAACTCGTTCACCTTCACCCCCAGCAGCTTGGCGGTGAAGAAATGTCCGAATTCGTGCACGGCGATGAGCAGGCCAAAGAGAAGGATCGCGATCAGGATATACAGGATATACTGCAACAAAGTCACCTCGCTGCGATTTGGCGTCCGGCGGCGTCGGCGGCCAGGATCTCCTCCAGGCCGGGCGCGGGGACGGTGGGAACCTGAGACAGGGCATCCTCCACCAGACGGGGGATGTCGTAAAAGCCGATCTCATCGGCCAGGAACCGGGCCACGGCCACCTCATTGGCGCCGTTCATGACGGCCGGGGCCGTGCCGCCGGTGCGTGCGGCGCCCATGGCCAGGGCCAGGCAGGGAAACGCCTCCAGGTCAGGGGGCGCGAAGTGCAGAGGTCCGCACGTCAGCAGATCCAGGGGGTCCGCCGGGCCGGGACAGCGAGCCGGCCAGGTCAGGGCGTACTGGATGGGCAGGCGCATATCGGGCGCGCCCAGCTGGGCCAGCACCGCCCCATCACAGTATTCCACCAGGGAGTGGACGATACTCTCCCGGTGGATGACGATGGAGATCTTCTCCGGGGGCATGTCGTACAGCCGCATGGCCTCGATGAATTCCAGACCCTTGTTCATCATGGTGGCCGAGTCAATGGTGATCTTGGCCCCCATGGACCAGTTGGGGTGCTTCAGCGCCTGTGCCCGGGTGACGAGTTCCAGCTCGGCGCGGCTTTTGCCGAAGAAGGGCCCGCCCGAGGCGGTCAGGATCAGGCGCTTGACCTCTCCCCTGCTGTTGCCCTCCAGGCTCTGGAACAGGGCGGAGTGCTCCGAATCCACGGGGATGATCTCGGCCCCCTTCTCCCGGGCACGCTTCATGACCAGCTCCCCGGCGCACACCAGGGTCTCCTTGTTGGCCAGGGCGATGCGCTTGCCCGCGTCAATGGCGGCCAGGGTGGGCACCAGGCCGGCTACGCCCACCACGGCGGTAACGACGGTGTCCGCCTCCGGCAATGCGGCGGCTTCCACCACCCCTTCCGGCCCGGCAACCACGCGGACAGACGTGTCCGCCAGGCGCACCTTCAGGTCGGCGGCAGCGGCCGGATCGGTCAGTGCCACCAGGCGGGGCTTGAACTGCCGGGCCTGCTGTTCCAGCAGATCCACACTTTGGTGAGCCGTCAGTGCACCCACAGAGAAACCAAGGGCGGCGATCACTTCCAGCGATTGCCGCCCGATGGAGCCGGTGGAGCCCAAAATCGAAATGGTTCTGTTTTCATTCATATGGTCTCGCCTCAATTAGAATACGGGAAAGTAGTACACGATAAAGAGAATCACAGGGCCGCAGAGGATCATGCTGTCAAAACGGTCCAGCATCCCGCCGTGGCCGGGCAGCAGATGGCCGTAATCCTTGATGCCGAACTGCCGCTTGATGAAGGAAAAAACCAGGTCCCCCAACTCGGTGACCAGTGCGCCCAGCAGGCCGCACAAACCCAGCGGAACCAGTGCCGCCTCGCAGCCCTCAATGGCACCGATGACCAGGCCGTACAGCAGTGCGAACAGCACACCGCCCGCGAAGCCGCAGAAATAGCCTTCCACGCTTTTCTTCGGGCTGACCCGGGTAACACCCCGGTGCTTGCCCAGAAAAACGCCGCCGAAATAGGCTGCGCCGTCGGTGATAAAGGTCAGCAGGACCGCCAGCAAAACCAGGTATTTCCCGTGCTCCATGCCGCGCAGCTGCACCAAAGCGGACAGACCCAGGGGGATCACGCCGCCGGCAAAGAGGGTCAGCAGCACATGGTAAAAGCCGATGGAGGCGTTTCCTTCGTCATAGGCCCGGATGGCACACCAAAAGGAGACCGCCATGACCACGAACAGGCACACACAAGCCACGATCACCGCCTGGCCCGCCCAGTTCCCAAAGGGGATCAGAAGGGCGGAGAGCAGAGTAACCACCCGCATGGGGACGGTGATCTTTCCCTCCCCCGTGGCCCGTAACAGCTCAAAAGCCGCCATGCCCGAGATAAAGGTGACCACCAGCGCCCACCAGAAGCTGGGCAGGAACAGGATGACCGCCAGCAAAAGGGGGACAAAGATCACAGCCACTAGGATCCGTTTGGCCAAGTTCAGACACCTCCGTAGCGACGGGAGCGATGCTGATACGCAGC
>JBJEYS010000283.1:0-4787 GCA_051886995.1 Oscillospiraceae bacterium
CCAAGCAGTTCATCGGCAGGCTGTCCAAGGCCATCTACGACTGCCACATGGAGGGAAATGCCTAACCCCCACAGCCTTCTCCTTGAGGAGAAGGTGGCACGGCGCAGCCGTGACGGATGAGGTGGAATTCC
Source organism: Oscillospiraceae bacterium (assembly GCA_051886995.1). Classification (GTDB taxonomy): domain Bacteria; phylum Bacillota; class Clostridia; order Oscillospirales; family Oscillospiraceae; genus JAJPXI01. Next base: position 132 of record JBJEYS010000283.1, read on the forward strand.
GTGTTCTGGACAATCTGCATCATTCGGAGGAGTTTCCTATGACCCACACCTTTGTCACCGCCACCCGCTGCCCGCTGATGGGCGCGCCCGCCCCGGAAGCGGAGCAGACCGACGAGCTGCTGCTGGGCTGGCGGGCGGAAATTCTGGAAGAGCCCGCCCCCGGCTGGTTCAAGGTGCGCACCAACTACCGCTACGAGGGCTTTGCCCCCGCCGCCTGCCTGTCCCGGGACCCGGACGGGGTCAATTTCTTTGCCGCCCTGCCCAAACGGGTGGTCACCCGGGGCTTCTGCGCCGTCCTGGCCCAGCCGAAGGTGCAGAGCTGGCCGGTGGCTGAGCTGACCCGGGGCGCGCTGATCGCCCCCCTGACGGCGCCGGACGAAAACGGCTGGGTCAAAGCGGCCCTGCCCGACGGGCAGACGGGTTATACAAAGAGCGGTTTCCTGGCCCCCTGTCACAATGCGCCGCCGGGCGAAGCGGACTTCCGCCAAGCCGTGGCCGAAACCGCCCTGGGCTACCTGGGGGCCCCCTACCGCTGGGGCGGCAAGTCCCCCCTGGGCATCGACTGCTCGGGCCTTGCCTTCATGGCCTATTGGCTCAACGGCGTGACCATCTTCCGGGACGCCCGTATGGAGCCGGGCTTCCCGGTGCATGAGATCCCCCGTTCGGAGATGAAGGAGGGCGACCTGCTGTTCTTTCCCGGCCATGTGGCGGTCTATCTGGGGGACGGCCGGTACGTCCACTCCACCGCCCGCAGCGGCAGTGACGGCGTGGTCATCAACAGCCTGGACCCCGCCGCCCCCGATTACCGGGAGGATCTGGCCCGCGGCATGACCGCCGTGGGGAGTATTTTCTGACCGCCCACCGCAAGACCCCCTTTCGCCCGGGGCGAAAGGGGGTCAAAACTTTTTACACCAGCCCGTCGCAGCGGAAATTGCGGCCCACGGCGCGGATGAAATCCGCGTGGTAGCGCTGGGCGGTGCGCTCGCTGCAGGGGATCTGCAGGGCCGCCCCGGCCAGGGTGTGGGTGCCCTTCAGCAGCACCATGCGGGCGATCTTCAGCCGGTCCTCCCCGCCGCGCATCCGCTCGGTCTCCGCCAGGGCCGCCTCCACCGCCGCGCGCTCGTTTTCATTCACCGCGTCCGGGTAGCGCCGGATCATGTGCTTGGCGTATCCCCACCAGCCGTACCTCGGAGAGCTCACGTCCTCGCAACCTCCATATCCTTCGTTTCTGCCTGCGGCAAAAACTCACTGCCCGCATGGGGCACGCCGCATCCGTAAGGCGGCGAAGCCGCCAACGGCTGCGCAGTCATTCCGGTGCTCGTCCTTTCCCCAGAAAGCCGCGTTGCGGCTTCCCGGGGGCCCCGAGCACTCCCTTCCGTCCATTTCGCCATTGCCGCCATATCCCGTTTCATCCTCTCTGTCCGGGCGGCGGATGCCGCCCCCCTTCTCTTCCCATCAGCTGATGGGAGAGAGTAGACTTTGTCTTTGTCTTTGTCTTTGACTTCGTCCTGGACGTTGACTTCGTTATTTTTGTTATCGGCTGTTACGCCCCACCGGCTGGCCATGCCCTTTTTCCCGGCTTCGCTGCGCTTCACCGCCAGCTCCCGGTAGTGCTGCTGTAAGCCCAGCTCCCGGTTGACCACCCGCCGCCAGAAAAACCGCTCGTTTCCGGTCAGGTCGCTCTCCTCCCCCGTGGAGCTGTAGCGCAGCAGCGCCCGGGCCAGCCGCCCGAACTCCTCGTCCGTCAGAACCGCCATCTCGTCCAGGTACTCATAGGGCAGCGCCGCATATTTTCGGGGCATTCAGCTCACCTTCCACTCTTCAAAAGCGGGTCCGTCCCGGTCCGGAACGCAGATGTACTCGTACAGCTCCCGGGCAAAGGGGGCCATGTCCCCGTCGCACAGGCGGGCAGCGACAAAAGTCACCAATTTATCCGGCCACGACCTGATATAATCCACCATGTCCCCGTAGTCCAGGGCCGCCGGGACCTCCACCCGGAGGGGCTCCCCGCCGTCAGTCCTGTTTTTGGGACAATTCAGGTGATACACTGACACCATCCTCCCCCGGTGTTTTCGACACCGTTCGTCAAATTTCACCCTCTCAAGATACTTTCAGGTGAAAAAAATTTGATCCACCTGCCGGGAGGTCAATGCCAGAATGTTTTTCAGCGCCTGGAGCTCCCCCAGGGAAAACTCCGCGCCCCCTCGTTCGTTCAGTTTTGCGTTGAACCGGGACAGGCTGACCCCCATTTTTTCGGCCACCTCCCCCTGGGTCAGCGCGTGCTCCTTCATTTTTCCCTTCAGTAAATTGACGTTCATGGAATCACTGCCTTTCACCTTTTTAAGATACTTCGATTATATCCCCAAATATTCACCTTGTCAAGACACTTTTTATTGACTTTTTTCAGAAATGTGATATTATGAAGATACAAGAGCGCGGAGCCGCGCGTCGCGGAGAGCGTGGAGCGTGACTCAACGACTTCATCCAAAACGAAAGGTGGACAGACCAATGACGGTCGGCGAAAAAATCAAAGCGGAGCGAAAGGCCCTCGGCCTGACCCAGACCGAACTGGGGGAAAAGCTCGGCGTGCAGAAAAACGCGGTCAGCAAGTGGGAGTGCGGGCGTGTGGACGACATTCCCGGCTCCAAGATCAAGGCCATGGCGGCCCTGTTCGGCGTCACGCCGTCGTACCTGATCGACGACGGGGCCGAGCTGCCCGCCCAGCCGGACTTTGACGACTTTACCTACGCCATGCACAACGAGGCGAAGGACCTGCCGGAAGAGAAAAAACAGATGCTCCTTGACATGGCGCGCTTCATGAAGGCCGATCTGGAAAAGGAGAAGCAGCCCTGAGAAGAAAGAGAGGGGGCACTTCATGGAACAAATCATATCCCTGTATAACGAACTGAACCGGGCGGGCGTGCGGTTTTACCACTGGGACATGGACGACCTGCAGGCGGTCACCATCGAGCAGGGCGGCCGGTACGGGGTGTTCATGGACTTCGGGAACATCCGCACGGGGGCGGAGGAGCTGGTGACGGTGGCCCACGAGGGCGGGCACATCAGCACCGGGGCCACCCATAAGGTGGACAGCCCCTACGACCTGGTGGAGAAGCACGAGTACAAGGCGGACAAGTGGGCCATCCGGCGGCTGATCCCGGAGGATGCCCTGGACGAGGCCGTGGCCGACGGCTGCACGGAGCTGTGGCAGCTGGCGGAGCACTTCGGCGTCACGGAGGAGTTCATGAAAAAGGCCGTGTGCTGGTATGTGCACGGGAATCTGGCGGCGGAATTATACTTTTAAAAAAACAAGCCCGGTCGGCCGACCGGGCTTGTTTTTTCATTTCTTCCTCTCCGGAATCAAGTAGATAAACACCAGACTGCTGATCAGCAGCAGGAAGGGGTAGAACAGGTAGGGGATGATCTGGAAGGCGGAGACCTCGTAGCCCATCTCGCCGGCGGCGGAGATGGCCACCAGCATCTGGGCGCCGTAGGGGATGATGCCCTGGAAGACGCAGGAGAAGGTGTCCAGGATGGAGGCGGTCTTCTTGTTGGACACGCCGTAGGTCTCGGCCATCTCCCGGGCGATGGGGTTGGCCATGACGATGGCCACGGTGTTGTTGGCGGTGGCGATGTCCATGGCGCCCACCAGCAATCCCATGCCCAGCTGGCCGTTCTTTTTGCCCTTAAAGACCCGCCGGATGCCGTACAGCAGGGCGTCGAAGCCGCCGTAGGCGCGGATCAGGGCGCACATGGCGGAGACCAGGATGGCCACCATGGTGGTCTCGAACATGCCGGCGGCGCCGGAGCCCATGTTGAACAGAATGTCGGTGGCGGCGGTGGCGCCGGTGGCCAGCATGATGACGGCGCCGGAGGCGATGCCCACCAGCAGGACGAGGAAGACGTTGACGCCCGCAATGCCGCCGATCAGGACCAGGATGTAGGGGATGATCTGGATCAGGTGGTAATCCCCCACCACGGCGGCGCCGGTGTAGGTGGTCAGGGACAGGATCAGGATGGCGGCCAGGGTGACCAGGGCGGCGGGCAGGGCGATGGCGAAGTTGGCGCGGAACTTGTCCTTCATGGCGCAGCCCTGGCCGTTGCAGGCGGCGATGGTGGTGTCGGAGATGAAGGACAGGTTGTCGCCGAACATGGCGCCGCCCATGACCGCGCCGATGCACAGGGGCAGGGAGAAGCCGGAGGCGGCGGAGACGGCCACGCCGATGGGGGTGATCAGGGTGATGGTGCCCACGCTGGTGCCCATGGCGGTGGAGACGAAGCAGGCCACCACGAACAGGACAGCCACGGCGAAGCGGGCGGGGATGATGGAGAGCATGAAGTAGGCCACGCTCTCGGCGCTGGAGCGGCCGACGACGCCCACGAAGATGCCGGCGACCATGAAGATCAGGATCATGGTGACGATGTTCTTGTCGCCCACGCCCTGCCCCATCAGGGCCAGCTTGTCGTCGAATTTGACCTTGGGGTTCTGCAGGCAGGCCACCAGGATGGCGGCCAGGAAGGCCACGACGATGGGGATCTTGTAGAAGCCCATGGGGATCTTCAGAACGTACTCGAACAGGATGCCCAGTCCCAGATAGAGCACCAGGAACACGCCGATGGGCAGCAGAGCCTTGGGGTTTCCTTTTTTCATTTGTT
>JBJEYS010000284.1:0-22941 GCA_051886995.1 Oscillospiraceae bacterium
TCGCGGGCGTCAACAAGACCATCCTGACCTACATCGACTTCCGCAAGGCCATGTCGTACTCCTTCGACCGCACCGACTACGTCAAGAGCTGCACCGCCTGCTCCGACCCGGCGTTCGGTCTGCTGAACGACTCGTATATCTATGATCCTGAAACCGGCGCGACTTACCGCGGCAGCGAATACGCCCAGGCGACGCTGTGCGAGGTCTACGGCGTGAGCAGCGTGGACGATCTGACCGGCTACAACAAGGAAGAAGCCGCGCGTCTGCTCCAGTCCGCCTATGACCAGTGCCTCGCCGCAGGCGACATCTCCGAGACCGACATCGTCGAGATCGAGTACCACGTCTACGGCACCGACGCCATCTATCAGAAGATGGTCGACTACATGCAGGACGCCATGCTCGCCGCGGCGGAGGGCACCTCGCTTGAGGGCCGCATCAAGTTCGTCCTCGTGGAGGATCAGGACTACTACGACACCATGAAGAGCGGCCAGGACGACATGATCAACGGCGCCTGGGGCGGCGCGGAGCTCGACCCCTACAGCATGATGATCTGCTGGACCGACCCGGACTACATCATGGAATACGGCTTTGATCCGTACCAGTACCTGACCATCTCCGTCCAGGGCGAGGAGATCACCATGAGCTACTACGACTGGTATCAGGAGCTTTACAACGGCTACTACGCCATCGCCGAGCTGGATGTGCGCAACGAGATCCTGGCCGGCATGGAGAAGGGCCTGCTGCTGAACTACCACATGATCCCGATCTACTCCTCCTGCGGCGCAAGCCTTGCCTCTCACCGTGTCGTCTACGGCAGCGAGGAATACATCAACTCCATCGTGCAGCGCGGCGGCATCCAGTTTATGACCTACACCATGAATGACGCGGAGTGGGCCGCATACTGTGCGGAGCAGGGCAACCAGCTGAGCTACTGAGCAAATACCGCCATGACCGCGGAAATACGCGGCGAACTGGATAACCACTGATGGCGCATTAAGGGGGACGGCCGATTTGGCCGTCCGCCCTTAATGTGCATCTGAGAGCAAGGAGCAACGCACATGTTTAAATATGTTTGCAAACGTATCGGCCTGGGCATAGTGAGCCTTTTTATCATTATGACGATGCTGTTTGTGCTGATCCGTATGCTGCCGAACCCGGTCGTGGCGGTGACCGGCGGTTACGCAAAGCAGCTGGAGGACATGCGTACCGCGTGGGGCTACTACGACCCGATCATCGTGCAGTACGGCATTTTTCTGAAGAACCTGTTCACGGGCTTCAACTGGGGCTTCTGCACGACGGTCGGCACCTTCCTGCAGCCGGTCGAGGAATATCTGGCCAGCAAGATCCCCGCAACGCTTTACATCAACGTCCTGTCCCTGATCTTCTCCGTCCCGCTTGGCATCCTCTTCGGCGTGATCGCCGCCGTGTTCAAAAACAAATGGCAGGATCAGGCGATCAACGTCTTTATCATGATCTTTATTTCGATCCCCTCCTTTGTCTACGCCGTTCTTCTGCAATATATCGTCGGCTTTAAGCTGGGCTGGTGTCCGCTCGTCATGAACAGCGGCAGCGACTACTTCAGCTGGTCGATGTTCCACTCTGCGATCATGCCGGTATTGGCCCTGTCCTTCGGCAATATCGCGGGCAATATGAGAATGTTCCGCGCGGAGCTGACGGAGACGCTCACCTCCGAATACATGCTGCTGGCGCGGACGAAGGGCCTGACCCGGACGCAGGCGACCGTGCGCCACGCGTTCCGGAACTCGCTGGTGCCGCTTCTGCCGTCGCTGCTGTCGCAGGTGATTTACGTCATCTCCGGCTCGCTCATCATTGAGCAGATCTTCGCCGTGCCCGGCATCGGCAAAACCTATCTGGCGTCCATCAACATGAGAGATTACAGCGTATTCCTTGCGATCAGCATGTTCTATGTTGCCATCGGCCTTGTGGCGGGAATTCTGTTCGATCTGAGCTATGGACTCATTGACCCCAGAATCCGGATGGGAGGGAACAAGACCAATGAGTTATAACCAGGACTGCGAATACGAACACATCGACCTGGAGAAATTCGCGTTCGTACAGGCCGACGACCGGATCCACGACAAGGAGCTGGAGACGAAGCCCATTGGCTTCCTGCAGGACGCGCTCATCCGCTTCTGCCACAACAAAGGCTCCGTGGTCTGCTTCTTCATCCTGCTGTGCATGGTCATCTTCGCCCTTATCACGCCGATGGTCTCGGACTACGCCGTCTCCGAAAAGGACGGCTACTACGCCTACGCGCTGCCCAAGCTGAGCACGCGCTTTGACCTCGGCTTCTGGAATGGCTGCTCGGACAAGCAGGTCAACCAGCAGACGTACGACTACTACTCCGCCATCCCCGGCGCCATCGCCGAGGAATACGGCACGGAGGAGAAAAACGTCGCCAACCGGCTCCAGACGGTCTATAACATCTCGCTCGACTCCTACGCGCGCGTCGGCTATGTCAACGTTAACCTGACCGCGTCGGAGTATCAGGCCGCGCTGGCGTACCAGGAGGAGACCGGCATCCAGCTGCTCTACCCCATGATCGACGAGCGCCAGATCAACTGCGTGAACTACAAGACCGACCCCAACGCGTGGTATCTGACCAACGCCAAGGGCGTCGCGACCCGCGACAAAAACGGCGAGCTGCAGAACATCTATCTGAAAGACGAGACCACCGAGGACGGCTACGCCTACTATCAGCTGAAGATGAACGGCACCTCGTATCAGATCCGTACGCTGTATTCCAGCTGGTACCAGTATCAAAACGGCAAGGAGGCCTGCTTCCTCTTCGGCGCGGACGAGTACGGCTATGACATCTGCGTCCGTCTGGCGTCCGGCGCCCGGCTTTCGCTGACGGTCTCCGTGCTCGCGGCTGTCATCAACCTGATCCTCGGCATCATCATCGGCGCGCTTGAGGGCTACTACGGCGGCGCGTTCGACCTCGTGATGGAGCGCGTCAAGGACATCCTCTACCAGATCCCCAGCCTGGTGTTCATGACGCTGTTCCAGATCTACTTCGCACGGAAGATGGGCTCCATGTTCGCCATGTTCTTCTGCTTCATTTTCTTCGGGTGGATCAACACCTCCGCGACGGTGCGCGCCCAGTTCTACCGCTTCAAGGGGCAGGAGTATGTCATGGCGGCCCGCACCCTGGGCGCGAAGGACCGCCGGCTGATCTTCAAGCACATTCTGCCGAACTCGTCCGGCTTTATCATCACGGCGTGCATCCTGTCCATCCCCTCCACGATCTTCTCCGAGGCGACGTATTCCTACCTCGGTATCGTCAACCTGAATTCCAAAACGATGACCAGTCTCGGCTCCATGCTGCAGAACGGCCAGCAGACCATGTCGACGTATCCCCACTGCGTGTTCTTCCCGGCCGTCTTTCTGGCGCTGCTGCTGATCTGCTTCAACATTTTCGGCAACGGCCTCAGAGACGCGTTCAACCCGTCCCTGCGCGGCGCGGATGAGTAAAGGAGATCGCCATGAGTAAAGTATTAGAGGTCAAGGATCTCCGACTGTCCTTCCGCACGAACAACGGCAACGTCAAGGCGGTGCGCGGCATCAGCTTTGACCTGGAGCAGGGCGAGACGCTGGCCATCGTCGGCGAGTCCGGCTCCGGCAAGTCCGTCACGGCCAAGTCCATCATCGGCATCAACGCCGCAAACGCGATCATCGAGAGCGGTGAGATCATCTACAGAGGCGAGGATCTGCTGAAATACACCGAGAAGGATTTCAACAAGATCCGCGGCAATGACCTGACGATGGTGTTTCAGGACCCGCTGTCCTCGTTAGACCCGATCATGAAGGTCGGCAAGCAGATGACCGAGGCGACGCTGCTGAACAACAAGACGCGCCGCAAGAACGCCGGCGCCGAAGGGAAGGCCATGCGGAAAACGCTGACCGCCTATATGAAAAAGGCAGGCTGCGGGGACACCGCCCTGCAGCCCGGGAATGTCGCGGAGGCGATGCGCTGCTCCGACCGGGAATCCGCCGCGGCAAAGCAGCGCGTCCTTGACGCCATCGCCGCGGAGATGCCCGTGTTCGAGCAGCCGCAGCTCAGCGAGAAGCCGGCGCGGGCCGCCGCGAAGCGCCTGCGCGCGCTGGTGGACGCGTCCATCGACCCGCTGTCGCTGCACAAAAACAGCGCGGCTTCCACCTTCGGCACATCCATGAGCATGAGTCTGGACCGCTATTTCTCCGGCGCTGCGAACAACCCGAAGGAGCTCAGGCGATTCGACCGGGAGACGGCGAAGCGGGAGCAGAGCCTGCGCCGGAAGAAGCATCCGCCCAAGGTCGTGCCGGCCAACCTCGTGGACCTTGAGCTGACCGCGCAGACCATCCGCAAGACGCTGACCGATCTGCAGGAGAGCTACCGGGCGGAGCTCGCCGCGGGCGGCAAGGACTTCGACGCGCTTGCCGCCGAGATGCTCGCCTATCTGGACGCGAAGAAGAAAGAGGCCGGGACGAAGGTCACGAAGAAGGAGGCCTACGACAAGGCCATCCAGATCATGCGCGACGTGGGCATCAAGGACCCGGAGCGCCGCTTCGACCAGTATCCGCACGAGTTTTCCGGCGGCATGCGCCAGCGCATCGTCATCGCCATTGCCATCGCGGCGAATCCCCAGATCTTGCTGTGCGACGAGCCGACCACGGCGCTCGACGTGACGATCCAGGCACAGATCCTGGAGCTGATCAACGACATCAAGAAGAAGCGGTCGCTCTCCGTGCTGTTCATCACCCACGACCTCGGCGTCGTGGCGAATATGGCCGACCGCGTTGCCGTCATGTACGCGGGCAAGATCGTCGAGTACGGCACTGTGGAGGACATTTTCTACGACCCGAAGCACCCGTATACCTGGGCGCTGCTGTCGTCGATGCCCTCGCTCGACACGAAAGACAAGCTCGAGGCCATCCCGGGCACGCCGCCGAACATGATCTACCCGCCCGTGGGCGACGCGTTCGCGGACCGCAACCGATATGCCATGAAAATCGACTTTGAGCGCGAGCCTCCCTTCTTCAAGGTGTCGGACACGCACTACGCGGCCACCTGGCTGCTGCATCCGGACGCGCCGAAGGTCGACCCGCCCGAGAGTGTGACCGAGCGGATCAAAGCGATGAGAGAAAGGGAGGCGCTGGGCTATGACAGAAGCTGAACCCATCCTCGAAGTCCGGCACTTAAAGCAGTACTTCGGCAAAAACGACTTCAAAGCGGTGGACGATATCAGCTTCACCGTGAACCGCGGCGAGGTGGTCGGCATCGTCGGCGAGTCCGGCTGCGGCAAGACCACCACGGGCCGCTCCATCATCCGGCTCTACAACGCGACCTCCGGCGATGTGTATTTCAAGGGCCAGCGCATCGTCGCGGGCACCCGCTCGTATACCGACGCCATCACCGCAGAGCGCGTTGCCTCCAAAGCGCGCGTGGAGGCGTACAAAAAAGCGGGCGACACGCAGGCGATCCAGGAGGAAAAGGCGCATCTGGCCGCGTTCATCGCGGAGCAGAAAGCGCTCATCCGCGACGCGCAGAACGACCACAAAAACTGCGTCAGCCTTTACCGCAAGCGGCGCGAGCGCGAGATCAACGAGGAATACGACGCGCTTGAGCTTGCCGCTGCGGGCCGGCCCGAGGAGCTTTCCCGCCTTTCCAAAGAGCGCCACGCGAAGCTCAGAGAGGCCTCCAAAGAGAACATCGTGACCAAGATCCAGATGATTTTCCAGGACCCGATCGCGTCGCTCGACCCGCGCATGACCGTCCGCGATACGATCGCGGAGGGGCTGGTCATTCAGGGCATCAAGGATCAGAAGTACATCGACGAAAAGGTGTTCGAGATGCTCGAGAAGGTCGGCCTGGTCAAGGAGCACGCGGGGCGCTATCCCCATGAGTTCTCCGGCGGCCAGCGCCAGCGCATCGGCATCGCGCGCGCCATCGTTATGAACCCGGAGCTGATCATCGCCGACGAACCGGTCAGCGCGCTCGACGTGTCGATTCAGGCGCAGGTCATCAACCTGCTCAACGAGCTGCGCGAGGAGATGGGCCTGACCATCCTGTTCATCGCCCATGACCTGTCCGTCGTCAAATACTTCTCCAACCGGATCATCGTCATGTACTTCGGCAAGATCGTCGAGGTCGCGGAGTCCGACGAGCTGTTCGCGCATCCGCTGCATCCGTACACCTGCTCGCTGCTCTCCGCCATCCCGCTGCCCGACCCGCACTATGAAAAGCAGCGCCGGCGCATGATCTATGTCCCGGAGGAGGCCCACGACTACGCCGCGGAGCCGCCCACGCTGCAGGAGATCACGCCCGGCCATTTCGTGAGCTGCAACAGCGCGGAGCTGGACGCGTACCGCAGGAAGCTGGGGCTGGTATGAGCAGAAAGAAAAAGACATGGATCACCTGCCTTGTGCTGGCGGCCGTCGCCGCCGTGGTCGTGCTCATCACGGCCTGCTATGAGCGGAGCAGCCACGGACCTGGCGCCGCGCAGGCCGTTCAGTATCTGAGCGACGGCTTCTTCACCATCTCCGTGCTCTACATCGGCTGCAGCCTGCTGATGTACATTCAGGAGGCCGGCAATTTCTACGGCATCCAGTTTCTGTTCTACACACTGTTCCGCCTGTTCTCCTCCCGCGGGAAGCGGTATGAGGAGAAGAAGGACTACTACACCTACTGCACGGAGAAAAAGACCCGGCGGGAGACTGACGGCCCGTCACCCCTGAAAAAGGCGATGCTCCTCGTCGGCCTCGTCTGCCTCGTCCTCGCGGTCGGCTTCGTGCTGGCCTACTACCGCATGAACGCGGCATCCTGATCGGCCTTGGAATGGCTATTCCTTCCGGGACCCATAATTCGCAGACCGCGGATCGGAAACCCTTTTGGGTTCCTGTCCGCGGTGTTTTTCTTGGACGCGGATCGGAAGATTTAAAACCCGGCCCGCCTTTTTTGTGTCTGATAAGTGGAGCACGGAAAGGAGGGGCGTATGACGTTTTATGAATGGGTTCGGGAATGTTTGCAGCGGGAGGCGGCCGAAACCGAGCCCGACCGTCAGAAAACGGTGCAAAAGGTCCTGGAGGAGATCAAAACGCGGAAAAAGCGGGAATAGCCCCGTTCGGGGCCATTCTTGAGTCTGGAAAAACACGCAGAATATGATAAAATATGTGCGAAACAGTCTGATATGAGACCGCTGGGGGAATGTACATGGAAAAAGAACAGATCGCCGCCCTTGTCCAAAGGGCGCAGGCCGGCGATCAGCAGGCCATGGAGAGCCTGCTTCAGCTGGCCCACACCTCCGTGTCCTATCAGTGCCGCAAGATCATGGCCCATCCCCAGGACGCCGAGGACATGACCCAGGAAGTGCTGATCAAAATTTACAACAGCATCGGCGCGCTGAAGGAGCCGGAGAAATTTCTCAGCTGGGCCAACAGCATCGCGGCCAGACAATGCATCAACGAGCGCAGGCGCAACCCGAAGGACCTCCAGTTCGCGGAGGACGAGGAAGGGCACAGCGTTCTGGATCAGATGGAGGAGCTGGACAAGCAGAAGATCCCCGACGCCGCCATCGACAACGCCGAGACCACCCACATGATCGCGGAGCTGGTGGACGCGCTCCCGGACGCCCAGCGGGTCTGCACCTATCTGTTCTACTATGACCAGCTCAGCGTCAAGGAGATCGCGGAACTGGTCGGGGTGTCGGAGAACACCATCAAAAGCCGCCTGAATTACGCCCGCAAGGCCATCAAAGACGGTGTTCAGGACTACGAGAAGAAGGGCGTCAAGCTCTACGGCCTGTCCCCGCTGCCCTTCCTGCTGTACTTCCTGCGCGGAGCCGCCGAGAGCGGCGCGGACCCGCAGACGGCGGCCCTCATGGCGAAGGCCGCTGCCGCGACGGGGGGCGCGGCCGGGATCGCCGCCGGCGGGGCCGGGGCCGCCGGTACAGCCGGAGCTGCCGCAGGTACAGGAACAGCCGCCGGGAGCGCCGCCGCGGGGGCTGCCGGCGGACTGGCCGTGAAGATCACCGCGGGGGTCCTGGCGGGCGTCCTTGCCGTGGGCGGCGTCGGATTGGCGCTGAGCGGCCAGAAAGAAGAACCGGAACCGGAGCCGGCGACTCCTTCCGCCGCGGAAACCGTTGAACCAGTTGAAACCGTTGAAATCGTTGAACCCGTTGAACCCACAGCGGTCGGGATCGCCTCCTATACAATGGTACGAACGACCGTTGAGACATATGGTTCCGCAGAGATCTATCTGGAAGCACCGCAGTTCGAGGAGATCAGCGAAGGCTACCGGAAGCTCAACGAGACCTTTGATAATCTGCGCGCCCAATTCCTGAACGGGGAGGATCACAATGTGGCCTATCTGCTGGCGCACCTTGATAATCCTCCCGGGGATGGCCCGCTCTGCTACATCGAAACCTATGAGGTGGAAAATCAGGACGAGAACTCCGTCACCATCAAAATAAGCTACCAGTATGACTTTGGCTACTTCAAGGATAAAGGCAGCGGATACGCAAGCCGTACCTTCGAAACCCGAACGGGCGAGCAGACCGATCCGCCGGTCACGGAGGAGATAACTGCAGGGATGCTGGAGTGGATCGAGGAACAAAAGGAGGAATACGCCACAGGATGGTATGAGTACGGCGAAAACTTTTTTGTATTTTGCCGTCCCGAATTTTACACGTTTGGCGGCGGCCATGGCCCCCCTCGCCGTTAGTGAATATGCCTTTGACCCGGAGACCATGACGCTCTGAGCGCCCGACTGTCGATTCAGGACAGTCGGGCGCTTTTTTGCGCGCAAAAATAAATTTAAAAAACTTTTGAAAGTTTAAAACCTGTTCTCAAATTTTTGTGTCTAAACAGACAGAAGCAAGAGAAACACACCGTGCCTTGCGAAGAAACAACCAATTTTTTAAAAAGAGAGGAAAATCAACATGAACGAAACCATGAACAAGACCGAAAACACCACTGAGAACATGAACGGGAGCAAAAGCAAGAAGAATATCAAGGGCCTGCTGTTCGGCGGCGTTGCCGCGGCGGCCGCGGCGGTCGTCGCGTTCATCGCGCGGATCGCGGTCAGCGCGGAGATGAAGGGCATCGCGGACTCCCACGCGGCGATCATCCAGGTCGGCTCCGAGCGGATGTCCAGGGCGGACTATCTGGAATACGCCTCCGGCCTGGTCTCCAACTGCACCCTCGCCGCGGTCGTGCTTCTGGTCCTGGCGGCGGCCCTGCTCATCTGCTGGTACAAAAAGAAAAACTGACCGCACGGCGGCCCGGTGAAGAATCGAAAGGAAGGTTGACCATGATGAAAAAGTTGATCCGCGGCCTGGGAGCGCTGGCCCTGTGCGTCTGCCTGAGCCTGGGCATGGCGGTCTCCGCCCACGCCGTATCGAATGTCCCCTCGTCATGGGCGGCGGAGGATGTGCAGACCTCCATCGGCGCGGGCATCGTGCCCGCCGCCCTGCAGGGGGACTACACCGCGTCCATCACCCGGGCGGAGTTCTGCTCCCTTGCCGCCGCTGTCTATGAGACCGTGACCGGCACGGAGATCACCGGGCGCATGACCTTTACCGACACCAACGACGTCCATGTGGAGAAGATGGCGTACCTGGGCGTGGTGAACGGCGTCGGCGGCGGCCGCTTCGACCCCGACGGCACCCTGACCCGGGAGCAGGCCGCCGCCATCATCGACCGCCTGGCGCAGGCCATGGACAGGCCCCTGGCGGACAGCGCGGCCGATTTCAGCGACAACGGCTCCATCAGCGGCTGGGCCCGCGCGTCCGTCGGCAGGGTGCAGGCCGCCGGCATCATGAACGGCACCGGCGGCAGCAGGTTCTCTCCCGCCGGCGCGTACACCCGGGAGCAGAGCATCGTGACCATGCTGCGCACGATGGACGCGGTGGAAAACGGCCCGAAGGTCACGACCGTCGCCGGCGGCTCCTGCGGGGACAGCGTCACCTGGACGCTGGACAGCGCCGGAACGCTGACCATCTCCGGCACGGGGGAGATGAAATACTATTCCCCGACAAAGACCCCCTGGTATTCGCTGCGCGGCAGGATCAAAAGCGCCGTGGTGGAGGAGGGCGTGACAAAGCTGGCCTCCAGCGCCCTCTCCGGTTGTACCGGCGTGACCTCTGTCACGCTGCCCGAAAGCCTGACGAAAATCAACGCTTACGCCTTCTCCGGCTGCACCGCGCTGACCGGTATCCAGGTTTCCGATGGAAACAGAGCCTATTGCAGTGTGGACGGAGTTCTCTTCAACAAGGAGCGGACCCTCCTGATCTGCTATCCTGCGGGCAAGACCGCCGCCGGCTATGTGATCCCCGACGGGGTGGAAACCGTCGGTGAGCGCGCCTTTGCCGGGAACAGCTTTCTGACCTCGGTCACGATCCCGGCCACGGTGACAGAGATCAGAAATTATGCCTTTGATGACTGTACCGGGCTGACCGACCTGTATTTCCTTGGCAGCGGGGGACAGTTCTTCGATGCGGTCGGCGCACGCTACGGCGTGGTCAAGAATAACGGCCTGCAGTATCTGAAGGGGCTGGAGCTCCATTTTTCCGTGCAGCAGGGCCAGCTTGACTTTACACTGAACTCTCTGGACGAGGTGGAACAGGTCGCACAGGCGCTGAGTACGGTCTGGCCTTCCTACCTGACCTTCCGCGTGCCCGCGGCCCGGACCGGTGAGTATCAGGAAGCGATCAGAGCCTGTCTCGAGGCAAGGTTTAACTCCAACAGCAGCTACTTCAATCTGATCGTCTGGGATGCGGAGGAGGCCATTCTTGTCTGCAGAGTCAGCTATGCCAACGGACTGGAGGTCATCCCCTACCGTCAGGGCGTTTCCGCCGGACTGGACGGGCAGAGCGCCCAAGTGCTCCAAAAGGCGGAGGAGATCCTGGGCGGGATCATTACCGAAAACATGAGCGAGTATGAAAAGGTCAAGGCCATTCACGACTATCTGGTCAACCACACCCGCTATCAATATTCTTTGGCCGGGATCTCCGCTGCCCACGCCATTCTGAACGGAACCGCAATCTGTGAAGGATACTCTAATGCCTTCCTGCTTCTGTGCGAGCTCAGCGATATTGACTGCCTCTTTGTCTCGGGCACGGCCGGAGGGGGCCACGCCTGGAACAAGGTCAGGGTGGACGGCGTGTGGTACAACGTGGACGTCACCTGGGACGATCCCACCGGCGGCGCCGACACACTGCGCTATGATTACTTCCTCATCAGCGACGCCGCGCTTTCCAAAGACCACACCTGGGACAGGGACTGGCTGCCCGCGAGCGAGACCGACTACCCCGCCGGCCACGGGACGGAACAGGGCTCCGCCTCCGGAAACACCTCCGGGAACACCTCCGGGAGTAACGCCGGGAACACCCCGGAGGACACCTCCGGCACGACGGAATACACCGGCGGCTATTGGGACACCTATGTGGACCAATACGGCTTCACCTGGGTGGAGGTGGAGGACGCCCACTGGAGGCTGTACATCAACGGCCGGCAGTACGGCCAGGATATCTATGAAAGCGCCCAGGCGGAAATGGCGGGCTTCCATACGCTGGAGCAGTATATCGAGGGCTATGGGTTCAAGCATTACGAGGAGCACGGCCCTTCGGAACAGACCGCCGAGGATATCGCCCCCCGGGAGCGGGGCTGGTGAGCCGCCCGCTATCCGTTCAGACGCAAAACGCCCCCGCCGCGGCGGGGGCGTTTTGAAGGGCGAAAACCTCCGGCGCAGTCTTCACAATAAGTTTACAATCGGTTCCTTGATAAATTTATAAACGGGGCGTACAATACAGGATTATCATGTAAAAAAACCCAGTTTGAAAGGAACCGAAGCACTATGTTAGAACTCAGGGGCATTCAAAAGGACTATCCCGCCGGCAGCGGCGTGGTCCACGCGCTGAAGGGCATCGACCTGCAGTTCCGCCAATCGGAATTCGTGGCCATTCTGGGCCCGTCCGGCTGCGGCAAGACCACCATGCTGAACATCATCGGCGGTCTGGACGGGTACACCGACGGCGATCTGATCATCAACGGCGTCTCCACCAAGCGGTTCAAGGACCGGGATTGGGACACCTACCGCAACCACTCCGTGGGCTTTGTCTTCCAGAGCTACAACCTGATTCCCCACCAGACGGTGCTGCAGAACGTGGAGCTGGCCCTGACCCTGTCCGGCGTGTCCAAGGCCGAGCGGCGTGAGCGGGCGAAAAAGGCCCTGGAGCAGGTGGGACTGGGCGACCAGCTTTCCAAAAAGCCCAACGAGATGTCCGGCGGCCAGATGCAGCGGGTGGCCATCGCCCGCGCCCTGGTCAACAACCCCGACATCATCCTGGCCGACGAGCCCACCGGCGCCCTGGACACCGAGACCAGCGTGCAGGTCATGGACATCCTGAAGGAGGTCTCCAAGGACCGCCTGGTGGTCATGGTCACCCACAACCCCGACCTGGCCGAGCAGTACGCCTCCCGCATCATCCGTGTGTTGGACGGCAGGCTGCTGGACGATTCCAACCCCCTGACCGGGGGGGAACTGGCCGCCGCCCACGCCGAGTTCGAGCGGCTGAAGAAGGAGGGACGCAAGGAACCCCGCAAGCCCTCCATGTCCTTCGGCACCTCCTTTATGCTGTCCCTGAAGAACCTGTTCACCAAGAAGGGCCGCACCATCCTGACCGCCTTTGCCGGTTCCATCGGCATCTTCGGCATCGCCCTGATTTTGTCCCTGTCCACCGGCATCAACAACTACATCGACCAGGTGCAGCAGGACACCCTGGCCAGCTACCCCATCACCATCGAGTCCGAGAGCGTGGATATGTCCTCCATGATCACCTCCTTTATGGGCGAGGCGTCGGCATCGTCGGGGGAGGAGCATGAGGAGGGGCGCGTGTACACCGCCCACATCATGTACGACATGCTGGACGCCATGCTGAACATGGAGACCACCTCCAACAACCTGGAGGCGTTCAAGGAGTATCTGGACAACGGCGGCGGCGGGATCTCCGACCTGGCCACCATCCAGTACAGCTACGACCTGGACTTCGACGTCTACACCAAGGACGAGGAGGGCACCATCGTCAAAAGCGACCTGATGGCCCTGATCGAGGACGCCTTCGCCACGCTGTACGGCGGCAGCCTGTCCGCCACCTCCTCCATGATGTCCATGTACAACAGCATGGACGTGTGGGAGGAGCTGCTGGCCGGCGAGGACGGCCAGCTGGTGGCCGACCAGCTGAAGGACCAGTATGACCTTGTGTACGGCCGCTGGCCCGAAGCCTATGACGAGGTCGTGCTGTTCGTCAACGAGCACAACGAGATCTCCGACCTGATGCTGATCTCCCTGGGCCTGGTGCCCAGCAGCGCCATGGACAACACCCTGACCGCCATCAAGAACGGCGAGAGCGTGGAGGCCGTGGGCGACAGCTGGACCTATGAGGAGCTGTGCGGTCTGGAGTACAAGCTGATCCTGCCCGCCGAGACCTATCAGTACGACGAGGGCACCGGCACCTATGTGGATATGTCCGCCACCGCCGCCGGCATGGAGCTGCTGTACAACAGCGCGGACGTGGGCACCCCCCTGAAGGTGGTGGGCATCGTCCGGCCCGATGAGGAGGCCACCTCCACCATGGTCACCGGCGCCATCGGCTACACCACCGCCCTGACCCGGTACGCCATCGAGACCATCGGGGGCTCGGACGCGGTGATCGACCAGCTGGCCGATCCCACCGTGGACGTCCTGACCGGCCTGCCCTTTGCCACCGGGGAGGAGACGGAGCCCACCGCTGAGGAAAAGGCCGCCGCCGTCACCGGGCACCTGACCGGCCTGCCCGCCGCGGAGAAGGCCGCCGCCTATATGGATGTCATGAGCCAGCCCGCCGAGGACTATGTGGCCGCCGTCGTGGAGCAGCAGATGGGCCAGATGACCCGCGAGACCATCGAGGCCATGATCGTGGAGCAGTACGCCGCCGAGATGGGCGTGGACGCCTCCACCATCATGGGCTACATCTCCCAGATGAGCGACGAGGAGCTGTTCGCCCAGGTGGAGAGCGCCATCGACACCCAGGTGCGCGAGCAGTACGCCGCCGCCGCGGAGCAGCAGCTGGCCGCCGTGCCCCAGCAGCAGCTGGCGACGATGATGGATACGGTGCTGACCGCCGACGAGACCACCCTGGCCTACGCCGGAATGACGGCCCTGACCGCGGCGCAGATCGACTACCTGTATGACAACTACATGCCCGCCACCGTGTCCGATTCCACCTACGAGGACAACCTGGACCTGCTGGGCTATGTGGATCTGGCGAAGCCCTCCACCATCAGCCTGTACGCCACCACCTTCTCCGACAAGGACGCCATCGCCGACCTGATCCGGGAGTACAACGACGGCGCGGCCGAGGAGGACCGGATCGAGTACACCGACTATGTGGCTCTGCTGATGAGCTCCATCACCTCCATCATCAGCGGCATCACCTATGTGCTGATCGCCTTTGTGGCCATCTCCCTGGTGGTGTCCTCCATCATGATCGGCGTGATCACCCTGATCTCCGTCCAGGAGCGCACCAAGGAGATCGGTATCCTGCGCGCCATCGGCGCCTCCAAGAAGGATGTGTCCGGCATGTTCAACGCCGAGACGCTGATCATCGGCCTGTGCTCGGGCCTGGTGGGTATCGCGGCGGCCCTGCTGCTGACCATCCCCATCAACGCCATCCTGCTGCACTTCACCGGCATTGCCGGCCTGAAGGCCACCATGCCCTGGCAGGGGGCGCTGATCCTGATCGCCATCAGCGCGCTGCTGACCCTGATCGCCGGCCTGATCCCCTCCCGCAGCGCCGCCAAGAAGGACCCCGTGGTGGCCCTGCGCACGGAGTAAAATTTCAACAAACAAGAACGCGGAAGGAGCCGCGGCCAGACCTGGCCGCGGCTCCTCAGTTTGTCGAAAAACCTTTCATCACACCGAAGGAAGGTACAGTTCAGGCGGGGGAGCTCGAGGGAGCAGGAAAGAAAAATAGTCAGGTACTTGACAAATCGGACGGACGGATTTAAAATGGAAGTAGACTGATGGTGGTGACGAAATGCGATTTGAACTGAGATCCAAGACCTTTTACATGAAAACTGCCCGCCTGATGGCCCCTGTGGCTCTGCAGCAGCTGATCACCGTGGGCATCAACTTCCTGGACAATCTGATGATCGGCGGCTTCGGTGAGACCCAGATCGCCGCCGCCTCCTTCGGCAACCAGTTTTACGCCCTGTTTCAGTTCATCTGCATGGGCCTGGGGTCGGGGGCGGTGGTGCTGTCCTCCCAGTTCTGGGGGCGGCAGGAGCTGGAGCCCATGCGCCGGGTGGCCGCCATCGCCCTGCGGCTGACCACGGCGCTGTGCGCCCTGTTTACCCTGGTTTCCGTGGCTTTCCCCCAGCTCATCCTGCGGGCCTTTACCCACGAAGCCCCCGTCATCGCCGCGGGTACCCCCTACATGCGCCTGATCGGCCTGACCTTCCTGCTGGCCGGGCTGACCTCCACGGCGACCTACCTGCTGCGCAGCGTGGGCAATGTGCGCGTGCCGCTGATCGGTTCCGCGGCCGCCTTTTTCCTGAACCTGTTCTTCAACTGGGTGTTCATCTTCGGCAAGCTGGGCGCCCCCCGGCTGGAGCTGGTGGGCGCCGCCGTGGGCACCATCATCGCCCGAACCTTTGAGTTCTGTTTCGTCTTCGGCTGTTTCGTGCTCCGGGACAGGCGCTTCGGCTTCCGGCTGCGCAGCTTCTTTCTGCCCGGCGGCGAGCTCTGGCGGCCGTATCTGAAATACGGCATCCCGGTGCTCATCAGCGACACCCTGCTGGGGGTCAGCCTGACCCTGAACGGCGTCATCACCGGGCATCTGGGCGAGGAGATGGCCACGGCCAGCTCCATCGTCAACACCCTGTCCCAGCTGACCAACGTACTGAGCATGGGCATCGCCGGGGCCGCCGCCATCGTGGTGGGCAACACCATCGGCGAGGGCGACCTGGACCGGGCCCGCCGGGAGGGCAACAGCTACATCCTGCTGTCCGTGGCGCTGGGACTGGTCCTGATGCCGCCCCTGCTGCTGCTGGAGGGCCCCTATTTTGACATGTATACCATCAAGGCGCTGACCCGGACCATGGCCCACGGGATGCTGCTGGTCAACGTTCTGTGCCTGCCCCTGCAGAACATGGCCAACGCCATCTCCAAGGGCATTCTGCGGGGCGGGGGAGACACCCGCTTCCTCCTGTTCGCCGACAGCGGCGCGGTGTGGCTGATCTCCCTGCCCCTGGGGGCCCTGGCCGCCTACGTCTGGCACATGAGCCCCGTCTGGGTCTATTTCTTCCTGCTGGTCCAGTATCCGCTGAAGGGGATCGTCTGCTTCATCCGCTATCTCAGCGGAAAGTGGCTCAAGGTCATTACGGCCGGGGAAAAGGCCTGAACGCCGGAAAGAGGGGAACGGAATGAGCGAGATCAGAAACACGGTCACGCGGCAGCTGCAGCAGCTGCAGACGCTGATGCACCGCATGGTCTACCACGGGTTTACGGTGAACGGGAAAACGGTGCACAGCCCCTACCGGGGACAGGGGCGGGTGCTGTCCGTGCTGCGGGTGAAGCCGGAGATCAGCCAGAAGGAGCTGTGCGGCCTGCTGGACATGAGCAAGCAGTCCCTGGCCGAGCTGCTGTCCAAGCTGGAAAAGAACGGGTACATCGCCCGGGAGCCATCGCCGGAGGACAGGCGCAGCTGCACCGTCCGGCTGCTGCCCGCGGGGGAGAAGGCCGCCGCGGACATGGGCGGGACGCCCAGCGGGGTGGACACCATCTTTGACTGCCTGGACGACGGGGAGCTGGAGCAGTTCAGCGGCTATCTCAGCCGGATCATCCGGCGGTGCGCGGAGTCCTTCCCCGGGGAGGATCTGGAGGAGCGCAGCCGCAGGATGGAGGCTTTCCTGGCCCGGTATGACCACAGCTTCGCCCGGTTCGACGAGTCCCGGGAGGAGCCCGCGCTCCCCGCCGGCCGTGACGGGTACCGCGGCGCAAAATCCAAACATTGACAAAAAAAGGACCTTGCGTTAAAATGAAAACAAACCTGGATCAGCTGCACCGACAGCGTTTATGACATTCAGACAAGGAGGATATTTGTATGAAAGCATATATTGTGGGCGGAGGCCCTGACGGAACTGAAGAGTATGACGGCGTGTATCACCTGGTCACGGCCGACGGCAACTGCTGGGCCACCCAGTGGTGCTCCAGCTTTGAGCAGGCGCAGAAGGAGCTGTATGACGACCGTCCGCGCATGCGTGAGGATCTGGAGAGAAAGCACGGCGATGTGGAGATCGTGCGCCTGGGCACCGACGCCATGACCTTCTCCCGGCTGCTGGAGCGGGAGGGCACCTATATGCCCGCACCCAAGGGCCTGCTGGCCGACGGCCTGTACTACAACATCATCACCGTCAAGGACGGCGAGTGGACCAAATCCGAGCCCCGCCCCATCCAGGAGCTGGGCCACATTCTGGTCAAGGCTCTGGCCGAAAACGAGCAGAAGTGACCGGCTGAAAAGTACATACGGCAGAGTGCAAAGAGGACCCACCGCAATCTTGCGGCGGGTCCTTTTTCTGCTTGTTGCCCTGAAAAACACCATAAAAAACAAGATATTACCTTTCCAAAGGCCTGGCACTGTGCTATTTTAATAAAAAACAAGGAGGGGTACGGCCCCGATTTGTGCACAAAATGACCAAGAGAAGGAGGAGGGGACAACCGCGCTGTTTTCGATACTCAGGCAATCCAAAGGACTCCTGTTCCGGCATTCGCACTGCAGATCAAAAATGGAAAGGTGAGAAAGCTATTATGATGAAAAAGACAATCGCGATGCTTCTTGCGCTGGTCATGCTGTTCGCCCTGGCCGCATGCAACAAGACGGCCGCCAACAACGAGCCCAGCAAGACCCCCGACGCCCCCGTCTCCCAGTCCCCCGACAACACCGACACCCCCACCGACACCCCCACCGACGAGCCCGTGGAGCTGACCGGCGACCCCATCAAGATCGGCCACATCTGTGACCTGACCGGCAGCGAGGCCATGTCCGGCATGGAGGCCAAGCGCTCCCTGGAGCTGGCCGTGAAAAATTTGAACGGCATCGCCGGCCATCCGGTGGAGGTCATCACCCGTGACGGCCAGGGCAACGCCGCCAACGCCGCCGACGCGGCCCGCATCCTGGTGGAGTCCGACGGAGTGGTCGCCATTCTGGGCCCCACCCAGGCCGGCCAGAAGAGCGCCGTCTCCGAGTTCTGCGCCGAGGCGGGCGTCCCCCTGATCTTCTACAGCGGCACCCCCACTTACCTGTTTGCCACCAACCCCTGGCTGATCGGCTCCGGCGGCGCCAACCCCCAGATGACCGTGATGGCCGACTTCGCCTATAACGACCTGGGCTACCGCACGGTCAACATCGTGACCATGGACAACATCGGCTTCAAGACCTTCACCGACGACTTCACCAAGGCCTTTGAGGCTCTGGGCGGCAAGGTGCTCAAGGCGGCCTACGCCCCCTTCCCCTGCGATGACTGGGCGCCCTACCTGCTGTCGCTGGACCAGAGCGCCGACGCCATCATGGCCTGGACCACCGGCACCAACGCCATCGCCCTGTGGCAGAACTGGCACCAGATGGGCCTGTACAAGACCATGCCCATGACCGCCATCATGCAGTCCGCCTTCATCGATGACTACATCCTGGAGACGCTGGAAGCCACCTATCCCGACGTGGTGGAATACATCCTGGGCACCTACGCGCCCAGCGCGTGCGTGTACAGCACGGGCACGCCGGAGAACGAGGCCTTCGTGGAAGTCTACAAGGCGGAGTTCGGTGAGATGCCCTCCAACAACATCTCCGGCCAGGTCTATCAGGCCTATCAGCTGCTGAAGACCGCCATCGAGTCCATCGACGGCAACACGGAGCCCGAGGCCCTGCGCGAGGCCCTGCTGGCCTGCGAGATCGACGGCCCCGCCGGACATATGTCCTTTGACGATTCCGGCGCCTGCACCAAGGACGTGTTCATCGTAAAGTCGGTCCAGCTGGACGACGGCAGCTACAATTATGAGGTCGTGAAGACCTACGAGAATGTGCCCCCTCAGGGCCTGCTCGGCTGATCAAAAACAGAATTTCAAAAGAAGTCCGGGAGCACTGCTCCCGGACTTCTTTTGGTAAAATTTTATCCTGTAATAGCAAAAAATCAAAAAATGTTGATACAAATCTAAAGATTTTACCCTTGTTATTTGCCGCGGGGTGTGGTACGATGTTGGCAAGCAAAACGAAGGATTCCAAAAAATGAAGCCGATTTATGTGCAAATTGACGAAAAATCGGACCGCAAGTTATGCGCCCTGCGGCGTTGAAAAACTTGAATCAGTAGGAAAGGAGGAAGCCCCGCTATTTCGATCGGCACGCTACAAAGGACATACGTGTAAACCTTGCTGTAATCAAAATAGGATGGTGAAAGTATTATGAAAAAGACAATCGCTCTGCTGCTTGCACTTGTGATGCTGTTCGCTCTGGCCGCCTGCTCCGGCAGCGGCGACAAGAAGGATACGACCAGCAATCCCCCCGCCGCCACGAACACCGATACCCCCTCTGCCGAGCCCTCTGATGTGCCCTCCGAAGAGCCCAAGGTCGAAGTGGATTATGACAATCCCGTCAAGATCGGCCACATCGCCGACCTGACCGGCAACGAGGCTTCCACCGGCACTCTGGCTCAGAAGTCCATCGACTTCGCCGCCAAGCTGATCAACGAGCAGGGCGGCATCAACGGCCGCGCGGTCGAGATCATCACCAAGGACTCTCAGTCCACTCCCGCTACCGCCGTTGCCGCGGTTCGTGAGCTGGTCGAGAACGAGGGCGTTATCGCCATTGTCGGCCCCACTCAGATCGGCCACAAGGTCGCTGTCGCTCCCGTCGCTGCTGAGTACGAGGTCCCCGTGATCTGCTACAACGGCACTCCCGCTTTCCTGGCCATGAAGAACGAGTACGTCATGTCCTCCGGCGGCGGCACCGCTCAGATGCCCACCGCCATGGCTGATTACCTGTTCAACGAGCTGGGCCTGCGCACCATCTACACCATCACCCAGGAAGGCACCGCCGGCGACAACTATGTCAAGCCCCTGATCGACAACTTCACTGCCATGGGCGGCACCGTCATCGAGGACATCCGCGTTCCCGCTGACGCCACCGACATCGGCCAGTACCTGCTGCGCGTGACCAAGGACGCCGATGCCCTGGTGGGCTGGCTGTCCGGCACTCAGGGCGTGACCCTGTGGACCACCTGGTATGACCAGGGCCTGGCCGACAAGATGCCCCTGTACGGCGCTGTTCACGGCGGCTTCACCGATTACTTCATCTGGCTGCAGCTGAACAAGCAGCGTCCCGAGGTCGTGGAGAAGGCTCTGGAGTGGGGCGTCTATGCTCCCATCAACTATGCGTACTCCATCGACAACGAGGCTAACGCCGCGTTCGTGGAGGAGTGGAAGGCTGAGAACGATGGCGCGGTGCCCGTGGGCTCCAACCTGCCCGGCGCCGGCTACACCTGCCTGTCCCTGATTAAGAACGCCATCGAGTCCATCGACGGCGATGTTGACGGCGCTTCCCTGTACGCCGCCCTGCAGAACGCCGAGGCCAATGTCGCCGAAGGCCACACCGCCTTCAACGGCCAGAAGATCGCTGCCAAGGCTGTTTACATCGCCAAGGTCGTCAAGCTGGACGACGGCTCCTTCAACTATGAGATCGTTGACGTCTATGAGGACGTCCCCGTGAACGGCCTGACCGTGGGCTGAGAACGACTGATCTCAGATCCGTCCTACTGAACGGCGCGGGGCATCCGGTGATGCCCCGCGCCGTTTTTTCGCCGTCTGTTTTCTCGTCATTTTTTCCCCCCTTAAAATGGCTGTTTCAAGCCAAAGATTATGCCACAAAATCCAAAAACATTCACCTTATAAAGCTGTGGAAGTTATGATATTATTTTGGCAAGTCCAAACTTAAAGTTGCCTGAGAAGAGGCTGCTTTATGTGCAAAATGTCAAAACGGGAACCGCTTTGGACGCAAAGCGGCGGCCGTGCAGACGCAGCGGGCCCGCGCCGTCCACCGACACAGGCGCAGGGGCCCGTCCCCGGGGAAGAGAAAGGAGACGAAGGAAACCGCGAATTTTGGTTTACCAGGCAAAAGGAAGGATTCAAGAAAACGCGCTGTTGTACAACCAATCAAAACAGGAAGGTGAAGGTATATGAAAAAGACAATCGCATTGCTCCTCGCGCTCGTTATGCTGTTCGCTCTGGCAGCCTGCAGCAACACGTCTGACAACAAGGGTTCGGATAACCCCGGAACCAACACCAGCACCCCCAATGCGGACAACACCGACAAAACTGACAACACCGACAGCGGCGACGGCACCATCGACCGCTCCGACCTGGGCCCCATCAAGATCGGCCACATCTGTGACCTGACCGGCACCGACGCTCTGACCGGCAAGCAGGCCAGCGAGGCCATGGACTATGCCAAGGAGTACATCGGCAAGATCTGCGGCCGCGAGATCGAGATCATCCACAAGGACTCCCAGTCCTCCGCTTCCGCCGCCGCCGACGCGGCCCGTGCGCTGATCGAGGAAGACGAAGTGGACGTCATCTTTGGGCCGACCATGATCGGACACAAGATGGCCGTGGCCAACGTCGTCAAGAACTACGAAGTCCCCGCCGTTTTCTACAACCCCACTCCCACGGTGCCCGACATCATGAACAATGAGTGGGTCGTCGGCGCCGCCGGCTCCAACCCCCAGATGCCCACCGTCATGGCTGACTACGTCTACAACGAGCTGGGCTACCGCAAGGTCGTCACTCTGACCAAGGATGACGCCGGCGGAACCTCCTACATGAATCCCTTTACGGAAAACTTTGAGGCCATGGGCGGCGAAGTCCTGGTGCAGCGCTGGGTCTCCAATGAAGCGACCGACTACTCCAGCGATCTGATCGCTCTGGCCGATTCCGGCGCCGACTGCCTGGTGGCCTGGACCTCCGGTTCCGCCGCCATCCAGCTGTGGCAGGAGTGGTACAACATGGGCCTGAATAAGACCCTGCCCATGGTGGCTGTGTTCCACGGCGCCTTTACCGATTCCTTCATCTGCGACGCTCTGAGCAACGTCAATGCCGATCTGGTGGAAGAGATGCAGGGCACCGTGGCCCCCATGACCTGGGCCTATAACGCCGGCGATCCCGAGATCGACGACTTCGTCGCCGCCTTCCGCGAGGCTCACGACGGCGCGTATCCCATCGGCAACAACCTGGCCGGCGCCACCGTTCAGAACATGCTTCTGCTGAAGGCCGCCGCGGAGGCCCTGGAGGGCGACATCTCCGATAAGGAAGCCCTGCGCGACGCTCTGCTGGCCGCTGATGTCACCGGTCCCGAGGGCCGTACCGTCTTTGAGAACGGCAGCAACATGGCCAACAAGGACATCTATGTCGTCGAGATCGCCAAGCTGGACGATGGTACTTACAACTACAGCTTCGTGAAGAAATATGAAAATGTGCCTGTCGGGGGATTGACCGTTGACTGAGCATTCGCGATTCCCACATAACTCCTGAGACAGACAGTGACGATGTGGGGCATGGTTTGTAAAACCAGCGCCCCACATCGCGCTATCCTCTCCACATCCGGCCCCGCGGAACGGGCCGGCACGGAAAAACGATCCTGACCTGCGGTCAAAACAGTATCTTTCTGATCGCTGGGACAACGCCTCCGGCGTTGTCGTTTCCTTGTTTTTTGCAAGAAAAATCAATAAAACCCGTCTCATAAGTATTCAACGCGCTGCGCGCTATGGGAAGCAGTCGCTGTCAGCTTCCCGATGAATACGAGTATAAGAAAAGGGGGCAATCCACCCAATGAATCTGCTTATGACTCTGCTTGGCATCC
>JBJEYS010000285.1:0-4730 GCA_051886995.1 Oscillospiraceae bacterium
ACCCTGGACGGATACGGCTATGACGCGTGCGAGGTTCACGGGATCGACTGGAAGTCCAGCTATAACTGCACACCGGGCAACGTGACGGGGATCGCCTGTCCCCTGCTTGTGGTGGGGATGACCGCAAGCTACGAGTTTTCGGCGGCCGAGACCATTTACAACAACGCTGCCAGCGCTGACAAGACCATCGCGTTCATGGAGGGTGCAAACCACAATTTCTTCCCGGAGAAGGAATGTGAGCGCGTCGAGGGCGAGTTCGGCGACACGGTCAAGACCCTCTTTGACTATGTGGACGGATGGCTCAGCGCTCGGTTTTTATAATCGCCTGCCCGTAAAAATGCCGCTCCCTCTGTGCCGCGAAGGGCATAGGGGGAACGGCATTCTTTGACGCGTTGAATGGGGTCAGCCGACGTACACACCGCCGGTCAGGTTGAAGATCCCGCCGGTCACAAAGCCCGCCTCTTCACAGATCAGCGTTTCCACGGCGAAGGCGATGTCCGCGCCGGTGCAGAAGCGGCCCAGGGGGATCTTTTCGCGCATCGCTTCCAGCTCCGCGGGCGGCGTGTCCGGGCCAGGCGTGTGGCCGATGTTCAGGCAGTTTACGGTGATGCCGTATTGCGCCAGCTGGCGGGCGCACCCCTTGGCCAGCGCGGCCACGCCGCCCTTGGCGGTGGAGTACGGAAGCACATTTTCGTCCGGATCAAAGGCCACGGGGGCGGTCTCGAAGAGAATACGGGGTGCCCTGCTTTTCTTCAAATAGGGCAAAGCGCCGCGCACCAGAACATAGGCGCCGGTCACATGGCCGTTGATAGAACTCTCCCAGAAGGAGAGCTCCATGGTCTCGATATCGCTCCTGTCCGGCTGGGCGTGGGCCCCGTGCAGAGCCATGAGGATGTCGATCCCGCCGAATCGCTGCGCCGTCTGCTCCAGACAGGCGGCGACCGCCCGGGGGTCGTTCACATCACATTCAAAGCCGATGATGGCTTCGCTGATCTTTTTTGCTTCTTCCACGGCGGCGTTCGTGGCTGCCGCGGCGTGGCCGAGCAGAGCCACGTTCACGCCGTCCTTTAAAAGCTGCTTGACCATCTCAAATTTTGGGCCGTTGCTGCCGCCTGAAATGACGGCGGTGCGTCCCTTCACGGTCTGCATGGAGGGCTCCTCCTCTCCCAATTTACCGAAAATTTCTTCCTCATTATACCATAACGCGGGACGGCGTGCCAAGGCGCAGATTCCGGGCGGGGAAGAATTTTTGAAAATCCGACTTTGGGTTGTTGCTTTTTGGACAAATACGCTTCGAACATGGGCAAAATGCACAGAATCGCTTGAAAAAGTTCTGCGGGTTTGTTAGGCTTATTGTGAAATATACTTTGGAGATGTTGAATTGAAAAAAAGGAATTTTTCAATCAAATATCGCGTTTTAGTCTGGGTATTTGCCCTTCTGCTTCCACTGGTCCTGTTACTCAGCGCCAATGCGATCCTCCAGGTGGGGAAGACGTATGAGCAGCTGGAGACCAGCGAGGGAACGAATCTGCAGCTGCTTGTGTCCCAGCTGAAGATGGAGACGCGGGAGGTGGAGGAATACCTGTATGACCTGGCGCTGAAAAACCGGGTGTTCCGCTCCATGGCGGACCAGCACAGTGAAACGCAGCTTTACGCGAACGCCTATGAGGTGCTGGAAGCCAGTGAAAACCTGTTCCAGACCAAGAGCGACCTGTCCTTTCTGGTGCTTTACAGCGAAAAGAATGAGTTTTACGCCGCCCGGGACAACGGGCTGGAGTATCTGGAGCTGACCGAGCGGGTGCGGCTGCAGGAGGCCGTGCGCAAGCGGTTCCTGCGCTATTTCCTGGAGGGCAACAGCCAGCACAGACAGTGGTTCACCGTGGAGATCGCGGATCGGTGGTTCCTGTGCCGTACCGTCTATTATCAGGGGATGTACTGCGCGGGCCTGTTCGACCTGTCTTCTCTGGCGGATCGGCTGGCGCTGCAGATGGAGGACGACTGCCTTCTGGCTTTCCGGGACGGGGAGACGCTGCTGACGCCGTTCCCGGAGGAAGCGGTGCCGGAGGACTGGTCGGAATCCACGCTGCGGCTCGGCGGCCGGAAGTACATGCTGCTGGGCGAGGAGCTGTGCGGCATCGAGCTGTCCTATCTGTTCCCCTACAGCGGGATCAACGGCAGCATGGGGCTCTCCCTGTCCCTGGTGATCCTGATCGCCGTCGCCGTGCTGATCGCCATCGTGGTGTTCTATCTGCAGCTGAAGCGGGATTTCTTCCTCCCGCTGGACAATCTGGTCAACACCATGCGGAAGATCCGGGACGGGAACACGGAGATGCTCTCCGATGAGACCCGGACCTGCGAGGAGTTCCGGGAGGTCAACCGCACCTTTAACCAGATGCTGGGGCAGATCCGCAACCTGAAGATCGAACAGTACGAGAAGGAACTGGAGACCCAGAGGGCCGAGCTCTCCTTTTTGCAGGCGCAGATCCGGCCCCATTTTTACCTGAACTGCCTGAAGGTGGTCTACGCGCTGGCCCAGCAGGAGAAGTACGCGGACATCAAGACCTGCGTGCTGCTGGTGTCCAAGCACCTGCGCTACGCGCTGCAGGTGCGCAACGACACCGTTCCCATGCGTGAGGAGCTGAGCTTCTGTGAGAACTATGTCAAGCTGTACGGGATCATGAGCAATGTGGAGCCGCATCTGGTGCTGGACGTGGAAGCGCCCCTGCTGGACCTGCCCATCCCGCCCATCAGCCTGCTGTCCCTGGTGGAAAACAGCGTGCGCATCAATCTGGCGCCGAACAAGGAGCTGCAGATCCGCATCCGGGCCAAACAGATCCAGACCGAGGACGGCCCCATGCTGTACCTGACTGTGCAGGACAACGGCGCCGGGTTTACCCAGGAGCAGCTGGAATGGCTCAACGGCGACGACTGGATGCGGCAGACGACCACCCATGTGGGACTGCAGAATGTGGTCCGGCGGTTCCGCATCCTCTACGGCGACGCATTCTCGGTGGCGTTCCTGAACCGGGACGGAGCCACTGTGGAGCTCTATCTGCCGATCGGCAGGGATACAGAAAAGGGGGAGCACGGTGCTGAAGCTATTGATCGTGGATGACCAGAAGACCGTGGTGGACGGCCTGCTGAATCTGGTGGACTGGAGCTCCGTCGGCATCGACCGGGCGCTGGGCGCGTACAGCGCCGCCGAGGCGCGGCAGATCCTGGTGGAGCAGAAGATCGATGTGATGCTCTGCGACATCGAGATGCCGGTGGAGGACGGCCTGAGCCTAGTGCGCTGGATGCGGGAGCAGGATATGCAGACCAAATGTATTTTTCTGACCGCCCACGCGGAATTTACCTACGCGCAGAAGTCGGTGGGGCTGGGGGCCTTTGATTATGTGGTGCAGCCGGCGTCCTACACCGAGATCAAGGGAGCGGTGGAGCGCGCGGTGGCCAGCCTGCGCAACGAGAAAAACCAGGAGTTCATGCAGAAATACGGCCAGGTGACCAGCTGGAAAAACAAGCAGGAGACCGCCGCGGCCCTGCGCCGCTACTTGGACGGGGGGAGCCTGGAGGAGCTGCGGCCGTACATCCACCTGCAGAAGCTGCCGGAGAAAAATCAGGAGGTCTTTCTGGTCTATCTGCAGATCCAGCGCTGGCTGTCCTTTGAGACCTGGTCGGGCGATCTGCTGACCATTATGATGGACAACGCCGTCAGCGAGGTCTTTTCCCAGACCGGCCGGGAGTTTGTGGTACTTAAGATCGAAGACGACGGCTTTGCGTTTTTGCTGTGGGACACGACCATGCAGCTGGACCGGGAGACGGTGGTGCACCGGCTCAGCTTCCTGTACAATACCTGCCAGCAGCAGCTGGGCTGCGCCGTATCCCTCTATCCCGCCGGTCCGGTGTGCCTTTCCGAGCTTTGCCAGACGTGGCAGATGCTGCTGCGCAACCGGGAGAGCAATACCCGTCTGCGCACGGGCGTGCTTCAGGTGGCGGAGGGCGAGCCGGCGCGGCAGGAGCCGTCTGCCGGGGAGAAGGCGCGGGAGGAAGAGGAGAGCGTTCACGGCATCGGCAGCGACTTTGTTCCAAATATGGAACAGGAGCTGAACCGCCTGCGCGGCCAGGGCCTCCCGGAGCGGGAATGTGCCGCCCAGCTTTACGAGCGGCTGCTCGGGACGATCCGGAAGGCGGTCGAGGATGAGGACGCCTTCTGGCGGGAAACGCTGGTGGACACGGAGAGCTATGACCTGTACCGGAACGCCGCGCGGTCCGGGGAGGATCTGATCGCCCTGGCGCACCTGGTGGAGCAGCGGTTCGCGCAGAAGGAACAGCGGCACGAGCAGGACGTGGTGGAGGAGGTCATCCGCTACATCGATGAAAACCTGGACCAGGAGATCCACCGGCGCGACCTGGCCGACCACGTCTATCTGAACCCGGATTATCTGAACCGGATCTTTAAAAAGCAGACGGGGAAGACCCTGAAGGAATTCGTCATCGAGCACAAGATGGACGAGGCGCGGAAGATGCTGCAGGTGACCCGCCTGCCGGTCAGCATCATCGCGGCCAAAGTGGGGTACGACAATTTTTCCCATTTCTCCTATGCCTACAAAAAGGTGACCGGGCAGAGCCCGCTGGAGAGCAGAAACGCCTACCAGCGGGGGGAAAGCGGCCGGGGAGCGGGGATGAAGTATGAAAAATAAGAAAAAAACGCTTCTGCTCGCGGCCGCCGT
>JBJEYS010000286.1:0-4696 GCA_051886995.1 Oscillospiraceae bacterium
TCTCCTTCTGGTGCTCTGTCTGATCGCCAGCCTTTTCGGTCTGATATTGATCTACAGTGCCACCCGTTATGACCCGGCCCTCCACTCCGCCCCCATTAAGCAGGCCATGTTTCTTTGCCTGGGAGTTGTAGCGTATCTCATCTGCTCCTTTATCGACATCGAACTGGTCATCGAGCGTTCCTGGAAGATCCTGCTGGTTCTTTCCTTCCTCCTGCTTTTGATGCTGATCCCCTTTGGCGTAGAGGGTGACACGGGCAATCGAAGCTGGGTCTATCTGCCCGGCATTCCCGTGGGCTTTCAGCCTTCCGAGCTGGTCAAAGTCGCTTTTGTCCTTCTGCTTGCCCGCCAATTAGACCGGCAGCGGGAGTGGGGCATCAGCCGCCCCTCCTCTGTTTTTCGTGTAGCGGGTCTGACCCTGATTTTTTGTGCCGTCATCGCCGCCCTGTCAAAGGATTTCGGAATGGTGCTGGTTTACCTTCTTATTTTCGTCATCATGGCATTCTCCGCAGGCGTGAAGCTCCGTTGGTTCGCCCTGGGCGGTGTTCTGATTTTGGCCGGCATCACTGCTCTGATCGTCTTGTCTGTAAAGTCAGAAGCCTTTATGGTAAAATTCGGCTATATCATCCGACGGTTTACGGAGGTTTTTACCCGCGATGATCCTCAGGGGATCGGCTGGCAGCAGAACCGTTCCCTTCTTGCGATCGGAAGCGGAAAGCTGACCGGACAGGGCTATCTTCATGGGGTTCAGACGCAGAGCGTATCTGAGTCATCCCTGCCCGCCCGCCATACGGACGAGATTTTTGCTGTGTGTGGTGAGGAATTTGGCTTGATCGGCTGTGTGCTGGTTCTTTTGCTGCTTGGCGCAGTCATCATCCGCTGCTTCTGGGTGGGGCGCACCGCCCGCAGCCATCTGTCTGCCTATATCGCGATCGGTTACGGCGCGATGCTGCTCATTCAGACCGCCATCAATGTGGCCTTCTGCCTTTATGTATTCCCGGTGGTGGGATTGACCCTCCCCTTCTTCAGCTATGGCGGCTCCTCGATCCTCACTCTTTTTGCCGCCATGGGCATCGTTTCCGGCATTAAAATGCGTTCCCTGCCCAGCTGGCTTCAGGATCGCAGCCGGCTTTAGTGTGTGCTCCTGTCTCGATGTTTACCGTGTGTTCGGGCTTCTTGTGCCTGAACACACGGTTTTTTCTGTATATTTTTCCGTGGACGGTCAAGACTAAAGGTACAATAAGACAAATAAGGAGGTTTTTTCTTTGAAGCATCCCACCCCCCGCCGCCGGGTAGCCGTCCTTGCTCTGGCCGTCGCCCTGGTACTGGCGATGTCCCTTCCTGTCTCCGCATCTGTTTTGGGCAGTGACACATTTGAACCCGCCGCGGTCGCCGCCTTTTCCAAGAACGGTACCGTCTCGAATGTCATCACATTTTCCACAGAGGATTTCAGGGTGACCGGAGATGAGCAGGTTACCTTGGATTCTGTGATCCTCAACTCCCTGCCCTCCTCGGAGGCAGGTATGCTCATGATGGGTGACCAACCCCTGGCCAGCGGCGATGTAATCGCCCTGTCCGCTCTGGATGGCCTTCGGTTCCACCCTCTGTCGTCCCCCACAGTTGCTTCCACGTCCTTTGAATTTACGCCCGTCTTTTCCTCCGGCAGCGCCGGAGAACCCGTCGATGTCAACCTGTATCTTCTTACAGCGGAAAACAACCCTCCCGTTGCGGAAAACCTGGAATTCAGCACGTATAAAAATGTCGCCTATACCGGCCAGTTTTCTGCTGTAGACCCCGAGGGCGACCTGCTGACCTTCCAGCTGGTCGACAAGCCTGCCCGCGGGTCTGTCACTCTGTCGGAAGACGGGAGCGTCCAGTTTGTCTATACCCCTTATGAAAACAAGACCGGAAAAGACTCCTTCACCTATGTGGCTGTGGACGCAGTAGGCAACGTCTCCGCAGAGGCTACCGTTAAAATCAAGATTGAAAAGCCCTCCACCAAGGTAACCTACGCCGATATGGACGGCCATCCTGCCTATAATGCCGCCATTCGTCTGGCGGAGGAGGGCATCTATGTAGGCGCGAATATGGATGGCGCGTATTTTTTCCAGCCGGATTCTTCTGTGACCCGCTCTGAATTCCTCGCCCTTGCCATGGCCACCGTTGGCATGGACACTCTGGAAGGGGTCACCACCACGGGATTCTATGATGATGAGGTGATCGCCACCTGGGCGAAGCCCTATGTGTCCTCCGCACTGAAATCCGGCGCGGTCCAGGGTACGGTCTCTGAAGGCGGTCAGGTCGTTTTCCGGGGTGAAAACACCATCTCCGCCGCTGAGGCCGCCGTCCTGCTGGATCGTCTGCTTTCCGTTACGGATGTACCGATCGAAACCTGGGCCGGCAGTACTGCATCAGTTCCCACATGGGCCAGTCAGGCGGCTGTCAATCTGGAAACCGTAGGTGTGCTTCAAACTGATTCCACGGGCGCTTTGACATTGAGTGATACCTTGACCCGTGCAGACGCTGTTCAGATGCTGGCCTCGGCCCTGGACGTTCTGGAAGCACGGGAAAGCTCCGACAGCTGGTTCAGCTGGTAATAAAAAACGTGCAGAGGATGGCTGTTCGACCATTCTCTGCACGTTTTTTATGACTTGACACGCAGTTTTTTCACCAATTCTCCATCCGCCGTTACATAGGCCGTCTGATAGGTGGTATAGACCACCATACCCGGCTTGGCACCGGCGGGCTTTTTGACATACTTCACCGGCGTATAGTCCACAGGAACCTTGCTCCCCACTTGGGCCTGGGAAAAGAAAGCCGCCAGAGAAGCAGCCTCAGTCAGGGATTGACTGTCAAGCTCTTTACCCTCACACCATAAAATCACATGGGAACCGTGGATCTTTTGGGTGTGCAGCCAGATGTCCCCTCGCCCCGCCTGTTTTGTAGTGAGCAGGTCGTTTTGGGTGTTATTCTTGCCGACAGAAATCCGTAGGCCGGCGGAGGAGCGGAACTCCATGGGCTTGGATGCCGCGCGCTTTTCCCGGGCTTTCGCCTTCTTGGGACGGCGGGCAAAGCCGGTGTCGATGAGCTCCTGACGGATCTCCTGCAGGTCCCGCTCCCCTTCTGCCCGGGGAATGGCTTCCAGCACGCTCTCCAGATATTCCAGGTCTTCCTCGCCCCTTTTAATCTGTAAAGTCAAAATGCTTTCCGCCGTTTTTGCCTTGTTGTATTCTTTATAATACTTTGCCGCGTTCTGCTGCGGTGTCAGAAGCGGATCGAGCTTGATGTCCACCTCTGCCCCGTCGGGATCATAAAAGTCCACTGTATGAAGCAAAGCCATGCCTTTCTTCATCATGTGGAGATTGGAGGTCAGGATGTCCCCCAGCTGGCGCAGACGCTCCCGGTCTTTGGTCTGTTCCAGTTCCCGGCGTTGATTGGCCAGCTTGCGGGCGGTGCGGTCCCGTGCAGTGGTGACCGATTTGACCAGGTCCTGTCCCTTCTGCTTGGCCCGCTCCGCCTGTTCCCGGGCGGCGTAAAAATCATCCATCAGCGCCCCAAAGGTGTCATAGGTCTTCAGTGCAGTCTCGGGGCCGTACTGTGTGATGGGCAGGAAGGTAAAATCCACCGGTCGGCCGCCCCGGATCAGGACGGTCGGCGTGTACTTGCCCGCCTCCACGGCGGAAAGGAGCTTTCCGCCCCAGTCCGGCCCTTCTCCCCTTGCTTCCCCTTCCCGGGCGATCAGCGGGGACAGACCGGGGTGCGGCTCAGGCAGATGGTAGAACATACCGGGCAGGACCGCACGTTTCCCGGTGGTCACATCGCCCTCCACCCGGCGCAGACAGTCCACGATGCGTCCCTCCTCATCCAGAAGGATCAGGTTGGCCCGGCGGCTCATGCACTCCAGCACCAGCTTTCGCTCCTGGCGGTCCCCCAGCTCACTGAGGGTCTCAAAGCGGAAAATGACAATGCGCTCCTGGGGCGGCTGTGTGATGTCCAGCAGGCGCCCGCCCACCAGGTGCTTGCGCAGCAGCATACAAAACATGGGCGGCTCCGCCGGGTTTTCCCGGTTCACGGCGGTCAACTGGGGCCGCGGATGGTTGGGGCTGGCCGAAAGCAGCAGCTTGACATTGCCCGCGCCGGTGCGCATGGCCAACACCACTTCATCCCGGCCCGGCTGATAGATCTTATCGATTTTTCCGCCCGTCACCACACCGCGAAGCTCGTGGAGCACGGCTGACAGGCAGATCGCATCAAGGGCCATGGGTCATTCCTCCATCATGATCTCAAACAGCTCGTTGAGCCGTCCGGTCTCCCCTTTCAGCCACAGGTAGCCGAACAGGGCCTCCACCGCCGTGGCAGTCTGGTATTCCTCCCGGCTGGCGGCTTTGGGAACGGTATGGGGACTGGTATTGCGGCCCCGACGAAACACGTCGGCCTCCTCCTGGGTCAGCAGGGGGAGGATCTTCTCCGCCGCCCTGGCCTGGGCAGGGGCTGCAACATATTTGACGGTGGCCTTGTGCAGCCCGCGGTTGGTGGCTTTGCCGTGGATACACAGCCAGGAGCGAACCATCAGTTCGTACACCCCGTCTCCCACATGGGCCAGACCCAGATTGCTGACGGCACGGATCTCATCCGGCGACTGGTTCAAATGAAAATAATCCATAGTATTTCTCCTTTGGCAGGAATTATACCGCATTTT
>JBJEYS010000287.1:0-3790 GCA_051886995.1 Oscillospiraceae bacterium
CAGAATCTGCGCACCGGGAGCGTATCCGGTTCAGTCCTCCCAGGGCTCCTTCGGGTGCGTCCAGCCCTCCACGATATATTCCTCCAACCGTCCCAGGGTCTTGGGCGTGCAGACAGCGGTGACCTCGATGGTCTCGGCGTACTCCACACCCTCCACCTTGGCGTCCCGGTAGAGCATGTCCAACACGCCGCCCTTGTCGTAGGGCAGGTGCAGCACCACCCGGCGCTTACCCGTGTCCACCCGGCTTCCGATCATAGCCAGCAGGTCGTCCAGCCCTTCGCCAGTGCGTGCTGAGATGGAGACGATGTTCTCCCCGTGGGGCAAAATATCCCCTTGATAAAGGTCGGACTTGTTGAACACATCGATGCGCGGGGTCTGCTCGGCGCCCAGCTCCACAATGAGCTTCTCCACCACCTTGGCCTGCTCCTGCCACTGGGGATTGGACACGTCGATGACGTGCAGCAGCAGATCGGCGAAGGACAGCTCCTCCAGAGTAGCCTTGAACGCGTCCACCAGATGGTGGGGCAGCTTGCGGATGAAGCCCACCGTGTCCGACAAAAGCACCGTGCAGGTGTCGGAGATCTCCAGGGTGCGGGTGGTGGTGTCCAGGGTGTCGAACAGGCGGTTGTTGGCGGGGATGTCCGCCCCGGTCAGGGCGTTGAGCAGGGTGGACTTGCCCGCGTTGGTGTAGCCCACGATGGCCACGACGGGCACCTCGTTCTTCTCCCGGCGCACGCGCTGGGTGGCGCGCACACGGCGCACCTGCTCCAGCTCCTCCTTCAGCTTGGCGATTTTGCGGTGGATGTGCCGCCGGTCGGTCTCCAGCTGGGTCTCGCCGGGGCCGCGGGTGCCGATGGCGCCCTCCTGCCGCTCCAGGTGGGTCCACATGCCGATCAGCCGGGGCAGCAGATACTGGTACTGGGCCAGCTCCACCTGCAGGCGCCCCTCCTTGGTTTGGGCCCGCTGGGCGAAGATGTCCAGGATCAGAGCGGAGCGGTCCATGACCGACACGCCCAGATCCTCGGCCAGGGCCCGCTGCTGGGAGGGGGACAGGGCGTTGTCAAAGATCACCATGTCCGCCCCCTGGGCCTGCACCAGTTCCCTGACCTCGGCCACCTTACCCTCGCCAATGAAGGTGCGGGGGTCGGGGGCATCCTTGTTCTGGAGCACCATGCCCACGCATTCACCGCCGGCGGTCTCCAGCAGGGCCTCCAGCTCCTCCAGCGACTCGTCGCTGGCATTGTCATCCCGGGACAGGCAGGCGGCGTTTAGGCCCACCAGCACTGCCCGGTTGATCTTTTCTTCGTGATTCTCGTTCATGTTACCTCTTTTTCAGGGCCTCCACGATCTTTCCGATATACATGGTGTGCCAGTCCTTCTGGGGATACCACTTCTCCGCCGCGGCGGTGTCGATAAACTTCTCCGGCTTCAGTTCGTCGGCGTACTGCTTCTCACAGATCAGCACCAGTTCGGCCTCGGCAAAATAAGGAGTGTCCCCCAGACCGTATTCAACCGCAAAGTCACATTCCTTTACCTTATCGATTTCCCGGCCGCTTTTCGCCCCGCAAAGGGCCAACTGCCTGCGAAATTTCTCGTCATAAAATGACAAGGAAAAATACTTTTCATGGTCAATGAATTCCTTGGTGTACCGTTGGGGGCGCACATAGGCGGTGGCCACCGGCTCCCCCCACAGCACGCCCAGGCCGCCCCAGCTGGCGGTCATGGTATTGCAGCCGTTTCTATCCCCGGCGGTGATCAGCATCCACTGGTCGCCGATGCGGCGAAACACATTGCCGTCCATCTCGCGGGGGTCAATTTTCTCAAACATTGAAATCACCTCAGCATATTATATGCGGGAAAAGGAGTTCTTGCGATCCGGTCAGCAGTCCCAAAGGGGCTTTGACAGCAGGCCCCAAAAGCAAAAAGGCCCGCACTTGACAGTGCGAGCCTTTTGTTACAGCAATTACTTGTCCAGACCAAACTTCTTATTGAAACGGCTGACGCGTCCGCCGCTGTCCACGACCTTCTGCTTACCGGTAAAGAAGGGGTGACACTTGGAGCAAACTTCCACCTTGATGTCGCTCTTGGTGGAGCCGGTCTCGATGACATTGCCGCAGGCGCACCGGATGGTGGTCTGGTTATAGTTGGGATGGAGTCCTTCCTTCATGGGGTTTCACCTCTTTCTCTGCCGGGGTATTTACATAGCGCAACTGGTATGTTAGCATATTCCGCGCAAAAATGCAACTGTTTTTTTCATTTTATAAGAAGAAAATCTCACCCGTGGCGAAAAAGTACAGCGCCTTGCGTGGCACACATTTCCCCAGCAGCTCCTCCAGGGCCCGGGCGTACGCCTCCACCTGGGGGCGGTACTGCTCGGGCTGGGGGACGCGGTCGGTCTTGAAGTCCACGATGGTGACGCCCCGCTCATCCTCAAACCAGCAGTCCACCACGCCCTGGAACAGGATCTCTTCCCCTTCCGCGCCGGGGAAGAATTCCTCGCCGGGCAACAGCAGAGAAAATTTGTACTCCCGCTCCACAATCGGAGCCGCCAGCAGCTCCCGCCCCAAAGAGGAGGCGAAAAATGCGGCCAGCTTGCGGGGGTCGGCGCTGCGGCCTTCCTCCGCGGTGATAAACTGTCCCGCCACCAAACGGTCGATCTCCCCGGTGATCTCCTCCGCCGAACCGGTCCGGTCAAAGTCCAGGTATTGCAGCACCTTGTGCAGGGCGGTGCCCCGCTGGGGCGCGGTCAGGCCCAGCTTTTGGGCGGCAAAGTCGGGCCGCTCAAAGGGAGCGTGCTTCCCGGGCCGGGGGGTATCGGTATCCTCCGCTGCCTCCGCATCCAGGCTCCGCCCCTTCAGCTGGGTGGCAGTCAGCTTGGAGGGCAGGTCGACGGCCTGGGCATGCGGGTAGGTCCAGGACAGCACTTGGGCCAGCTTCTCCACCTGCTCCTCCGGGGGCCGGGCCATTTCTCCGGCCACCTCTCCCCGGGCGTGCAGGGGCGGCTCATAGTCCGCGCCGGGCACCAGCCGGATGTCCCACGCCGGGCCACAGCCCTCAGCATTCACCGGGCAGTCCGTCTCCCCCGTCCGCAGGGCTGCCCCATCGGGGCGCGTCAGGGCGCATAGGAGCAGCCAGCGCCCCGGCGTGGAAGAAGCGGCCGCCACCGCCGGAGCAACAGGCCGTCCGGCGTCCCGGGCCAGCTTATCCAGGGCCTCCCCTGCTTTGGACAGGCCCAGGGTCATAACCAGCTTTTCCTTGGCCCGGGTCATGGCCACATACAAAAGGCGCATCTCCTCCGCCTTCAGCTCCCGGTCCATCTGCAGGGCCACCGCCTGACGGGCCAGAGTGGGCCACTCCACCGTCCAGCCCTCGCCCCGCTCCAGGCGCTTGGGGCCCACCCCCAGCCGGGGGTGGAACAGCACGGGGGCCGCGGCGTCCATTTTGTTGAACTGCCGCCCCAGGCCGCACAGGAACACCACGGGGAATTCAAGGCCCTTGGAGCGGTGGATGGACAGGATCTTCACGCCCCCCGCCCCCGCGGCAGCGGGAGCAAGGCGCTCGCCCCGCTGGCGCATGCGGCCCAGGTGGGTCAAAAAGCCGAACAGGCCCTTGTGCCCCGCCCGCTCCAACTGGCGGGCCTGTTCCCGCAGGGCGGCCAGGTTGGCCTGCCGCCGCGCCCCGTCGGGCATGGCGCCGAAAATGGCCATCAGGTCGGTCTCGGCGTACAGCCGCTCGATCAGCTGCTGGGCGGACAACTCCCCCGCCCGGAACCGCAGCAGCTTCAGCTGCT
>JBJEYS010000287.1:3890-21960 GCA_051886995.1 Oscillospiraceae bacterium
ATCAGCTGCTGGGCGGACAACTCCCCCGCCCGGAACCGCAGCAGCTTCAGCTGCTGCAAAAAGGCGGCGCAGTCCTCGCCCCCGTCGGCCTCCAAAGCGGCGTAGAAGTCGCCGTCTTTGCACCCGGCGCGGATCTGGGAGAGCCGGTCGGGGGTGAAGCCGAACACCGGAGAGCGCAGGGCGGACAGCAGGGGCACGTCCTGATGGGGGTTATCGATGATCTCCAGCAGGGACAGGGCCACCGAGATCTCGGTAGTCTCAAAAAAGTCCCCGCCGCTTTCCGTCTCCACGGGGATGCCCGCCTCGGCCAGGGCGCGGGTGTAATGGCGCAGCACCGGCCCCGGGGAGCGCAGTAGGATGACCATATCGTCCGCCCGCACCGGGCGCTGTCCCCCCGCGCCGTCGTCCACCAAAAAGCCCTCCCGGAGCATCTGGGCCATCCGCCGGGCCACGAAGCGGGCCTCGATCAGGTTTTTGTCCACCTCGTCCTCGCCGCCCTCGCCCTCGGGCAGGGAAAGGACATCCAATTCGGCGGCATAGGCCGGGTCGTCCTCAAAGCTGCCGCCGGGGACCAGGGCCTCCGCCGGACCGTACTCCATCTCGCCGCAGGCTCGGCTCATAATGTTCTCAAAGACAAAATTGGCCGCATGGAGCACCTGGGGCCGGGAGCGGAAATTCCGGGACAGGAGCAGCTTGCGGGGCTGCCCCTCCTCCGCCCGGTCCGCCGGGGGCCAGGACTCGTATTTTCCCAGGAAAATGGTGGGGTCGGCCAGACGAAAGCGGTAGATGGACTGCTTCACGTCGCCCACCAGGAACAGGTTTTCCCCGTCCCGGGACAGGGCATCAAACAGGACGTTCTGCACCTCGTTGGTGTCCTGATACTCGTCCACCATGATCTCGGTGAACTGCTCCCGCAGCAGGTCGCACACCTCGTCCTGCTCCAGCAGGCGCACCGTCAGGTGCTCGGCATCGGAAAACTCCAGCAGGCCCCGCCGGGTCTTCTCCTCATAGAAGCGCCGTCCGAACTCCCGCACCAGGTCGAACAGGGCCTCCATGGCAGGGGCCATGGCCCGCAGCTCCGAGAGCACCCCGGCGCTGTCGGCCCCGAACAGTGCCTCCACCGCCTCCATGCGGGTCTTGCAGCGGGTGCGCAGGTCGGCGATGGCCTCCTTAATAGCCGGGTCGGCGCCCCGCTTGACCCCCGCCCGAGGGAACGGGATGGGAAAGCACCCCGCGGCCCGGTCCCAGCTGTCCGCCCGGGACAGATCTCCAAGACCCTCCAGGGTGGCGGACAGGGTGGGACCGTAATTCAGATCCACGATCTCGTCCTGAGCCGCCAGGTTCAGGGCCCCGGTCATCTCGCCCCGCCAGTAGTCCGCCTGGGCTTTGGCGTACTCCAAAATGAGCGCACCCCACGGGGTCTCCCCCGCGTCGGCGACCCCCTCCGCCCGGAAGTCCTCCCGGCGCTCGGCCAGCCAGCGGTCGGGGTCGGGGTGGCTCTGGATGCGCGCGTGGATGTCCAGCACGATGTTCACAAGGCGGGTGTCGTCCCGGCCGGTCAGCACGGCCTCCACCAGAGCAGCGAAACCGGGGTCGTCTTCGATCCCCTCGTACCGCTCGTCCAGCAGCTCGGAGAGCACCCGCAGGGCGATGGCCTCCCCCTCCGCCTGGTCACAGATGCGGAAGTCCGGGTCCACGTCCAGCAGGTGACCGTGCTGCCGCAGCAGGTCGATGCACAGCGCGTCAATGGTGCAGATGCGGGCCTTGTAGACCAGCACGGTCTGCCGCCGCAGGCGGGCGTTGCCCGGGTCCCGGGCCAGACGTTGGGACAGCTCCTGGGCGATGCGCCCCCGCAGCTCGGCGGCGGCGGCGTTGGTGAAGGTGATGACCAGGAACTCGTCAATGTCGTGTCCCTCCTGCTCCACACGCTCCAGCAGGCGCTCCACCAGCACCCGGGTCTTGCCCGAGCCGGCGGCGGCGGACACCAGCAAAGCGCCGCCGCGGTTTTCCACCACGGCGCGCTGTTCTTCCGTCAGCGGGAATGGCATAGGGTCATCTCCTTCCTGTTTATGTCTCGTCCAGCTTCTCCCAGAATTCCCCGGCCTTGACCGGCTTCTGCCAGACCTTCTTGTCCCCGAAGCACTCCTCGAAATGGCAGGCCTCGGCGTAGTCACAGAAGCGGCAGGCGTTGGCGTCGGGAGAGCGCCAGTAGGGATCGGCGTCAATGTTGCCGGCGGCCAGCTCGGCGGTGATGTCCTCCAGGGTCTCCATGACCTTGCGGGACAGCTTGCCCATCTGCTCGGCCTTGACCAGGTAGTCGCTTTTCAGCGCCCCCGCCTTGTCCACCTTCAGGGGCAGGAACCGGGGTGTGCCCTCTCCCCAGTCCTCCATGGCCCGCAGGACCTCCTCGTCGTCCAGCACCAGGCCCTCCCGGCGCAGGGCCTCCCGGGCCGTCTTGCGGCAGGTCTCCTCGGTGATGCCCCGGGAGCCGGCGATGAGCACATCCCTGGCGTGGACGTACAGCACGCCGGCGCTTTCGACCTCTTTCCCCATCAATCCCTGCCGCTCCAGGGCAAATAGGTAGAGCAGCATTTGCAGGGACAGACCGTTTTGAATATCTGTAAAGTCAAAGGACTTTCGTCCCGTTTTGTAGTCCACAACCCGCAGGTAGAGCTTTCCATTGTGCTCCCAACCGTCCGCCCGATCCACGAACCCGGTGACGCTGACAGTCAGGCCGTCCTTTTGGACCTCCACCGCCGGCAGGTCCTTCCCCGGCCCGAAGCCCAGCTCAAAGGCGAGGGGGCGGAACTGGGATGCCTTCAGCTC
This sequence comes from Oscillospiraceae bacterium, assembly GCA_051886995.1. GTDB lineage: Bacteria > Bacillota > Clostridia > Oscillospirales > Oscillospiraceae > JAJPXI01. The sequence continues at coordinate 6,717 of JBJEYS010000287.1, forward strand.
CTCCACGGCGTTTTCCACCACGAAGGCCACGGTGCTTTTCAGCCGCTCAAACAGGTAACGGAAGCGGGGCGTCTCTCCCGCCATGCCTCCCAGCTCCTCGGCCACATATTTGGTGACCGCCTCGTCGGTCAGCACCTTCACATCCCGCTCATCACCCCGGGACACCGCATCCAGCACATGCTCCAATACATAGTGGACGAACGTGCCGTATTCGGGGGCGTGGAACCCGGCGGCCTGCCGGGCTTTGGCCTTCAGGCCGAAGCGCAGAAAGTAGGAGAAGTGACAGGACTTACAGGCGTCCATGCGGGTGGCCGACATGGGTACACGCTGCCCATACAGCCCCTCCACCGCCGGGCGGGACAGGGCCCCCCGGCGCACGTCAGCGGCCTGCCGGATGCGCTCCACCCGTCCCGCATGGCTATCCAGCCGCTCCAGCGCGGCGGCGGCCAGCCCATCCCGGCCCGCCTGTTCCAGAGCGGGGCCGGGGGCGCTCAAGCGGAAGGAACCGTTCAGGCTCCCCTCCTCCACGCGCTCCATTTCAGGGTACAGCAGGCACAACCGCTCCACCAGGAAGGAGGGGCGGCGCTCCTCGCCGGGCTTTTCCCCGCAGCGGGGCCAGGTCACCAGCAGGCGCTCCGACGGCACGGCGCAGGTGGTATACACGATGGTCATTTCCCGGGAAAGCTTGTCCGCCAGCCGGGGGGCCAGCTCCAACCCCTGCTCGGCCAGGATTTCCCGCTCCGGATCGGTCAGCAGGCCGGGCGCGGGGGCCACGGCGGGGATGCTGCCATCGTCCGCCCCCAGCAGGATCAGCATTTTGGCCCGCTTGTGGGCCAGACGGGGGGCGTCCCCGGCGGTCACCCGGTCCAGGGACACGGGGATGGTGCCCACATCGTACTGGCTGAGCACCAGCTTGAACAGGCTTGCAAACTCCTCCAGCTCCAGTTCGGTGTCCGCCAGCAGCAGGGCGCACTGCTCCAGCGCGCCCGTCAGAATCTCCCACAGCTGCCGGTACTCGTCGGCCAGCTTGCGCTCCCCCGCCTCCTCCAGCTCGCCGGCCCGGACCGTCAGGCGCTCGGGCAGGCCGATGTCCTCCAGAAAGCGGTACAGCGCCAGTGCGAAGCCCCGGCCGGTCTTGTCCTTATTTTTCCGCAGCCGCTCCAGCGGCTCCGTCACCTTGCGGCGGCTGGCGTTCAGGGTGGCCAGGGCGGCGGTGTCCGCCTCCGAAAACGGCAGGCCGTATCCGTCCGGGTGCATGGTCCAGTCGGCCTTCTGGGTCCAGCGGGAGCCCCGCAGATCCCAGGTGATGGCGTAGTTTTCCAGCAGGTCCCGCTCCTCGTCGGTCAGGTCGGTCAGGCCGGTCTTCAGATAGCGGAACAGGTCTTCATACTGATAGCCCCCGGACACGGTGTCCAGGGCGGCGGTAATCAGGGTCAGGACGGGCTTTTCCAGAATGTCGGTGACGGTACTCAGGAAGACGGGTACCCCGTACCGGGCAAACACGTTCTCCACCTGGTCGGCGTAGGCGTCAAAACTCCGGGCGGCCACGGCAAAGTCCCGGAAGCGCCAGCCCTCCTCCCGCACATATTTTAAAATCGTCGCGGCGGCATATTCCACCTCGGAGCGGACGCTGTCGGCGGCAAAGACGGCGATTTCGGGGCACTCCCCCTCCCACACCGTTCCGGGGTGGGCAAAGAGGTTTTCCTCCAGATGGAGCAGGGTGGAGGCGCGGCCCCCGGTCTCGCTCAGAACCTCCACCTTGGCCTGCACACCGGCCTCCTTCGCCAAGCGCAGCAGGGTGTGGGCGGTGCGGCGGGCGGGGGCGAAAATGTCGTCGTCCGCCCCGTCCAGGCTGTCGCAGGTCAGGGCCACGGTCAGGGAATTGCCCCCCTCCAGCAGCCGCTGCAGCACCAGAGCCTCCTGGGGTGTAAAGTCTGTAAAGCTATCCACCCATACACCATAACCGGACGGCCAGCCGCATGTTTTGATCGCTTCCGCCAGGCGGGTCAGCTTGTCCCGGGGGTCGGCGGCGATGCGGGCGGTCAGAGCGTCGTAGGCGCCGAAGATCAGCCCCAGGTCGTGGAGCTTGTCCCCCTCCAGGCCGCCGATGGTCTCCGCCGCGTCCAGGAGCTGCTCCGGGGCGACCCGGTAACTCTTACACTCGTCCGCCGTGGCGATCAGGCCGGTCAGGAAAGCGCTTTTGCGGGAGGGGTTGCGGTAGACGGTCAGGCTCTCCCCCACCTCCTGCACGGCGGCGCGCATGAGCAGCAGCCGCCCGCCCGCGTCCAGGCAGGGCGCAGCGCCGCCCCCCGCCCGGTCGCACACCCGGCTGTACAGGCGGGTGAAGGAGAGCACCTCGGCCCGGCGGGCCCCGGCGTTGCCCAGAGCCTTGCACAGCCGCCGCTCGGTGTCGTGGGAGTACTGCTCGGGCACAAGGAGCAGCTGGGGACGCACCTTGGCGTCCTCCCCCAGGCGGTTCAAAATGGTGTCGGTCTTTCCGGTCCCCGCCCGGCCCAACAGCAGCGTCAGCACGGCGCTCACCTCCTCATTTTCTTACCCGGATTGCGCAGCTATACCGGCCCCTGTCGCGCGTTTCCGGGCAGTCCGCCGGCGGCGGCGCTTTTTCCCGGTCGTTGTGCAGGCATAGCTGTTGCTTTTTGTCGCCGCGTGGAATTCCCAGATCAGGCTCCGCGTCAGGACGGGAACGGTCTGCCGGCCGCGCCAGATTCCGTCCTCCTGCCGCGCCAGGGTCAGGCGGCAGAGAAACCACCCGTGCTCCGGGCAGCAGAAGTCGGCATACGCCTGTTGGGAAAAACGGTAGTGCCAGGTCTTGACCCAAATTCTTTTCCCGCACTGGGGGCAGGTCGCTCTGCGGCTGTCGCGGCTGTCGAGGGCGGCCTCCCAGGACGGGAAGGGCCCAACCCTTCGGCGCTCCTGCTTCGGAAAGTCGGCGTGGGACAGCCGCTGCACCCTGCGGGGCAGCGCCTCCAGCAGTGTTCCGCCGCCCGCGACCCATTCCCCGATGATGGCCGTATACACCGCATCACACAGTGCGTTGTGGCAGTCCAGGCAGTCCGGGATGCCGCAATATTCCACGGCCCGGTACAGGGCGACAGACTGCGCTGTGCCCAGCAGGGCGGAGAAGGAGGCCTGGAGGTCATAGACCTTCTCCCATGTGGGCATGGGGAGCTTCCAATGGGTGCAGTTCTGGCGCAGTACCTCCATGTCGCTACCGCCCCAGGCGGCAAACTCCGTCTCGTTGCCGCACCACTGCAAAAACGCCACCAGCGCCTGAGGGAAATTCAGTTCCGCGTTCCGGAGCGTCTGCATATCCAGGATCTCTTTGGCCGCCACGCCCAGTTTCTTGTGGACGCTGGGCCGGATGAGGACATTGAAGGTCCCCGTGATCCTTCCGCCCAGGCGGTCCAGCCGCACCGCGCCGATCTGCAGGATCTCATCCAGGCGCGCCTTGCCGTAGCCGCTGTTCCATTCCAAATCAAAAACGATCATATGTCTCTCCACACCAGTCAAGCTAACCTGAAGATACCACGCCGGACCGCATCATGTCAACGTAAAACGGCGCCCGGAACGGATCCGGGCGCCGTCTTTTCGGTATATTTATTGGGGGCTGACGGTGTAGTTGGGCGCTTCCTTGGTGATATAGATGTCGTGGGGATGGCTCTCGCGCAGGCCGGCCGCGGTGATCTGCACGAACTGGGCCTTCTCATGCAGTTCCTCGATGTTGTGGCAGCCGGTGTAGCCCATGCCGGAGCGCAGGCCGCCCATCATCTGATAGATGGTCTCGCCCACCAGTCCCTTGTAAGGCACGCGGCCTTCCACGCCCTCGGGGACCAGCTTCTTGTTGTTGGTCTGGAAGTAGCGGTCCTTGGAGCCGCAGGCCATGGCGCCCAGGGAGCCCATACCGCGGTAGACCTTGAACTGGCGGCCCTGGTAGACCTCGGTGTCGCCCGGGGACTCCTCACAGCCGGCCAGCAGGGAACCCAGCATGACCACGCTGCCGCCGGCAGCCAGCGCCTTGGCGATGTCGCCGGAGTACTTGATACCGCCGTCGGCGATAATGGGCACGTCGTACTCGGCGGCGGCCCGGGCGGCGTCATAGACGGCGGTGATCTGGGGCACGCCGATACCGGCCACCACGCGGGTGGTGCAGATGGAGCCGGGGCCGATGCCCACCTTTACGCAGTCGGCGCCCGCCTCGATCAGGGCGCGGGTGCCCTCGGCGGTGGCCACGTTGCCGGCGATCAGCTGCACGTCGGGGAAAACAGCCTTGATGCGCTTGACGCACTCCAGAATGTTCCTGGAGTGGCCGTGGGCAGAGTCCAGAGCCAGCACGTCGGCGCCGGCCTCGATCAGGGCCTTGGCGCGGTCCAGCACGTCGGGGGTCACGCCGATGGCGGCGCCCACCAGCAGGCGGCCCTTCTCGTCACGGGCGGAGTTGGGATACACCTCGGCCTTCTCGATGTCCTTAATGGTGATCAGGCCCTTCAGGCGGAAGTCCTTGTCCACGATGGGCAGCTTCTCGATCTTATGCTGGCGCAGGATCTCCTTGGCCTCGGCCAGGGTGGTGCCCTCGGGCGCGGTGACCAGGTTCTCCTTGGTCATCACGTTGTCGATGAGCTTGGACATATCGGTCTCAAACTTCATGTCGCGGTTGGTAATGATGCCGACCAGCTTGCCGTTGTCGCAGATGGGCACGCCGGAGATCTTGTACTTGGCGCACAGCTCGTCGGCCTCGGCCAGGGTGTGGCCCGGGCTCAGCCAGAAGGGGTTGGTAATAACGCCGTTCTCACTGCGCTTGACCATGTCAACCTGCTCGGCCTGGGCGCCGATGGACATATTCTTATGAATAATGCCGATGCCGCCCTCACGGGCGATGGCGATGGCCATGCGGTACTCGGTGACGGTATCCATGGCGGCACTCATGACGGGGATGTTCAGCTTGATCTTCTTGGTCAGCCTGGTGTGCAGGTCGATGTCGGCGGGCAGAATGTCGCTCGCCGCGGGGATCAGCAGCACATCGTCAAAGGTCAGGCCCTGTTTGACAAACTTCGTTTCTGCGTTCATGGGCGTTCAGCTCCTCAATCATATTTATATATTTATAAATTTTTCCTATTTTACGCCGGGTTTCGTGGGATGTCAAGGGATATTTATGGGATGTTTTCCAGCTTGATCGCCGCCTCAAACCGCTCCGTGCCCGCGGCGTCGGCGCCGATCACACACCAGGAGCCGTCCGTCTGCCCGGCGGACAGGGTGATGGTCTCCCCGGGGCGGCACTCCTTTAAGTAGCTGATCTGGAAGGACGAGACGAACTTCCCCGCCCCCTCCCGCTCCAGGTGGATGGCATCGCAGGCAAAGTCGGCATAGCGCACATTGTTCACATGGCCGTTGATGTCGGTGTCGCTGTAGTGGAGCAGCCGCTCCTCCGCCGGCTGCATCTGCTCCGGCATATGGGCCCGGTGCAGCTTGACGGACTTGCACAGCTCCCCGCCGGTGGTGCCGGCGAACTCCTCCACGTCGGACAGGCGCATGAGCTTGTGGGTGTCCAGGTCGGCCATGACCCAGGTGGACACCGCCTCGCCGATGGGCTCGCCGTTGCGGTACAGGTCAAAGTCCCGGTACATGGACACGCCCTTGCCGCCCCGGTGAAAGGTGCGCACGGTCAGGCGGTCGTCCCAGTACAGGGGCTTGTCCAGCCGGTACCACATACGCACCAGCATCCAGAAGCAGTTGTACTTCGCTGTGATCTCATCCCGGGAGACGTGCAGCTCCACCGCCGCCTGGGTGGCCGCCTCCTGCAGAAGATTGAGCACGGAGGAGGGCCGGCATTGGTTGAAGGGGTCCGTGTCCCGGGCGCACACCCGGTATGTGTCTTCGTAGAACATGGTCAGTCCTTTCCCTTGATCTGCAATGTGTATTTGCAGCAGATGTCCTCCAGATCGCTGGCGGTGGCGGCAGGCAGCCGCAGCACGCCGCCGCATTGGGCGCAGAACAGGTCCACCGAGCTGTAGTTGACCTGGAGCTTCCACTCCTTCGACCCGCAGGTGCAGGAGATGCCGCCCCGCTGGGCGATGTCCTTCAGCTCGGAGAGCACCTCATGCATGATGATCTCATCCAGGAAAGCCCCCCGCTCGCCCGACTCGGCTTCCAGCTTGTCCACGGCCTCCTCCAGCCGGCGGGTGGCGGCAAAGACCGCCTCCTCCTCTCCCACATAGCAGCAGTCCAGCCCCGAGGCGGCGCAGGAAAAGGCCAGGCACTTCTCATGGAGAAAGGCGTGGGTGGAGCAGACCACCGTATGGTCCTTGCCGCAGAACAGGCAGGGCACCGTCAGCTTACACCGGTCGCCCATCATCTCGGTGTGCACCGCCGACTTGCCGCAGGGGCAGGGCAGCTCCGCCGGGGCCGCCGCCAGCTGGAACACACTGCGCTCGATGACCACCGGCTGGCGGCACGCGGGACAGAGATACGCGATGGTACGTTTTCCTTCCTCCACCATGGGATACAGCCTCCCAAATCTCGTCGAATTTTTTAATAGATATATTATAACGGAAAATCAAACATTTTACCACCCTCATATTTTCCGAATTTTCATCCATACTACAGACAAATATTCAAAGAAGGAGCCAAAACATGGACAGCAAACGACTGGGCGCTCAGACGGTGGCCTTCTCCACCCCGCCCGTGGTGATCGGCCACGGCAACGTGGTGGGCAAAAAAGAGGGAGAGGGTCCCCTGTCCGCCCGTTTCGACTTTGTATCGCAGGACGACTACTTTGGGGAAAAGACCTGGGAAAAGGCGGAGTGCGCCATGCAGGAGCAGGCTCTGAAAAACGCCCTGAAGAACGCCGGCAAGCAGACCGCCGACCTGGACTTTCTGCTGGCGGGCGACCTGCTCAACCAGTGCATCTCCTCCTCCTTCGCCGCCCGGGCGCAGAAGGTGCCCTTTCTGGGGCTGTACGGTGCCTGCTCCACCATGGGGGAGAGCCTGCTTCTGGCCGCCATGCTGGTGGACGCCGGGTTCGGCAAGCTGGCGGCGGCGGTGACCTCCTCCCACTTCTGCACGGCGGAGCGGCAGTACCGCACCCCTGTGGAGTACGGCGGGCAGCGTCCCCCCACGTCCCAGTGGACGGTCACCGGCTCGGGGTCCGTCATTGTGGCAAACTCCGGCAAGGGGCCGAAGGTCACCCACGCCACCGTGGGCAAGATCGTGGATAAGGGCATTACCGACGCCAACAATATGGGCGCCGCCATGGCTCCCGCCGCCTATGACACCCTGCGCGCCCACTTTCAGGACACCGGCCGCACGCCGGAGGACTACGACCTGATCGCCACCGGCGACCTGGGCAAGCTGGGCCATGAGATCGTCACCGATTTCTTTGCCCGGGACGGTGTAAAGCTGAACAACTATACGGACTGTGGACTTCTGGTCTACGACCTGGAGCGCCAGGACGTCCACTGCGGCGGCTCAGGCTGCGGCTGCGCCGCCGTGGTGCTGACCGGCCATCTGCTGCCCGCCCTGGAGGAAGGCCGCTGGAAGCGCATCCTCTTCTGCCCCACCGGGGCCCTGCTCTCCCCCACCTCCACCCAGCAGGGAGAGTCCATCCCCTCCATCTGCCACGCGGTGGCGCTTGAAGCGTAAGGAGAACATCGTATGGAATATTTGAACGCCTTTCTGTGCGGCGGGCTTCTGTGCCTGATCGGACAGATCCTGATCGACAAGACCAAGCTGACCCCCGCCCGCATCCTGGTGCTCTATGTGGTGGCCGGGGTGGTGCTGGGCGGCCTTGGAATTTACAAATACCTGGTGCAGTGGGGCGGCGCGGGCGCCACCGTGCCCCTGACCGGGTTCGGCTATCTGCTGGCCAAGGGTGTGGCCAAGGCCGTGGACGAGATGGGCATTCTGGGTGCCTTCACCGGGGGCGTCACCGCCGCTGCCGGAGGCATCACCGCCGCCATCTTCTTCGGACTGCTGGTGGCCCTGATCTTTAAGCCCAAATCGAAGCATTAAGGCTATGGAGAAGGAAAAACGCTCCTGGCTGGCCCCCGCCCTGGCCGGGGGCGCGGCGGGCCTGGCCAACGGCTTCTTCGGGGGCGGGGGCGGCATGATCCTGGTCCCCCTGCTGGTGCGCCGGTGCGGGCTTTCCCAGCGGCAGGCCTTTGCCACCTCGGTGGCCGTCATCCTGCCCCTGTGCGTCCTGTCCTCCGTCATCTACTTTTTCCGGGGCGGCCTGGACCTGATGACCGCCCTGCCCTATCTGGTCGGCGGACTGGTGGGCGGCTGGGTCGGCGGGAAGGTATTTAAAAAGCTGAACATGACCTGGCTGCGCCGGGCCTTTGCCCTCTTAATTATCTATGGAGGGGTGAAGGCGCTGCTATGACAGCCTGGCTCCTCGCCGCCCTGGCCGGGGCGGTCACCGGGGTGCTCTCCGGCTTCGGCATCGGCGGCGGCACCCTGCTGCTGATCTACCTGACCGCCTTCGCCGGGGTGGAACAGACGTTGGCCCAGGGGATCAATCTGCTCTATTTCCTGCCCGCGGCGGCCACCGCCCTGCCCTCCCACATCAAAAACGGATATATCGAGAAAAAAGCCGCCATTCCCGCCATCACCGCCGGTCTTGTCTGCACCGCCGTCGCCGCCTGGGTGGCCACGGCCCTGGATGTGGAGCTGCTGCGCAAATGCTTTGGGGTATACTTGCTCTATATCGGCGTGTCCGAGCTGCTGCGCAAGGCGCCGCCGAAAGAATAACCCGCCGGAGGCAGATGCCACCGGCGGGTTTTGTGCTTAAAGACGCTTACAAAAAGCGGCGCAGATCGACCGCGAGCTGTTCCTCCAGGCCGATCAGCCTTTTGGCGATGTCCTTCGACGTTTCGTCCGCCGCCTCGTACTGATTCAAAAACCTGCTGAGCGATTTGACACCCATGTTGCAGCCTTCGGTCATCAGGTCCGCGATCACCGCGTCCGATCGGTTCATCGCCAGCTTCAGATTCGTCTTGACCCATGACATGCTTTTCGCCATCGGGCTCGGCTCTTTCCCGTCGTCGTGGTACCGGTCCAGAAGCGTCTGGATCTCGTCTCCCAGTTTTTCATGCGCGGATTTACAGTCCGAAAGGCACTGCTTCATGGAATCCGCATGGACGTCGTCCAAAACCTCGTCGATCGACGCCACGCCCATCTTGACGCCCGCGTCACATTCCCGCAGCAGCCGGATCGTATCCTGTTCCACCATGTGAGACCGCCCCCTTCTTTTTTCTGCTGCCAGTATGCCCCGTTTCCCGCGCTTTAATCGCGCTGCGGAAACAGGCAGGGGGACTTGTTACGCTCTTGCGGTCTTCCATCGGACGGTCACGGAAAACTCTCCGTCCTGCAGATCGGCGCTCACCTCATGGCCCATCTGCTCCGCCAGAGCCTTGACAATGGCCATACCTAGGCCTGTGTTCCGGCCGGTGCGGGTGCGGTCGGCGGTGTAGAACCGCTCGAAGACATGGTCCGCGTCCTCGTCTGTCATGTCCGGCGCGCCGTTGGAGAAGGAGGACACCACCCGGTCCCCCTCCCGCCGCAGGCTGACGTCCAGATGGTCGGAGCCGTGCTTCAGGGCGTTGGTCAGCAAATTGGACAGCACCCGGACCACCGCGTTCCGGTCGCCCCACACCGGGGGCAGGTCCGGCTCGATCTCCACGCTGACCCGGATGCCCGCTCCCTCCAGCTGCTCATAGGCGGCGGCCAGCTGGTCGCTCAGTTCCCGGGCCAGGTCCACCGGCTCCCGCTCCAGCTTCCACTCGCCGCCCTCCGCCCGGGACAGGTCATAAAAGGCGGTGATGAGGGTCTGCAAGGTGCGGGCGCGGCTTTCCACCACGGCCAGGTACTCCCGGCGCTGCTCTTCGGGCAGGTCCTCCCGCTCCAAAAGCTGGAGGTAACCCAGAATGGAGGTCAGCGGCGTGCGTAGGTCGTGGGACACGTTGGCGATCTGGCGGCGCAGGTCCTGCTCCTTTCGGCGGTAGACCACTCCCTCCACCAGGCGCTGCTCCATCAGCTTGTTGACGGCCCGGAACAGCTCCTCGGCGGCGGGGCTGGGACAGGGCACTGCAATGCGCGCCGTGGAGCGGTTCTCCATCTGGCTTTTGACCTGCTCCCCGGCCCGGCGCATCCCCCGCTCCAGCGTGACAATGTAGCCGATCAGAGCGGCGCACAGCAGGATCAGTATGATGGTAATCGCGGTTTTCATAAGCGCCGCCCCTTCTCGTTATTTGATCTCTTTCTTGCGGAATCCCGCCAGGCCGAGAGCGGTAAACACGGCGAACCACACCGCGCCCACGAGCCACGCCTTGCCGCAGAAGGCCCAGTCGCCCACCACCGTTTTTGCGTTGTCCGCCAGCACTGTGGGCATATGATTGTAGAGCGCCATCAGCGCGTCCCCTACAAGATTTCCGTCGGAGCCGCTGATCAGCGCGGCTGCCAGCCAGATCACATTGGGCAGCACGGCAAAGACTCCCACGGCGAGGAACGCGCCGCCCAGTTCGCTTTTAAAAAGGAACATACACGCGCAGATCACCGCCTGAACGCCGAGCCACAGAGGAAATACCGTGACCAGGCAATAGCCCACGATCCTCAGGGCCAGCCGGTCCGCCTCCGGGTCATGGTACAGAGTGAGCCAGCACGCTCCCACATAAAAGGCCACCATGACGACGCAGAACAGCACGGACATAATGATCTGCACGGTCAGCTTGCCCAGATAGATGCGGCCCCGGCTCAGGCCGAAGGACACCTCGTTTTTCAGGGTGGAGTTCTTATACTGGCCGGCAAACACCATGTCGCCGGTCAGCAGTGTGGCGTAAAAACCGACGGTGAGCATCGCTGCCAGCATTCCGGCTCCGGAATAAAAGTCCACATGGTTTCCGTGGGCATTGGTGAACACCCAGCCGGACACCAGCAGAGCCTCCAGGGCCAGCGCGATGGCCAGGGTGATCCAAGTGTATTTGCGGCGGAGCACCTTGTAAAATTCAGCACGGATGTAGTTCAGCATGCCTGCCCACCTCCGATCAGGTTCAGGAAGTAGGCTTCCAGGTCGCTGCCCTTCTGCTCCATCCCCAGCAGGGCCACGCCCCCCGCCGCCAGAGCAGCGGACACCGCCTGGGGCCGGTCCAGCAGCTCGTACAGCTCGATCACATTGCCGGGCAGCGCCTCGTACTGCTCCGCGCCCAGCTCCCGCTCCAGCACCGCGGCAGCTTTGGCCGCGTCGTCCACCGTCAGGCGCAGGCAGGTGCGGCACTTTTCATGGAGCTTTTCAGCGGAGATCTCCTCCAGCAGCCTGCCTTTCTCCAAAAAGCCATAGCAGGTGGCCACACTGGACAACTCGGTCAGGATGTGGCTGGAGATCAGGATCGTGGTCTGCCGCTCCCGGTTCAGCTGCCGCAGCAGCGCGCGGAACTCGGCCACCCCCTCCGGGTCCAGACCGTTGATGGGCTCGTCCAGGATGAGAAAATCCGGGTGGTTCATCAGGGCCAGGGCCAGGCCCAGGCGCTGCTTCATGCCCAGGGAAAAGGACTTGAATTTCTTCTTCCCGGTATCCCGCAGCTCCACCGCCTCCAGCACCTCGTCCACCACATCCTTGCCGGGGATGCCCCGCTGGATGCGGTAGTATTCCAGGTTCTCCCGGGCGGTCAGGAAGGGGGCGAAGGAGGGGATCTCGATCATGGCCCCCGTGCGGTTCCGGGCTCGCTCCAGATCCCGGCCCGTCTGTCCGAACAGCTCCACCGACCCGGCGGTTGGGGTGCTCTGTCCGGTGACCAGCCGCATCAGGGTGGTCTTGCCCGCCCCGTTGCGGCCCACCAGGCCGTAAATATCTCCTTTGCGCACCGTCAGGTCGGCCCGGTCCAGGGCAAAGCTTTTGCCATAGGCCCGGCTCAGACCGTGGGTGGCCAGTACAATGTCACTCATATCAGTTCCTGCCTTTCCTTTGAGGTTGGCTACATTCTACCGGGAAAGTCTCAAAGCCCCTCAAAGAAAGTGTAAAGAAAAGATTAAGATATCGTTGTCGCGCTCGGGCTGGCCGCACAACGGGTCGCTTTCCCTCCGGCTCGGGCTTGAAACAGAACCGCTTTGCGCTTCTTCGGTTTCTCTTCCTCGCTCCGGTCCAAGCTCCCCTGTTCGGCTGCCCTCACAGCTCCGCCATCTTAAACCCGATACCCCAGACGGTCTTGACAAACTCCCGGTCGGGGCAGGCCTTGGCCAGCTTGGCGCGCAGGTTGCTGACATGGACGTTCACCGTGTTGTCGTCCCCCATGAACGCCCCGCCCCACACCGATTCGTAGATCTGCGCGCGGGAGAAGGCCCGCTTGGGATGCTCCATCAGCAGGGCCAGGATGGCAAACTCCCGGGTGGTCAGGGCCGTCTCCTGCCCATCCACAGTGACGGTGTGGTTCTCCCGGCTGAGTCTCAGCCCGCCCCAGGTCAGTTCCGAAGCGCCCTCGCTGCGGGAGAAGCGGCGGGACCGCCGCAGCTGGGCCTCCACCCGGGCCAGCACCTCCTCGTTGTCAAAGGGCTTGGGGATGAAGTCGTCCGCCCCCAGACGCAGCACATTCACCCGGTCGTCCACCGCCACCTTGGCGGACAGAACGATGACGGGCATGGTCTTGCTCCGCCGCAGCTGTGCGATGAACTCCTCCCCCGTCAGGCCGGGGAGCATCAGGTCCAGCAGGATCAGGTCGTAGTCGTATTTTTCCGCCCACAGCATGGCCTCGCTGCCGGAGAAAGCGGCGCGGCAGGTGTGGCCCGCTCCCTCCAGAATGGTGCAGAGCAGGCGGTTGATGTCGGGATCGTCCTCCACAACAAGGATCTTCGCGGTATCCACTTCGTTTTCTTCCTCCTTGGGGCACTGCGCCCCCTCAAATCGCCGGATCTCAGCGCAGGGGCGCGCCGCAGATCACGGCGCGCCCCGCTGATTCAAAAATTCAGGCGCTGACTGCCCGGACCTTCTGGCCCACGGAGTCCACATAAATGGTCAGCGTGTCGGAGAAGGTGCGGGCTTCCAGCAGGCTGTCAAACCACAGGTTTTCGGTGGTATATACATAACTGCCCTCATTCGCGCCCCAGATCCACCGGCTGCCGGAAGCGGAGGCGTTGTAGCAGAGCACATTGTCGGCCACTTCATAGGTCTGGCCCTTGGCCTGCACATAGGTCACGCCGTCCACGGTGTAGAAGTCGGCGGAGCGGACATTGGTGACCGCGGTCAAAGTTGACTTGACCGACGCGAACTCCACGCCATCCCAATCGGTGTAGGTGGTGATGACGCCGAATCCGGCGGAGCCGTGCGCGCTCGTCGAACGGTACTCCCGGGACCCGTCGGGGGTGGTAAATCTCAGATAAAGGACGTCCTGCTGCTCCCTGATGCGGTTTCCGTATCCATCCACCAGATAACCTTCCCAGTCGATCCGTTTCCCGTTGACGTCCAGGCGGTATCCGTTTTGATAGGCATATCCGTTTTCAAATACGACGCCCGTTACCACAATGCTTCCGTCGGTGATCGTCAGTGTTTGGGTGGACGAATTGTAGGTGTAGTTTCCTCCGCCTTCGCGCAGAGGATCACCGCCGGGTTTGTATTCCATCTCGGACTTGCTGACGAACTCGATCCGTCCGTAGGTATAGCCGTCCCCGGAGGAGTCGCGCAGCACGATCAGATCCACCTTGCCGGAGGAGTCGGTGCGGTAGCCGCTGATCCCGGACGCGGGCACCGTGGCGGGCAGAGAGGACAGGGAAACGGCGGTCAGGCCGTCGGCCCCCTGCTCGTAGATGCGCACGCTGCCGCTGACGCTCAGGCTGCCCAGCCGCATGGAAGCTTTCTCAAAGCTGCCCGTGCTGGTGGAGAGGGGCACCTTTCGCAGGTTGATCTGGCCGTGAGAGCCGGAGACGTACACCAGCTGGCCGTCCAGCCGGGCGGTGTCGCCGGCCTTGCTCAGGTCCAGCGTTTTGTTGATCCCGGTCAGGGTCAGCTTATCGCCGCTGACCAGGCCCATGGCGTTGCCGGTGGTCCCGCTCTGGACGGCCCCGGCTACCCGGCCGTCCGCGGTCAGCAGCAGGGTGAAGGATTGGCCGATGCGGAACTGAGCGAGGGTGTCCATGGCGTCAGCCATCACGTCAAAGGTGTTTCCGCCCAGAACTGTAATGGCGGAGGGGGCGCTGAGAGAGGGGGCAGCATTTTCATACACACAGCTGATGCGGGTGTCGCTGACGTAGAGTACCTTGGAAACGGCGTCATAGGTCAGCACATCGTACTTCTTGATCTCCTGAAGGGAGATGGTGCTGCCGTTTTTGCGCACGGTATAATCGGAGGCTCCCCCGGTCAGGGGGTAGAGACTGGCGGCGGAGACCGTTCCCTGCGCCACCAGGAAGCCGCTCTCCACCGAGGCGGAGGAGCGGAACATGCCGACGACCTGACCTGCGTCCAGGTAGAGGGTGACCACATCGCCGGGCTTAATGGAGGGCAGCGTCTCCTGATAGGTGCTGACCTCGCCGGACGCGCCGGAGTAGACGGGGGTGTCGTCCGCAAGGGTGTAGCGCACCCCGTTCGCGGCGTGGAGGTAATTGCCCTGGGTGCGGGAGACGGTGACGGTGACACACTGGGATTCATCGATCAGCAGGGTAATAAAACGGCCGTCCCGGTCCAGCAGGAGGTCGCCCCGCCGGCCCACCAGGCCGCTGTCCACGGAGCCCCTGGCACGGTAGGGTCCGCCTTTGGTCGCAACGACCCACCCGGACTGGCCGTTGAGGGTGGCGTCGACGGACAGGATGATGGCATCCTCCACCAGGGTGCCCAGCTTATGGGCGTAGGGCTCCTCCTCGCCCTTGGCCGGGGTGGCCAGCAGGCGGCAGAAAAGGAGGGCGGCCTGGCCCCGGGTCAGCGCTGCGGCGGGGTCGCTGACGTTCAGCCCCTCGTCCAGGCCCAGCTCCGCCGCGGTCTGGACGGCGCCCGCGGGCCAGTTGCGCTCCGCCTCCGCCCCGTAGCCCAGCATTCGCAGGATCAGAGTGACCGCCTCCCGGTAGGAGATGTCCCGCTCCGGCTCGAAGCGGCCGCTGCCGGTGCCCATCATCAGGCGGGTCCCGGTGCTCTCATCCAGGACCATGGTGGCGGCCAGGTTCACATAGCCCCGGCCCCAGTGGGTCCCCTTTACGTCGGTAAAGATGGTGCGGTTCATCTGGGCCCGGGCCTCGTCGCCCTTGCCCATGATCTCGA
>JBJEYS010000288.1:0-4586 GCA_051886995.1 Oscillospiraceae bacterium
GCGACCCCGACCTGATCGAGTCCTATGTGTTTGAGATCAACGCCCTGCAGAGCCGTTACTCCTATCTGCTGCGGCGGGTGCGGGAGCTGGAGCAGCCGCCGGTCCTTCCGGCGGCGGAGGTCTGAGATGGCGCCGTGGGTAAGTATGACCATCGGGGCCGTCCTCCTGCTCGTGGCCATCGGCGTGCTGCGCCGCCCTCTGCGGGGGCTGCTGCGGCTGCTGGGACGCACGGCGGCGGGGCTGGCCGGTTTGTTTGCCTTCAGTCAGGTGGGCGGGCTCATCGGCGTGACCCTGGGGGTCAACCTGGTGAACGCCCTGGTGGTGGCCCTGCTGGGCGTACCCGGGTTCGGACTGCTGCTGATGCTGAACTGGGCGCTGCAGGTGTAAAGGGAAACCGGAAGTTTTCCGTTCTGGAAAACTTCCGGTTTTCATATCTAATAGCGATTGACCCAGCCGGCGATCAGCAGGGTGGGCACCAGCCACATCAGCAGGAACACCAGCAGATTGAGCACCGACAGGGAGGCGAAGGCCGCCTGGGCGGTCAGGTAGAAGGCCAGCAGTACGCCGATCACCGAGCCGATCACAGCCAGGACCGAGCTGATCCGGGTGGCCAGGTACAGGCGCTTGGCGCCCACCACCGCCTCGGACAGGGGGCCGATCCCCTCCCGGCAGAGGACGCAGACCAGCGGGGGGTCGTGGCGCTGCCGTGCTTCGGACAAGGCCCGGCGGCGCTCCTGCTCGGGAAACTCCATTTTCTCCACCGGAAGTTTAAAGCGCTGGCGGAGCATGGCGGGAATCAAATTAAAATCCCGGGTGGCCAGGATGGGAGAGATCTTGTTGTCGATCAGCGCGGAGAGGGACGGGCGCACAGTGGCGTGCAGGGCATAGCTAAGAGCGAAAATGCCCGCCAGTTCCCCGTCAATGGCGCAGAACACGGCATTTTTCACGTTCAGGCCCTGGGGCAGGGTCACCTCCATCAGGTGCATAAAGGATGCGCTGCCCACCAGCACCTGTTCACCCCGAATGACGGCGGAGGCGCCGCCCTCGTAGCAGCGCAGATCCTCCGCCTTTCGGTAGACGGTGCCCTGGCTGCGCAGCAGTTCATGGAAGGTGCGGTCCAGACCGCTGCCCGTATCCCGGATCAGGGTGGCGGTGACCGAGATCACCTTGTCCAGGGGGTAGTTCTGGAAGACTTTTACGCCGTTCAGGGCCACAGAACCCGGGGGAAACAGATCGGTTTCGGTCAGCAGGATGCCGGCGTCCCTGGTCTGCCGGCGGATGCCCTCCCACCCGGCCAGGGCGGCGCCCACGCCCGCCAGGCGGCGGGACAAAAAGCGGGAAGGCAGGGAGAAGGCCAGCGCCCCGGACAGGGAGGCGGCGGCGCAGAGCAGGGCGGACAGGCACCAGAAAAACAGCTCCGGGCGGCCCTTGCCCACCGAGGAGATGGTAGAAAACAGCAGGCAGGCCAGGATCAGCAGGGCGGCCATGGGGCGGAACACCCGCTTGGCGCCGTCGTCCGACTGGATCTGGCTGCCGAACCCTTCCGTGGTGCCCGACCACTTGGCGAAGACCGCCCGACCGTCCCACTTCTCCTCGTCCAGCGTGACCAGGTAGGGAGTCTTGGCGGCAGCCGCCGTGCGGCAGGAGACGCGCTGGGTCAGCCGCTTCATATACCGGCCCCAGAGCGCGATGCCCAGGGCCAGGACGGAGACCAGGCTGTAGGGCAGGTCGCCCTCCCGTGTGTGCAGCAGATTCATGGTGCAGGCGTCGGCCAGGGTGGCCAGGGCGGCCAGAACGGTCAGGGTATCCGCTCCCAGATGGGTCAGCCCGGAAAGCACCAGGTCATAGCTCAGGATCAGGGCCAGCGCCTGAATGCCCGTGCACACCCAGACCTGCAGCCAGCGCTCCCCCAGCATCCCGGGCAGGGGAAGGGGCAGGGAAACAGCCAGGGTCAGATAGAGCAGGGGAAGGATCAGCAGAAACACCAGAATCCGCCGTACCCGCAGAGAGCCGAGCCCTTTCCCGTATTTGTTCGCCAGTTCCTGGGGCGGGGTGTCCGGCCAGGTGCGCACGCGGCGGCGCCGGGGCACCCGGGACTTCCACTGCCAGCGGGGACGCTCCTCGTCCACGCCGGGGAGGTAGCGCTCGGCTTCCTGTTCCTCCGGCGTGGGCTCCGCATGTTCAAACATCCGGGCGGCGTAGTCGTTGGCCTTTTTGACCAGTCGGGTCAGGAAGGTCTCCTCCCCCGGTTCTTCCGCTTCCTCCGGTGCGGCGGCGGGGCGGGCCGGCTCCTGCGGCTCAACCGCCGGGGGCTCCCGCAGGGCCTCGCCGGGGAAGCGGATGACCTTTTCCCCAGTCTCCCGGGGTGCCTTTTCCGGGATCTTCTCCGGCGCGGGCCGGGTGGGCCGCGCCGGCCGGGAAGGCGGTTCCGGCGGCTGAGGGGCGCTCTCCCGGGTGACAGGAATTCTGCGTTTGGGCGCGACAGTGTCCCCCTCCCGCTTGCGGGAGGAGGAAAACTCCGCCAGGATCTCGTCCAGCGAGAAGTCCTGATCGGGCGTATCCAGATCGTCGTCCCAGTCTTTTGCCATGGATCAAATCACCTGTTATTAAGAGATCCTCTGCCGGACCGCCTCGTACAGCAGAATGGCCGCGGCGGCGGAGGCGTTGAGTGAATTGAGCTTGCCCCTCATGGGAATGGACACCTTAAAATCACAGGTCTCGGCCACCAGGCGGCCCATACCGTCCCCCTCGCTGCCGATGACAATGGCTGCGGGGCCCTTCAGGTCGGCGTCATACAGGCAAGTGTCCCCGTCGGCGGCGGTGCCGAATACCCAAACGCCCTCTTTTTTCAGGTCCTTCAGCAGGGCGGGCAGGTTGGGCACCCGGGCCACGGGCACATGGCTGACTGCGCCGGCGGAGGTCTTGGCCACGATGGCGGTCAAACCGGCGGAGCGGCGCTTGGGAATGATAACGCCGTGGGCACCCGCGCACTCGGCGGTGCGGATGACCGCCCCCAGGTTGTGGGGATCGGACAGTTCATCGCACACCACGATCAGAGGGGGTTCCCCCTTCTCCCGGGCGGCATTGAGAATGTCCTCCACCGTGGCGTACTCCCGCACGGCGGTCACGGCGATGACACCCTGGTGGGAGTGGGTAATGCTCCGTTCATCCAGCTTGCGGCGGTCGGTTTCCACCACGACAATGCCTTTGCCCCGAGCCGTGGAGGCGATATGACCCAGGGTGGCGTCAGTCTCGCCCTTGGCCAGGTAGATCTTGTCGATGGGCGTGTCCGTCCGCAGCGCCTCCAGCACCGCGTTGCGCCCTTCGATAATGCCGTCGGATTCCGCATCCATATTCATTGCGCGGGGCCGCTTGTCCCTCATGGTGTGTCCGCCTTTCGCAGGAAAGTCCTGATCCTTCGGTTGGATCGGTCCTTCCCAATCATTCTTTGAACAAATAGTATACCACATCTGGTTATAAAATGGCAAGCGGCGCGGTGGGTTCTCTTTACAGAAAGTTCACGGCTGTTTTCTTGCTTTTCAATGTTTGCCGTGGTATAGTAAATTGACCCCATCGATTTTTATTTCCAAAGGAGGACACTCGTTTGGCTCCCAATAAAAACAATAAGGTACCCGACAACAATAATAACAATAAGAAAAAGTACACAGGCTTCATCTCCATTATCCTCTGGGCTGTGATCTTGACCATTCTGGCCAACTACTTCCTGTCCGGTCTGAATTCCCGGGGCACTGTGACTGTAGCGTACTCCGATTTCCGCAACGCGGTAGAGGCGGGCGCCGTGGAAGAGGTGGTCATGGACTCCAACGAGTTCACCTTCTACCTCCGGGACGGCTGGTCCATGACCAAGGACGGCACGCTGACCTATCAGGAACCGGGCAGCGCCGCGCAGAACGACCCCTCCGCCTCCGTCATTCCGGAGGAGTTCCGAACGGAGGAACAAACAACCTATCTCACCGCCCCCTGGACCGATGACGAGCTGATCTCCCTGATGGATGAACAGGATGTGAAGTACGGCCCCGAATATGTGCCGGAGTCTTCCTACATCGTGAACCTGCTGCTGTCCTATGTGGTCCCCATGGTGCTGATGGTCGGCCTGCTGATGCTGCTCTACCGCTTCATGTTCAGCAAAATGGGCGGCGGCATGGGCGGCATCGGCGGCGTGGGCAAGGCCAACGCCAAGGTGTATGTGGAGAAGAAGACCGGCGTGACCTTCAAGGATGTGGCCGGTCAGGATGAGGCCAAGGAGAGCCTGGAAGAGATCATCGACTTCCTCCACAACCCCGGCAAGTACACCGAGATCGGCGCCAAGCTGCCCAAGGGCGCGCTGCTGGTGGGCTCCCCCGGCACCGGCAAGACTTTGCTTGCCAAGGCCGTGGCCGGCGAGGCCAACGTGCCCTTCTTCTCCATAAGCGGCTCCGACTTTGTGGAAATGTTCGTGGGCGTGGGCGCCTCCCGTGTCCGTGACCTGTTCAAGGAGGCCGCCAAGATGGCCCCCTGTATTATCTTCATTGACGAGATCGACACCATCGGCAAATCCCGCGACAACCGCATGGGCGGCAACGACG
>JBJEYS010000289.1:0-4497 GCA_051886995.1 Oscillospiraceae bacterium
CCGCCGATGACAGCCACATCCACCATCGGCATTCACTTCCTATTCTGATCGGTTTTCCTATAGTTTATGTAGTTTCCCGGCAAAAGTCAACCCAAACCCGGCAGCGGGGCGGCCGCCACCAGAAAGCAGACGATTAGCCCCACCGCCGTGGGAATGGCAACGTCCGGCGCCGTCCGTTTGGCGCTTTTGGTCTCCTGCCAGATAGTCATGCAAGTAGATGAAGGGACGATCCGCTCCTGGGAGAAGAAATCTACAAAACCGCTGTGTCATATTTAGAGGTGATGCATCAGAAAAGTACAATGTTTTGCCTGTGGGGCCCCAAGGGAACTTTGTTAGACTTTCCCAAAGCTCGATGATACACTGGTTTTACCGAAGAGCCAATGGAACTTCGGTCATACTTACAACATTCCGAGAATATTTTTTGCTTCCTGAATAAAGCGAAT
Organism: Oscillospiraceae bacterium; assembly: GCA_051886995.1. Classification (GTDB taxonomy): domain Bacteria; phylum Bacillota; class Clostridia; order Oscillospirales; family Oscillospiraceae; genus JAJPXI01. The sequence continues at coordinate 444 of JBJEYS010000289.1, forward strand.
CTCTTCTGCATGAAGATGGAGACCCTTGCTGTGACTGATGGCGATTTTGGGTTCAAAGCTTGTGACTCGTACGGGATAAGAAAGAAGTTCCCTTGCCTGCGGGGATTCGTTTTTATAAAGCCACCATTTGGTGTGGCTTTCCGTGGAAAGAAGACACCCCTGCCCGCTGATACAGGCGTGTTCGTTTAAATCAAAATTTTCTGAATTAAAGCCAAATGTGGGGGTAAAGCGATACTCGTTAAAGATCAGATCAAGGCTCTGCATCAACTGCCCATAGCGGTCCCGCAGGGCAATAAAGGGCATTTCTCTCAAAAGAGCGAGGTCCTGTGTTTGGATCAGTTGCGCTTCCACGGCTTCCCACCGATCCCGGTAGACCTTCTCTGCCAGCGCTCTTTGAAAGGTCACATGAAAGGGATCTGAGTCCAGTACGATGTGGTTTTCCAGGTGCGGGCTCAGTGGGAGAGAGCTGAGATACAGGTCCACGCCGTTCATGTTGTGCTCAATGTCGGTATGCTGGCGCTTGACCACCGTGATCTCATATTCCGGGTACTTCTCATGAATGCGGGAGAGCAGCTCGGGCAAATAGGGAGGAGTCCAGAAGGTCGGGATCCCCAGTGTGATCTTCCGCTTGCGGCTCAGAGTAACGTCCCGGATGTCCTCCATCATGCTGTTATAGATGCGCAGCAGCTCCCGCCCGTCGCGGCAAAGACACTCCCCGGCGACGGTCAGTTCGGAGCTTTTCCCCCGCTTGAGCAGGGGCGCGCCCACTTCCGCTTCCATTTTTTTGAGCTGTTCGCTGAGAGCCTGCTGGGAGATATACAGCTTGCGCGCGGCGGCGCTGATGCTCCCCTCTTCCACGATGGCCAGGAAATAGCTGATATTGGAAAAGTTCACGCCATGCCCCCCTTTGTATAAATTATAGTGTCTGGCACCCCAAAGTACAAGTATAAACTTTAGTAATTATATGCGCGCGACGGATCGGCCGGGGAAGTACACCCGCGCTGTAGTTCAGGTGCAGAACCTGCTGAAAAAGCTGCAGCAGGCCCGGAACCTGACCTAGAGGAGGAAAACAATGATGAGCAAAGTATTTGTTTATGTGGGCAACTGGAGCTTCCAGGCCAGGCCGGCCAAGGGAAAGGGGATCTCCGTCTTTGCGTATGAGCCGCAGAACGGCGAACTGAACCTGATCGAGACCATCCGCCCCGATGTGGCGGCGGGGCAGCTGTATCTGGACGAGAAGAACATGATTTTGTACAGCAACGACGAGTGCGGCGAGCGCCGGGGCGAGATCGGCGGCGGAGGCTATCTGCTGTCCTTCAGGATCGACCCGGCGACCGGAAAGCTGACGCTGATGAACCAGAAGGATTCGCTGTCCCCGGAACCCTCCTATCTCTGGCTTGACAAGAGCGGGAAATATCTGGTCACCTGCCACTGCGGCGACCCCTGGCATGTGACGAAAATCGTAAGGCGCCCGGACGGTTCGTTCACCAATGAGGTGCTGTTTGATGACTCTGCGGTGGTCATGTTCCGCATCAACGAGGACGGCAGCCTGGGCGATGCCTGCGATGTGTCCGTCAATCCGGGTACCGGCGGAAAGGGTGAGAATTCCCAGGTCAACGTAGACCCTGTATCCGGCCACATCCAGCTGGTCGAGGTCCTCTCCCGGCTCCACGCCGTTGTGGGAAGTCCCAGCGGCGAGATGCTGGCTGTCTGCGATAAGGGTATGGACAAGGTGTACACCTACCGCATTGACCGTGAAAACGGCAAACTGATCAAGCTGAATGAATGGGTTGCCCCCGAGGTGGCCTGCTTCCCCCGTTATGCCGCGTTCCACCCCACAAAGAAGGTGCTGTATGTCAACAACGAGAACTATGCTCTGCTGAACAGCTTCCACTATAACGAGGAGACCGGTGAGCTGGACCGCTTTGACAAGGTCTATCTGCTGGAGGAAGATCCGGGGATGGTGGACGGCAAGCCCGTGGGCGCCCAGGACATCATGGTGCATCCCGACGGCAAGACCCTGTACTGTACGCTGTGCGGTCTGAACCTGATCGTAGTCTGCCGCATCGACGAGAATGGCGTGCCCCGCCCCGTGCAGCGTGTCAACAGCCGGGGCAATCTGCCCCGGGGCATCGCCCTGTCTCCTGACGGACGCTTCCTGCTTTCCGGCAATATGGTGTCCGGGGACATCACGACCTTTTCCGTGGATGAGGAGGGGCTGCTGACCGATACCGGAAAGACCTATGAAGCGATTTCTCCCTCTGCCGTGCGTTTCTTTGTGGCAGAATAAGGATCCGTGTGGTATCCTGTCGATGGAGATGAGTGTACGATGATTTGCGGTGCTTCCAAAAAGAAAATCACGCCGACCCCGGAATTGATGGAAAATCTGAGAGGGTTGGGAGATATCGTATTTACAGAAGTGTTGGACGATATCTATGTCCGGGTTCTGATTTTAGGCAATGAGCGGGAGAAGATCCTGTTTGTTGTGTTCGACCTTGACAAGGTTCCGTATCCCGAACGGTATCTTCCGATGCTTTCAAAACTTACGGGAATTCCCGAGTCCGGCATCGCGATCCTCAGTATCCATACTCATACGGCGCCGGTGACCGGGTGGAGGCCCACGGAAGGCCCGAATTTCATTTTGAGAAAGCCGGAGCGCGTTCAGCAGGCGACCCATCTGTATGAGAACTACCTGGAGAATGCGGTACAGGAAGCGGTAAAAGAAGCCCTGGCTGCGCAGCAGCCGGTCAGGATCGGCTGGAGCGTGGGAGAAAGCTACGTCAACATCAACCGCCTGCAGGATTATATCGTTCGGACGGAGAACGGAGAAACAGAGATCCGCTGCGGCCTGGGACAGAACCCCGCCGCTCCGGTGGACCGCAGCCTGTTTGTCCTGAAGGCGGAGAGCCTGGACGGGAAAATGGTGGCATGTCTGACCAATTACGCGGTGCACAACTGCGTTCTGATCGGCAATCGATGCGGGAAGGACGGAGGGGCTCTCCTGAGCAGCGACCTGGGCGGAAATGTCAGCCGGATGATCGAGGAAAACTTTCCCGGAAGTGTCGCGCTGTGGACCAGCGGTGCCGCGGGAGACGTGAATCCCGTTCTGTCCAATGAGATCTTTTACCCGGACCCGAAAACCGGCGAACAGACGGCATACATCCTTCCGCCCGGCGACGAGGCGCCGCGCATGATGCTGAAGGTCCTGGCGGCCCGGCACCTTGCAGATGTTCTGCGGGTACTGGAACAGATCTCCTGCGGCGGGGAAGACATGGATGTGGGCGGCATGGTAAAGTGGGCGGAAATGCCTGGAAAGGGAGAGGAGCCGTACAAGATCCGCGTCCACCTGACACGGATCGGTGATCTGGGACTGTGGGGCGTCAGTGGGGAACTGTATTCGTCCCTGGGGAAAGCTGTCACACAGGCGCTGCCCGGTGGGCCCCATTTCATTTTGAATCACGATGCCAGCCTGATGACCAACACCGGATACATCTATGATGATGAGACCCTGGCACGCGACCGGGAGGAGACGCTGCCGGGACGCCGCAACAATGAGATCTTGCCCGGCTATGCAAAAGAATCACTGCTGACAATGACTTCGGATATGTGGAATTTGATCGATCAAGAGAGTGAGGAAGAATAATGAGTTATCTGACCAAACAGAAACTGAATAAAGTGGAAGAACTGATGCCCCTGGCGAAGTACTACAACAACTACCCCATGCACGACCTGCCCCAGGACGTGAAGGATGTGATCTTCGGCCACCCCATGAACTGGGAGGAGGCCGTTCCCGCCGAGCGGTTCGTGGACTGGCTGCTGCCCAAGGGGGAGTACAACGGCCACGAGAACGGCTACTGCATGTTCCCGGACGGCTCCGGGTACATCGCCACCTACATGCCCATCCCGGAGGATGTGGACGTAAAGAAGCTGTTCTGGTATCTGAACTGGCTGAACATCCATCCCAAGAGCCAGCCTGCCGGCACCGGTAATCTGCGCTATAAGATCTGGAACCCCGCCGACCACTGGGACCACTACTTCATCAACTGGCAGGACA
>JBJEYS010000290.1:0-4448 GCA_051886995.1 Oscillospiraceae bacterium
CTGCGCCCACAATACTTGGCTGGCGACGGCCCGGGAAGATAGGTAGCGCCGACACTGAAAAGAGACATGATTTCGATCATGTCTCTTTTTTCTTGTCTCGGTGGAGATATTGCCCTATAATTATAAATGAGAGAATGAGAGAAGGTGCAGGAATGAAATACGACCCCATTGTATCGGGCCGTTTCCTGGCGCGTCCAAACCGCTTTATCGCCCATGTGGATGTCGGCGGGGAGCAGGTTGTTGCCCATGTAAAGAATACCGGACGCTGCCGCGAGCTGCTGACCCCGGGGGCGCGGCTGTACCTTCAGGACTGGGGAAAAGACCACACAGCCCGCAAGACCCGTTATGACGTGATCGCAGTGGAGAAAGGTACTCTCCTGGTCAATATGGATTCCCAGGCACCCAACAAGGTGTTTGCGGAGTGGGCGAACAGCGGCGGCTTTGTCCCCGGACTGACGCTCCTGCGCCCGGAGACCACGTGGGGCTCCTCCCGATTTGATTTTTACTGGGAAACGAAGGAAAAGCGCGGCTTTACGGAGGTCAAGGGCGTAACCCTGGAGGAGAACGGCCATGTGCGGTTCCCCGACGCGCCGACGGAGCGCGGCGTCAAGCATCTGGAGGAGCTAATCCGGGCCAAAGAGACTGGATACGAGGCGGCGGTCTGTTTTGTGATCCAAATGGAGGGGATGCGCTGTTTTTCTCCCAATGACGAGACCCACCCGGCCTTTGGCGCTGCCCTGCGCAAGGCGGCGAAAGCCGGCGTGCGTGTGCTGGCGATGGAATGCCATGTGACGCCGGAGACGCTGGAGATCACACAGGAAGTTCCGGTTGTTCTCTGATTTTTGAGAAAAAGACTTGACTTTCCACTTGGTGGAAGGTCTACACTGGGAGCAAAGGAGGAGAGACCCCTTTGAAGATCAATGAAGTGGAAAGCCTGGTGGGAGTGACCCGCCGCAACATTCGGTTCTACGAAAATGAAGGCCTGCTGACACCGGCACGCAACAAGCAGAACGGCTACCGGGAGTACGGAGAAGCCGAAGTGGAGGAACTGAAGAAGATCAAGCTGCTGCGCAAGCTGGGCGTGCCGCTGGATGAGATCCGCCGGATGCAGGCGGGGCCGGGGACGGTGGCCGATGGAATGTGCCGTCACCTAATCACGCTGGAGCGGGAAAAGCAGGACCTGGAGCAGGCCATGGTTCTGTGCCATCAGATGAAGGACCAGGACGTCCGGCTGTCGGAGCTGGACGCGGAGACTTGGTTAAAGGAGATGGAGGATTTGGAACGCAAGGGAACGACTTTCCAGAACAAGCAGCGGGGAGACGTCAATGTCAGGCGCTATGCGCCGCCGGCTGTCGCCGCAGTGGTCATGATCGCCCTGATGGCGGGCGTGATTGCTCTGATGGTGTGGGCCTTTACCATTGATCCTGAAGCCATGCCGCCCGTCGCCCTGATGGTGGCCCTGGTGGCCATCCCTGTCGTGGTGATCCTGGGCATCGTGCTGGCTCTGGCGCAGCGGTGGCGGGAGATCCACAGAGGAGAAGAGGATGAAGCAAGAAAGTATTGAGGAACGGCGCGCCCGGAAGAAGAAAGAGGCGGTCCGCGGTGTGGTGGGCTTTGCTCTGTTTCAGGTGTTCTTCGCGGGCTGCTTTGTGCTCTTGTGCCTGATCCCCGATTTGCCGAAGTGGCTGATCGTCTGTTTTCTTGTGCTGGCAGTGCTCTGCCTGGTGCTGATCCTGCCCGCGCTGTGTGTATTAAAAGCGAGAATGAAAGAAATTGAAGGAGGAGAATTGGATGCTGCTGATCAATATTGACCACATCCCCGGAAAAGAACTGGAGGTCCTTGGACTTGTGAAAGGAACAGTCGTCCAGTCCAAAAATTTCGGGAAGGATTTTATGGCCGGGATGAAGACCCTGGTGGGCGGCGAGATCGTGGGCTACACCGAGATGCTGACCGAGGCCCGGCAGATCGCCACCAAGCGCATGGTGGATGAGGCGGAGGCCCTGGGGGCCGACGCAGTGATCAACATTCGCTACGGCTCGTCCTCGGTGATGCAGGGTGCGGCGGAGATCGTGGTGTACGGCACTGCGGTCAAATACGTACAGTAAAATTGTTGAAAGAAAATACAGGATGGCCAACTTTTTGGGGTTGGCCATCCTGTATTTTTTGATTGATTCGTTTTTCGGCGCGGCTCAGGGCTGCACGGTCTGGGAGTAAACCGTCAGCTCACCGTTCTGACAGTCCACGGTGAGCACCGCGCCGCTCTCCACCTGGTCGGCGATGATCTGGCGGGAGATCAGCGTCTCCACCGTGTGCTGCAGGTAGCGGCGCAGGGGCCGGGCACCGTACAGGGGGTCGTAGGCGGCGTCGATAATGAAGTCGCGGGCCGCGTCGGTCAGCTGTACGGACAGGTTCTTGTCGGCCAAGCGCTGATTCAGGCCGGCCACCATCAGGTCGATGATGGAGGTGATGTTGCTCTTGGTCAGGGGCTTGTAGAACACGATCTCGTCCAGACGGTTCAGGAACTCGGGACGGAAGGAGTGCTTCAGCAGGTCATTGACCTGGTTGCGGGCCTCCTCACTGATCTCGCCGTCGGGGCCGATGCCGTCCAGTAGGAACTGACTGCCCAGGTTGGAGGTCAGAATGATGATGGTGTTCTTGAAGTCCACGGTGCGGCCTTGACTATCTGTAATACGGCCGTCGTCCAATACTTGCAGTAATACGTTGAATACGTCAGGATGGGCCTTTTCCACCTCATCGAACAGGATGACGGAGTAGGGCTGGCGGCGGACCGCCTCGGTCAGCTGACCACCCTCCTCATAGCCCACGTAGCCCGGAGGGGCGCCGATGAGCCGGGAGACCGAGAACTTCTCCATATACTCGCTCATGTCGATGCGCACCAGGTTCTTCTCGCTGTCGAACAGGGCCTCGGCCAGAGCCTTGGCCAGCTCGGTCTTGCCCACGCCGGTGGGGCCCAGGAACAGGAAGGAGCCGATGGGCTTGTCGGGATCGGCGATGCCGGCGCGGGAGCGCAGGATGGCCTCGGACACCAGGCGCACGGCCTCGTCCTGGCCCACCACGCGCTTGTGGAGGATGTCCTCCAGGTGGAGCAGCTTCTCCCGTTCGCCCTCCATCAGCTTGGCTACAGGGATGCCCGTCCAGCGTTCGATGATGCGGGCGATCTCCTCCTCCGTGACCTTGTCACGCAGCAGGCTGCGGGCCTTTCCCTCGTTGGCGATGGCCTCCTCGGCCTCCAGCTGCTTTTTCAGTTCGGGGATCCTGCCGTACTGCAGCTGAGCGGCCTTCTCCAGGTCGTACTCCCGCTGGGCCTTTTCCAGGTCCGCGTTGGCGGTCTCCAGATCCTCGCGCAGCTTCTGCACCTTGCCGATGGCGTTCTTCTCGTTCTCCCACTGGGCCTTCTTGGCGTTGAACTCCTCCCGCATCTCGGCCAGCTCCTTCTGGATCTCGGCCAGATGCTCCTGGGAGACCGAGTCGGTCTCCTTTTTCAGAGCGGCCTCCTCGATCTCATGCTGGATGATCTTGCGGGAGATGACGTCTAGCTCGGTGGGCATGGAGTCCATCTCGGTGCGGATCATGGCGCAGGCCTCATCCACCAGGTCGATGGCCTTGTCGGGCAGGAAACGGTCGGTGATATAGCGGTTGGACAGGGTGGCTGCGGCGATGATAGCGCCGTCGGTGATCTTGACGCCGTGGAACACTTCGTAGCGTTCCTTCAGACCGCGCAGGATGGCGATGGTGTCCTCCAGGTCGGGCTCGCTGACCATGACGGGCTGGAAGCGGCGCTCCAGGGCGGCGTCCTTCTCGATATACTGCCGGTACTCGTTCAAGGTGGTGGCGCCGATGCAGTGCAGTTCGCCCCGGGCCAGCATGGGCTTTAACAGGTTGCCCGCGTCCATGGCGCCCTCGGTCTTGCCCGCGCCTACGATGGTGTGCAGCTCATCGATGAACAGGATGATCTTGCCCTCGGACTTCTTGACCTCGTTCAGGACGGCCTTCAGCCGCTCCTCAAACTCGCCGCGGTACTTGGCGCCGGCCACCAGGCTGCCCATATCCAGGGAGAAGATGGTCTTGTCCTTCAGGGAGGCGGGCACATCGCCCTTGACGATGCGCTGGGCCAGCCCCTCGGCAATGGCGGTCTTGCCCACGCCGGGCTCGCCGATCAGGACGGGGTTGTTCTTGCTCTTGCGGGACAGGATGCGGATGACGTTTCGGATCTCATCGTCACGGCCGATGACCGGGTCCAACTTGTTGCTCCGGGCCCGCTCCACCAGGTCGGTGCCGTACTTTTTCAGGGCGTCATAGGTCTCCTCCGGGTTGTCGGAGGTCACCCGCTGGTTGCCCCGCACCTGGCTCAGCGCCTGCAGGACGCCCTCTTTCGTCACGTTGTAGGTGCGCAGCAGGGGCTTCAGGGCGGAATCCGCCGTCTCGA
>JBJEYS010000291.1:0-21115 GCA_051886995.1 Oscillospiraceae bacterium
AAAACCCCTTATAGGGGTGGAGCAGGCCACCCGTTTTACGGGTGGTCCTGACTTTACAGCGAAAGGATAAACGGACATGGCAGAATTAGTTTATGACAAGACCGGACGTCTTCTGTTTACCAAGGAAATGAAGGAGGAGTACACCCTCCTGGTGCCCCAGATGCTGCCCATGCACTTTGCGATGCTGGTGCGTGTCATGCAAAAAGAGGGCTATAAAGTGGAAATGCTTAACACTATGGGCAAGAGCATTGTGGACTACGGACAGAAGTATGTCCACAACGACGCCTGCTATCCCGCCATCCTGGTCATCGGCCAGCTGATCGACGCGGTGAAGAGCGGTAAGTACGATCCCCACAAGGTGGCCCTGGTCATCACCCAGACCGGCGGCGGCTGCCGGGCCTCCAACTACATCCACATGCTGCGCAAGGCTCTGGAGAAGGCGGGCCTGAACTATGTGCCCGTCATTTCGGTGAACCTGTCCGGCCTGGAGAAGAACCCGGGCTTCAAGCTGTCCGTGGGCTTTATCCGCAAGGCGGTCTACGCTGTGTTCTACGGGGACCTGCTGATGAATGTGTCCAATCAGGTGCGCCCCTATGAGGTCAATCCCGGGGACACGGACAGGACCATCGAGGAGTGCATGGACTTTCTGCTGGAGGGCATGAACCAGGGCAAGGGCATGAGCTACAAGTCCATGATCGCTAACTTTGACCGCATCATTGACCGTTTCAAGGCCATTCCCGTCTCCGGGGAGGAGAAGGTGCGGGTCGGCGTGGTGGGCGAGATCTATGTCAAATACTCCCCTCTGGGCAATAACAACCTGGAGCAGTTCCTCCTCAGCGAGGGAGCGGAGCCGGTGGTGCCCGGCCTGGCCGACTTCGTCATCTTCAAGATCTACAACCGCGAGGTGGATGTGGACATCTACGGCGGCAAGTGGATCAAAAAGAAGTTCTGTCAGGTTTTCGCCGCGTATGTGAAAAAGCACCAGCGGGCTATGATCGACGCCCTGAAGCGCTCCGGCCGCTTCCGCGCCCCCGGCGATTTCGACGAGCTGCACCACTACATCAAGGGCTATCTGGGCGACGGCAACAAAATGGGCGAGGGCTGGCTGCTGACCGCCGAAATGCTGGAGCTGATCCATACCGGTGTGCCCAACATCGTCTGCACCCAGCCCTTCGGCTGCCTGCCCAACCACATCGTGGGCAAGGGCATGATCCGCAAGCTGAAGGACGACTACCCCTGGTCCAACATCGTGGCCATCGACTACGACCCCGGTGCCACCAAGATCAACCAGGAGAACCGCATCAAGCTGATGCTGGCCAATGCCAAGCAGCTGGCCAAGCAGGAAAAGGAGCGGGAGGGCGCTGAACAGCAGGAGACCGCGGCAGTATGAGCGGGGAGCTGCACATTGTGGACGCCTGCACCGAGGAACACTTCCGGGCCATGTCCCTGATCCATGCCAAAGGCTGGCGGGACACCTATGCGGATGCGGTACCCGCCGACTGGATGGCGGAGAACGTCACGGACGAGCGCTGGGTGCCCACATTCCGGCAGTACGCCGCCGGGGGGATCAACCACGGCCTTCTTTTGTACCGGGGGGAGACCCCGGTCTCCTGCGTGACCTACGGCCCGGCCCGCATCGGCGATCAAAGCTACGGCGGGGGAGAGATCGTTCACTTTGACGCGGCGGCTTATGAAGGTTGGGGGGAGATCATCTCCTTCTACACCGAACCGTCCGAGCGGGGAAAGGGCTATGGAGGAATCCTCTTTGAAGAAGCTGTGCGCCGCCTGAAGAAGGAAGGTTTTCCGAACGCCTACGTTTTTGTCCTGCGGGAGAATGAAAAATCCCGGCGGTTTTATGAGCGCCATGGCTTTGCATGGGACGGGACCCATCAGGACATCCCTTTTCCGCCGGATACCGTCTGTGTGGACCTGCGGTATTGTAAAAAACTTTAAGGCATAGTCAAATCTGCAAAGCGTGCCGAAGCCGGTACGCTTTCTTTTTTTGAGCATTCTGCATAAATCCTTATCTTTGCATTATAAAAAAATGGTTATCATTCATGAATAAAATCTTATAGAAATTTCACAAAAACACTTGACCTTGGACTTGGTCAATAGTAAATAATATATAACAGAAAGAAGTTTTCTCAGTCATTCTGAGTGACATAGAGGAGGAAGCAGTATGAGCAAATATGATTTTGATCGCGTTGTAACGACCACCGCGTGGTCTCCCGGACCGGGCTGCCACGGCGGCTGCGGCGTTAAGCTTTATATAAAGGATGACAAGGTGGTCCACATCGAGGGCGACAGCGACCATCCCTTCTGCAATGGCCGCGCCTGTCCCAAACTGCTGGCCTGTACCCAGTACATCTATCACCCCGACCGCATCCTCCATCCCATGAAGCGGGTCGGCCCCCGGGGCAGCGGCAAGTTCGAGCGCATCACCTGGGACGAGGCCTATGACACCATCGAGGAGAAGTGGACCAAGCTGAAGGAGGAATACGGCCCCGAGTCGGTCATCTTCATCCAGGGCACCGGCCGCGATATCGGCGGCCCCATTTCTTTCCTGTGCTACTCCTACGGCAGCTCCAACTGGACGCAGCTGGGCCTGGCGGGCCAGTCCTGCTATACCCCCCGCCTCTGCTCCCAGATGGCCACCGTGGGTGAATTCGTTGTGGCCGACTGCTCCCAGTTCTTTGAAAAGCGCTTTGACGACCCCCGGTATGAGCTGCCCAAGTACATCATCATCTGGGCGCAGAATCCCGCCTCCGGCTGTCCCGATGCCTTCCAGGGCCATTGGATCGTGGACTGTATGCGCCGGGGCACCAAGCTGATCGTCATCGACCCCCGCTGGAACTTTTTTGCCTCCCGCGCGGAGTATTATCTGCAGATCCGCCCCGGTACCGACGGCGCGCTGGTCCTGGGTATGCTGAACCTGATCATTGAGAATGACTGGTACGACCACGAGTTCGTGGAGAAGTGGACCTACGGCTTTGACAAGCTGAAGGAGGCCGTCAAGGGCTACACTCTGGAGAAGGTCTCCAAGATCACCTGGATTCCCGAGGAGATCATCTATGAGGCCACCAAGGCCTACGCCACCAACAGTCCCTCCGCCATTCACTGGGGCCTGCCCGTGGACCAGGTGCCCGAGGCCACTTCGGTGGCCAACGCCATTGTTGACCTGTGGTGCATCACCGGCAATCTGGATGTGCCCGGCGGCAACGTCATTGCCCGCAACGCCTGGGACATCACCCAGTACCCCTACTCCACCCAGCAGCTGCAGGACCTGTATGGCGAGGATATTCTGGAGCGCATCAACTCCAAGCGCATCGGCGCCGGACGGTATAAGTACCTGGCCAATATGCGCTCCTGGGGTCAGAACGACATGGCTGTACAGCAGATGATCGACGGCAACCCCTATCCCATCAAGTCCGCCTGGATCCAGACCTCCAACCTGCTGGGCGGTCAGGCCGCCGATATGCGCAAGCACTACAAGGCATTGATGAACATGGAATTCAACGTGGTGGTGGATCTGTTCCACAACCCCACCACCATGGCCTGTGCCGACCTGATCCTGCCCGCCGCCACCTTTACCGAAAAGGAGAGCTTCCGCGCCTGGTACCAGCCCCTGCAGCTGATCCAGCCTGCCGTGGAGGTGGGGGAGGCCAAGAGCGACTGGGAGATCAACTTCGAGCTGTCCAAGCGCTTCAACCCCTTCCTGCGGGAGAAGTACCCCACCTTCAAGGACTTCGTCAATGAGCGCATCGCGCCCTCCGGCTACGACTGGGATTCCCTGTCCGCCGCGGGGGGCTGGAAGTACCCCACCGCCGAGCAGTGGCCCGCTTCGGTGCCCTACCGCCGCTATGAGAAAGGCTATCTGCGCCCCGACGGCAAGCCCGGCTTCCGTACCCCCACCGGTAAGGTCGAGCTGTACTCCACCCTGGGCGAGGAGTACGGCATCCACCCGCTGCCCTTCTACGTGGAGCCGCCCGAGAGCGAGGTGCGCACCCCCGAGCTGTTTGAAAAGTACCCGCTGGTCATGATTACCGGCCGCCGATCCCCGGTCTATTTCCACTCCGAGCACCGCAACATCCCCTGGCTGCGGGTGTGCGATCCCTGGCCCCTGGTGGAGGTCCATCCAAGCGTCATGAAGCAGCTGGGCATCGACAACGGCGAGTGGGTCTGGGTGGAGAACGACCGCGGACGCATCAAGCGCAAGGTCAAGGAGAATCCCTCCATGCACCCGGGCACCGTCAGCGTGCCCCACGGCTGGTGGCTGCCCGAGACCCAGGGTGAAGGGCCCAACTTCTTCGGCGCCTTTGACATCAACTGCAATCTTCTGGTTCCCGTGGATACCCAGAGCGAGTCGGGTTACGGCGGCGGCGCGTACAAGACCACCCTGTGCCGCCTGCGCAAAATCGACCCCTCCGATGCCCCCCATCCCAACGACGAACCCGAATGGAAACGGTAAGATAAGGGAGGACAATACCATGGGAAGAAAAGGCCTTTTGTTTGATGTGGAATACTGCACCGGCTGCTTTACCTGCACCGTGGCCTGCAAGCAGGAAAACGGCTATGACGCGGATACCTGGGGCATCAAGGTGATCGAGCAGATCTATACCCGCCCGGACGGACATGTCCAGGTCGATAATGTCCCGTTCCCGACCACACTGTGCACCATGTGCGCCGAACGCATTGCCAGCGGCTTTGACGACAAGCCCTCCTGCGTGAAGCACTGTCAGGCCGCCATCATCTACTACGGCGAGGCGGAGGAGCTGCTGGAAAAGGCGAAGGAACTCAAGCGCCCCATGCTCTATCTTCGCTGAACGGAAGGGAGGAAGCAACGTATGTGGAATTTTTATGACGAACTCTGCACCGGCATTCCCTCCGGCATCCGGGTGGAGGGCTGCGTGGTGGGCAAGCTCTGGACCACGGTCCGGGCCAACGGTAACATCGGCGTGGCCCGCACACTGGGCGACACAGGCGCTGACCGGAACACCCTGGGCCAGTCCATGATCGGCCGGTTCCTGCGCGACGCGGCCAACTGGATGAAGTGGGAAAGCCTGCTGCACGCCTCCGTCGGCGTGGCCGCCATGAACGCCTTTTATAACACCGCCGCCCGGGCGGAAGCCCTGAGCGCCCCGCCCGCCTTCCAGGATGAGCTGGGCGGCAAGAGGGTAGCCGTCATCGGGGAACTGCCCAATCTGACGGCAGGCCTGAAGGACTGCTGCGTCCTGACCGTGCTGCCCCTGCCTGAAAGCAGGGAGCTGGGCGGCGCCTATGACGCCGCTCTCACCGGCGATTTTGTGTTCATCTCCGGCGACGCGCTGACCAATCAGACCCTGCCCGCCCTGCTGGACAAGGTGGGGAAGGACACCAAGGTGTCTCTGGCGGGTGTCTCCGTGCCCGCGGCCCCGATCCTGTTTGCCTTTGACAACCCCCTCCACAACCTGTCCGGCGTCTATGCCCGGTTTGATACCACGGTGGAAGGGGCCGCCGCGCATGATGTCCCGGACCTGGCCCCCGGCATTCTGCCCTTCAGCGTGAACCCCAGGAAGCCCCGCCGCCTCCATGAAAGCCCCGAGGTCGCCCGCTATCAGGCTTCTCCCTATAAGGCTGCCGCGTTCAACTGCGCCTTTAATCCCTGGGAGGGCCGGGACTACGACCACATCATCTGGTCGCCGCTCTTCAAGGGATGATTTAACCGAAGCGGTTCAAGGAAACTGTCCGCTGAGATGTGCCGCAAAACCCGCCGTGTCATTTTGCTTGACACGGCGGGTTTTGTGTGCTACCATGTGTAGCGTGCTACATTTGAGAAGGGGGGCGGTACTGTGCAGCAAAAGGATATCGGTTATTTTATTAAAAACATTAACGATAAGCTGAAAGTAAAGGCCGATGCGGATCTGAAGCATTATAATCTTACACTGGCGCAGAGCCGGGTGGTCGCCTTTTTGAGCAGCAAAGGCGGCACGGCCACACAAAAGGAGATCGAACTGTTTTTGGAGGTCGCTCACCCGACGGTGGTCGGCATCGTTTCCCGCATGGAGCAAAACGGCCATGTTGTCAGCTGGATCGATGAAACGGACAAGCGAAATAAGGTCGTCAAGCTGACAGAGCGTGCCCAGGCGATGGGAATGGACATGGAGCAGAACATTCTTGCCAATGAACAGAAAATGCTGGCGTCCCTTTCCGATGAGGAGATCGGGCATTTGAGAAGGATGCTGGCCGTTATCTATAAAAATCTGGAATAAAAAAGGCCGGATAATTCCGGCCTTCCCATATGCAAAAAGTGTAGCACGCTACACTGAAAGGAGAAAACATATGATCAAAACGCTGATGGGGAGTCTGCGGGAACACAAAAAGGGCTCTCTGCTGACGATGGTGCTGTCGGTCCTGGAGGCGGCATTTGAGATCCTGATCCCGCTTTGCATGGCGAGGGTGATCGACTACGGGATTGATATGGGAAACATGGGTGCTGTCTGGAAATACGGAATCACCCTGCTTGTTTTCGCCTTCCTGCAGCTGATAACCGGAATGCTCGCCGCACACATTGCCGCCCGCACCTCCGTCGGGTTTTCGGCAAACCTGCGGCAGGATATGTACGACAATGTGCAGACCTTCGCTTTTTCCAACATTGACAAATTTTCCACCGCGTCCATCGTCACCCGGCTGACGACGGATGTGACCAACATTCAAAACGCCTATCAGATGATTATCCGTATGGCGATCCGGGGTCCCGTTATGCTGATCTTTTCCATGGTCGTGTCTTTCCGCATCAACAGCACCATCGCCTGGATCTTCCTTGCAATCATCCCCATCATGGCGGTTTTACTGATCGCGATCATCAAACGGGTCAACCCCATCTTCGACCGGGTTTTTCACACCTATGACCGTTTGAATAACGTAGTGCAGGAGGACGTGCGCGGCATCCGCGTGGTAAAATCCTTTAACCGCGAGGATTATGAGATCGGGAAGTTCAAGGGGATCTCCGAGAACATCTACCGCGATTTCGCAAAGGGCGAACGCCTGCTTGCCTTCAATTCTCCGATCATGCAGTTTTTTATGTACGCGTGTATGATCCTGATCTCCTGGATCGGAGCAAAGGCCATCGTCGCAAGCGGAAACAACGCCGCCCTTGGCCTGACGACCGGCGATCTGACGGCCCTGCTCTCCTATGCCACGCAGATCCTGATGAGCCTGATGATGCTGTCCATGGTATTTGCCATGATCACCATTTCCCTGGCCTCCGCCCGACGGATCGCGGAGCTCCTGGAGGAAAAAACAGACATTGCCAACCCCAAAGATCCCGTTATGACCGTCAAAGACGGCTCGATCCGCTTTGAAAACGTAGATTTCGTCTATGCGTCCAAGGCCGACAAAAAGGTTTTGGATCATATTGATCTTACTATCAATTCGGGGGAGACGGTGGGGATCATCGGCGCGACCGGCTCCTCCAAGTCGAGCCTGGTCCAGCTGATCCCGCGCCTGTACGATGTGACCGGCGGCAGGCTGACCGTCGGGGGTACGGATGTCAGAGACTATGACCTGGAAACCCTGCGTAACGCGGTGGCCATGGTCTTGCAGAAGAACGAGCTGTTCTCCGGCACCATCAAGGAAAATCTGCGATGGGGCAATGAAAACGCCACCGATGAGGAGCTTGAACACGCATGCAGGCTTGCCTGCGCGGATGAGTTTATTCAGACCTTCCCGGACAAGTATGATACCCACATTGAGCAGGGCGGGACGAATGTTTCGGGCGGTCAAAAACAGCGCCTCTGCATCGCGCGTGCGCTCCTGAAGAAACCAAAGGTGCTGATTTTGGACGACTCCACAAGCGCCGTGGACACCAGGACCGATGCGATCATTCAGAGATCCTTTGCGGAATACATCCCCGACACCACAAAAATCATGATCGCCCAGCGTGTCAGTTCGGTTCAGCATGCCGACCAGATCGTTGTGTTGGATGACGGAAGGATCGTGGCCGTCGGCAGGCACGAAGAGCTGCTCAAAACCTGTGACATCTACCGTGAGGTTTATGAATCCCAGCGGAAAGGAGAGGATGAAGATGGCTCAGAAGGATAAGAAGATGCCGCACCGGAATGAACCCGGGATGCCTCCGAAAGCGCAGTTTGACCCCGGGACGCTTGGCAGATTGTTTTCCTATATGAAGGAATATAAAGGCCAGCTGGTCTTCGTGGCCGTCTGTATTCTGCTCAGCGCCGTTGCAAGCGCCGTTTCCTCACTGTTCCTGCAGGCCCTGATCGATGATTACATCGTGCCGCTTCTTGGCACGTCCAGCCCTGTCTTCACCGGACTTTTAAAAGCGCTGATCGTCATCGGCGTCATCTATCTGGTCGGTGTTCTCTCCACGCTGTTCTATAACCGTGTCATGGTCACCATCGCTCAGGGGACCCTGAAAAAGATCCGTGACGACATGTTTGAAAAGATGCAGCGGCTCCCGATCCGCGCCTTTGACACCCGTACCCACGGCGATATTATGAGCCTCTATACCAACGATACCGACACGCTGCGCCAGATGATCGCGCAGTCCATGGCGCAGCTCGTCTCCTCGGTATTTACCATTGCGGCGGTGTTTGTCTGTATGCTGTATCTCAGCGTATGGCTGACGCTGGTAGCCATTGCCGTGATGTTTCTGATCCTGCAGATCGTAAAGGCTATTACAGGAAAGATCGGCATTTACTTTGTCATGCAGCAGAAGACCCTTGCCGACGTCAACGGTTATGTGGAGGAGATGGTAAACGGGCAGAAGGTCATTAAGGTGTTCTGCCACGAGGAGAAGGCGAAAGAAGAGCTGCGCGGAAAAAACCGGGCCTGGGCAAGAAGCGCCGCCAGCGCGAACGGGTATGCCAACTCGATGATGCCGATGATGAACGCGCTGGGCTATGTACAGTATGTCATCATCGCCATTCTGGGCGCGTACATGGCCATCGCGGGCACGATGAATTTGGGCCTGACCGGAACGGGCACGCTGACCCTCGGCATGATCGCCTCGTTCCTGACCCTGTCGCGGAACTTTACCAATCCCGTGTCCCAGATATCCAATCAGTTCAATTCCATCGTGACCGCACTGGCCGGCGCTTCCCGTATTTTCGCCTTTATGGATGAGAAGCCTGAAAGCGACGACGGCTATGTGACCCTGGTCAACGCGAAAGAGGAAAACGGAGTTCTTTCCGAAACGGCGGAGCGCACCGGCATGTGGGCCTGGAAGCACCCGCATCACGACGGCACACTCACCTACACCAAGCTGGAGGGCAGAGTTGTTTTCGACGGGGTGGATTTCGGGTATACCCCTGAAAAACAGGTGCTGCACGATATTACGCTTTATGCGGAGCCGGGACAAAAGATCGCCTTTGTGGGCGCCACCGGCGCGGGCAAGACCACCATTACCAACCTGATCAACCGTTTCTATGATATTGCGGACGGCAAGATCCGCTATGACGGGATCAATATCAACAAGATCAAAAAAGCGGATCTGCGCCGGTCCCTCGGCGCGGTGCTGCAGGAGGTCAACCTGTTTACAGGAACCGTCATGGAAAATCTGCGTTACGGCAATCCCGATGCGACGGATGAGGAATGTATCGCCGCCGCAAAGCTCGCCAATGCCGACGGATTCATCCGTATGCTGCCCCAGGGGTATGACACGGTCCTGAACGGGGATGGCAGCGGACTGTCCCAGGGGCAAAGGCAGCTGATCTCCATCGCCCGCGCGGCCATATCCGATCCCCCGGTCATGATCCTGGATGAGGCCACATCGTCCATCGACACCCGCACGGAGGCGTTGGTGCAGGATGGTATGGATAAGCTGATGAAGGGCAGAACGGTCTTTGTTATCGCCCACCGGCTTTCGACGGTCCAGAACTCCGATGTGATCATGGTGCTGGACCACGGAAGGATTATCGAGCGGGGAAGCCACGAAAAACTGATTGAGGAAAAGGGCGTCTACTATCAGCTTTACACCGGAGCGTTTGAACTGGAATAATTGGCCGAAGGCCCATCAAACAGAAAAAGTCCAGCGAATCGCTGGACTTTTTCCATGCCGTTGTTTTGTTTTCGGGAGCAGGAGCTTCCGGCAGAAAGCACGTTACATTCTCCGGTAAAGCCGTGTCAGATGCCGCAGACGGGCGGATACCCCGCTGTTGAAGGCCTCGGCGCGCACCCGCCAGCTCCAGTTGTGGCTGCCGAGCGTACCGGGGGTGTTGGCCCGGGCGTCGGCACCCAGCCCCAGCACGTCCTGGAAGGGAGCGATGGCCAGCGCGCAGGGGGAGGCCCAGGCCGCCCGGACGGCGCCCCAGCCGTAGCCCTCGTCCTCCCGCAGACGCAGGTAGTCGATGGCGAAGGCCCGGGAGGCGTTGTCCGCCTCGTCAAACATCCACTGGACAAAGGTGGGGGTGTCGTGGGTGCCGGTGTACATAATCGCGTTTTTCTCGCAGTTGTGGGGCAGATAGGCGCTGTCCCCGTTGGGGTCAAAGGCGTAGAGCAGTACCTTCATACCGGGCAGACCGCTGTTTTTAATAAAGTCCAGTGCCTCCGCGTCCAGGTCGCCCAGGTCCTCGGCGATCAGAGTCAGGCCGGGGGCGCTTTGAACCAGGTGGTCCACCAGGGCCTGGCCGGGGCCGTATTCCCAGTGGCCCTCCCGGGCGTCCTTGGCGTCCGCCGGGACTGACCAGTAGGTGTGGAATCCCCGGAAGTGGTCGATGCGCACTCCGTCATACAGCCCGGCGGCGTGCCGGATGCGCTTGGCCCACCAGGCAAAGACCTCCTCCCGGTGGCCGTCCCAGTCGTACAGGGGGTTGCCCCACAGCTGGCCCACATCGGAGAAGGCGTCCGGGGGCACGCCGGCCACCCGGCTAAGCTTTCCGTCGGCGTCCAGCTGGAACAGTTCGGGCTGCTGGGCGACCTCCTTGCCGGTGGGGGAGACGTAGATGGGCAGGTCACCCATGATGGAAACGCCCTTTTCATTGGCGTAGGTGTGCAGAGCCGTCCACTGGCGCAGGAACTCCTGCTGGAGGAAGTCTTTTTCTCCGGAGCGCTCCGCCGCTTTCTCCAACAGGGGCAGCCGGGAAGCGCGCAGCCAGTCGTAATCCACCCGGTCGGGGTCGTCCCAGCGGCAGCTCTCCAGCTCCTGGCGGGTCAGCAGACCCTTTTCGGTCAGGATCTCCGGGTCCAGGAAAAGTGGATTACCCTCAAACACAGAGGGGGACATATACGGGGAATTTCCCGACCCGGGCGGGTTCAGGGGCAGGATCTGCCACCAACTTTGGCCGGCCTCGGCCAGGAAATCCACAAAGCGCCGGGCTTGGGCGCCAAAGGTGCCGATTCCATATGACCCCGGCAGAGAAAAAATGGGCAGCAGCAGCCCGCTTTCGCGTTTGGTCAGCATAGCCGCTCTCCTTTCCTGTATTGTTGAGATACATTATACGACAGGAACCGCGGAAAAGCTACAGAAAAAACGCCCGGGATCTTTGATCCCGGGCGTCCGCTTATTCCTGTACCATTTTTTCGCCTACAGTGTAGATATCCCCCGCGCCGACGGTCAGGATCAGGTCGCCCGGCCGGGCGATCTCCTTCAAGTGTTCAGTCAACTCATCCAGGGTGGCAAAATACTTGCTGCCGGGGATCCTCTGCGCCAGGTCGTTGGAGGAGATCCCGATGGTGTTCTGCTCCCGGGCGGCGTAGATTTCGGCCAGCAGGGTCACGTCGGGCTTTGTGAGTACCTGTACGAAGTCGTCGAACAGGGCCTTGGTGCGGGAGTAGGTGTGGGGCTGGAAGGCACACACGACCCGTTTGTAGCCCAGCGTGGCGGCCATGTCCAGCAGAGCCTTCAGCTCGCCGGGGTGGTGGGCATAGTCGTCATAGATCTCGGCCCCATGATAGGTGCCCTTGTGCTCAAAGCGCCGGCCGGCCCCCCGGAAGGAGGCCAGGCCCTGTTCCACGGCGGCGGCAGGTACGCCCAGAGTAAAGGCGGCGGCCGCGGCGGCCAGGGCGTTCTTCACATTATGGATGCCCGGAACACTGAGCTTGATATGGGCGTACAGTTCGCCCCGGCAGATCACGTCAAAGGCAGGCAGCCCGTTGTCCCAAGTCAGTCCGGCGGTGTGGACGTCGCCCTGTTCCACGCCGAAGGTCAGCACGGGCCGCTTCTCGCCCTTCAGCGTAATCATGGTGTTTTCGTCCTCGGCGTTGGCCACGATCATGCCGTTTTCCGGCACCAGGTCGGCAAAGGTGCGGAAGGAGTGCTCCACATCCTCCAGGTCGTGGAAAAAGTCCAGATGGTCGGCCTCAATGTTCAGAATGACGGCCACGGTGGGGAAGAAGGACAGGAAGGAGTTGCAGTACTCGCAGCTCTCCAGAATGATGGTGTCGCCGTGGCCCACCCGGTGGCCGGCCCCCAGCAGGGGCAGGGTGCCGCCGATCATGACGGTGGGGTCCAGCCCGGCGGCCATGATGATGTGGGTACACATGCTGGTGGTGGTGGTCTTTCCGTGGGTACCGGAGATGCACAGGGCGTTGCGGTAGCTGCGCATGATGGAACCCCAGGCCTGGGCGCGCTCAAAAACGGGGATGCCTGCCTGACGGGCGGCGGCGATCTCCGGATTGTCGTCATGGACGGCGGCGGTGCGGATGACCAGCTCGGCGTCGCCGATGTTTTCGGCCCGGTGGCCGATGGCGATGGGAATGCCCAGGGAGCGCAGGTGCTTCACGGTGGCGCTTTCGTTCATGTCGGAGCCGGTGATGACCATGCCCATCCCCTTGAGCACCTCGGCCAGGGGGGACATGGACACGCCGCCGATGCCCACCAGATGGGCCCGGCGTCCGGGGACAATATAATCATGGATGTTACGAATCGGCATAAGGCTTTACACACCTTTGAAAAAAGTTTATACTGAATTACAACTTATATACTATCATGCGTACGAAACAAAGCCGAACGCATTGAAAGCCAATGCGTTCAACACAACGGAATTTCTTCGTGCGCGGTATGGGAAAAAACACATTGCGATTGATTCAGCAGACATTATTATAAACCATTTTAATCATACTGCAAGTGAAAGATACCAAAAGAAGGTGAAAAAATGCCATTCTTT
Source organism: Oscillospiraceae bacterium (assembly GCA_051886995.1). Classification (GTDB taxonomy): domain Bacteria; phylum Bacillota; class Clostridia; order Oscillospirales; family Oscillospiraceae; genus JAJPXI01. Next base: position 13,104 of record JBJEYS010000291.1, read on the forward strand.
CAGCTTCCGGAGCCGGTATCCTCCTGCTGCGGCGTCCTGCGGGGAGCGGGATATGCCGCCCATCCGGTGGGGGGCTGCGTGCGCGATCTGCTGCTGGAACGCGCGCCGGGTGACTGGGATGTGACCACCTCCGCCCGACCGGAACAGGTGCAGACGCTGTTTCCCCACACCATTCCAACCGGGATCAGGCACGGCACCGTGACTGTGGTGGAAGGAGGAATGGCGATCGAGGTGACCACCTTCCGACGGGAGGGCGGCTACACGGATGCCCGCCACCCGGATGCAATTTCTTTTGACACTGACCTGACCGGGGACCTGGCCCGGCGGGATTTTACCGTCAACGCCATGGCACTGGATGAAGCGGGGGAAGTCATCGATCCCTTTGGCGGGCAGAGCGACCTGAACTGCCGCCTGATCCGGGCGGTGGGAGACCCGGCGGAGCGCTTCTCCGAGGACGCCCTGCGCATCCTCCGGGGAGTGCGTTTTGCCGCCCAGCTGGATTTTACGGTCGAAGAAGCCACGGCCCGGGCCATGGAGGTCCACGCGCCCCTGGCGGACAAGGTATCCGCAGAGCGCGTCAGGACCGAGGTGGAAAAGGCCCTGCTCTCTCCGCGGCCTCGGTGGGTGGGAAAGCTGGTGGAACTGGGCGTGTTAAACCGCTTTTACACGGACTGGAAGCCGTGTGATTGGAACGAACTGGCTGGGGCGGAGAACACGCCCGCAGCGCGGTGGCGGGCGTTCTGCGCTTTGACGGGCTTTCCCATTACCGCTCTGCCGGTGGAGCGCGCGGTGCGTATGGCGGTGCTTCACCCGGAGCGGGAGGCTATTAAGAACCTGGCTTTGTCCGGCAGGGAATTGTATGCGCTGGGCCTGAGGGGAGAGCAGATCGGCGAAGTTCAGCGCCGGCTGGCCCTCCATGTGCTGGAGCACCGGGAAGACAATACCCCGGAGCGTCTGCACCGTCTGCTGGACGCATGGGGCGAAAAGTGATAAAATACCGTTATCTCACGGAGAGGATGATTGGAATGGAGCAGGCGATCAAGACCTTACAGCAGTGGATCGACGGCAGCGACAACATCGTGTTTTTCGGCGGCGCCGGCTGCAGCACGGAGAGCGGCATCCCCGACTTTCGCAGCGTGGACGGGCTGTACAACCAGACCTATGACTACCCGCCCGAGACCATTCTCAGCCACAGCTTTTTCCTGAAACACCCGGACATCTTCTACCAGTTTCACCGGGACAAACTGGTGTGCCCCGGTGTGCAGCCCAACGCCGCCCATCTGAAGCTGGCCGAGTTGGAGCAGGCGGGCAAGCTGCGGGCGGTCGTCACCCAGAACATCGACGGCCTGCACCAGATGGCGGGCAGCAAGGAGGTCCTGGAGCTTCACGGCACCGTCCACCGGGCCTACTGCGCCAAATGCGGCAAGCAGTTCCCCGAGGAGTATATCAATGAGGGAGAAGGCGTCCCCACCTGCCCGTGCGGCGGCGTGGTGCGCCCCGATGTGGTACTCTACGAGGAGGGACTGGATGAATACGTCATGCAGAAAAGCCTGGACTACATCAGCAAGGCGGACATCCTGATCGTGGGCGGAACCTCTCTGGTGGTCTACCCGGCGGCGGGGCTGCTGCGGTACTACGGTGGCAGCAAGCTGGTGCTCATCAACAAGGACGCCACGCCCTACGATGCCAAGGCCAATCTGGTCATCCACGGCCCCATCGGCCAGGTGCTGGGCCAGATCCAGGTGCGGTAATGAACCCGAATTGACAAACCGGCGGGGGAGACCCCGCCGGTATTTTCGTGCGCTTCATAGAGGGACTTCTCTCCACTCCGGACTTGAGTAATCGGGTAAACTATGCTATAATACCTTACTTGAGCATAAAATTAGAATTGAATGATTTATCACGATCATGAGGTGTTCTCTATGAAAATTGTCGTTTTGGCCGGCGGGCTGTCGCCGGAGCGCAATGTTTCCCTGTCCACGGGGACCATGGTGACCGAGGCCCTGCGGGGCCTGGGCCACCGGGCGGCTATGGTGGATCTGTTTTTCGGGTTGGAGGACTATACCGGTTCCCTGGCCGACTACTTTGACGCCCCCGTTTCGGAAGACGCCAAGAAGATCAGCTCTGCCGCGCCCGACCTGGAGCAGGTGCGCGCCAGCCGCCGGGATAAGAGCCCCAGCGTGTTCGGTCCCCGGGTGCTGGAGCTGTGCGCCATGGCCGACGCGGTGTTTCTGGCCCTCCACGGCACCTGCGGCGAGGACGGCCGGGTGCAGGCCGCCTTTGACCTGATGGGCATCCCCTACACCGGCGCGGGCTATCTCAGCTCGGCCATCGCCATGGATAAGGACCTGACCAAGCGCCTGGTGGCCGACGTGGTGACCACCCCCGCCTGGAAGACGGTGGAGTATACCGCCGACGACATCGACGCTTTGGTGAAGGATGCCCGGCTGCCCCTGGTCGTCAAGCCGGTGGCCAGCGGATCCTCCATCGGCGTGTCCATCGCCCATACCGAGGAAGAACTGCGCGCCGCTTTGACGGATGGCCTGAAGGTGGGCGGACGCACGGTGCTGGAGCAGTACATCCAGGGCCGGGAGATCCAGGTGGGCATCCTGGAGGACAAAGCCCTGCCCTCCATTGAGATCATCCCCAAAAGCGGGTTCTATGATTACGCCAACAAGTATCAGCCCGGCGCGGCAACGGAGATCTGCCCGTCGGAGATCTCTCCCGAGGCGGAGGAGAAGCTGCGCGCCGCCGCCCTGGCGGTATACAACACCCTGGGCCTGAGCGTGTATTCCCGGGCGGACTTCATCCTGGACCAGGACGGCGAGGCCTGGTTTTTGGAGATCAACACCCTGCCCGGCATGACCCCCACCAGCCTGCTGCCCCAGGAGGCAGCGGCCGTGGGCATCAACTACCCGCAGCTCTGCCAGCGGATTCTGGACGCCTCGCTGAAGGCCCGAAAGCAGGGGAGGTAATTCATCATGGAGCCGATCACCATACAGGAGATTTTGGATGCCGTGGACGGCAAGCTGTTGGGGGAGGCCCCCAACCTGTCTCAGACCGTGGAGCGGGTGGATACCGACAGCCGAAACATCCACCCCGGCGCCCTGTTCCTTCCGCTGGAGGGAGAGCGCTTCGACGGCCACGCCTTTATCAACGACGCCCTGGAGGCAGGGGCCGCCGGCTGCCTGACCGCCCGGGAGCGCACCGGTTACCTGCCCGGGAAATTTTATATCAAGGTGGGCAACACCCAGCGGGCCCTGCGTGATCTGGCCCGGTGGTACAAGTCCCGCTTTAACATCCCCTTTATCGGCATCACCGGCAGCGTGGGCAAAACCACCACCAAGGACATGGTGGCCGCCGTGCTGGGCGAACATTATAAGGTGCTGAAGACGGAGGGGAACTTCAACAATGAAGTGGGTCTGCCGCTGACCCTGCTGCGGCTGAACCATACCCATGAGATCTGCGTGCTGGAGATGGGCATGAACCACTTTGGGGAGATCGACTACCTGTCCGGGATCGTGGAGCCCGATGTGGCGGTCATCACCAACGTGGGGGACTCCCACATCGAGAACCTGGGCAGCCGGGAGAATATCCTCAAGGCCAAGTGTGAGATCTTCAACCACCTGAAGCCGGACGGACTGGCTGTCCTCAATGGGGACGACGAGCTGGTGTCCACCCTGCGGGGCAAGCTGAACTTCCGCACGGTCTGGTACGGGCAGAGCGAGGGCGTGGAGTACCGCGCCACCGACCTGGAGAGCGACGGCGAGACCTTTATCCGCTGTAAGGTGAAAACGCCTCACAATGATTGCGACGTGGAGATCCCCGCCCTGGGCGATCACATGGTATACCCCGCTCTGGTGGCGGGAGCCATCGGGGAACAGTACGGTTTGAGCAAAGAGGAGATCGTGCGCGGTATTCTCCACTTTGCCCCCACCAAGATGCGCATGAATATCCTGCGCCGGGGGGACGGCATCACCATTCTAAACGATACCTACAACGCCAACCCCCAGTCCATGCGGGCGGCCATCGAGGTGCTGGCCACCAGCAAGGGAACGACCAAGATCGCCGTGCTGGGCGACATGCTGGAACTGGGCTCCCTGGCGCCCACCCTCCACGCGGGCGTGGGCGATTGCGCGGCTAAGGCAGGTATTGATTGCCTTGTGTGCGCGGGTGAGCTGGCCAAGTATATTGCCGACGCCGCCGAGGCCGAGGGAATGGCCGAAGTCTACTGGCGGCCCAACAAAAAGGAGGCCCTGACCGTTCTGGAGCAGGTGGTGAAACCCGACTGCACCGTACTGGTCAAAGCCTCCCGCGGCATGGCCTTTGAGGAATTTGTAGAGTTTTTGAAGGGGATCACGAAGGAGCCGGAAGCTGCCCAGTAAATCATTCCCCAAACAGCTTCTGCAGATTTTCACGGAAGGGCGGGTAGATCACGCCCTTTTCCGTAATGATACCCGTCAGAAGCTCATGAGGAGTAACGTCGAACGCCGGGTTGTAGACCGGCACATCAGCCGGCGCGGTCTGCACCCCGTACAGGGTACGCACCTCATCGGCGGCGCGCTCCTCAATGGGGATGCCGCTGCCGTCGGGAATGGACAGGTCGATGGTGGACGAGGGAAGCACAGTGTAGAACGGGACCCCGTGATGACGGGCGTTGACTGCTACGGAATAGGTGCCGATCTTGTTGGCAAAGTCGCCGTTGGCTGCCATGCGGTCGCAGCCCAGCAGCACCAGGTCGATCTTGCCCTGCCTCATCAGAAAGGCCGCCATATTGTCGGCGATGAGAGTGGCTGGGATGCCGTCGTGCACCAGCTCATAGGCGGTCAGCCGGGCGCCCTGGAGCAGGGGACGGGTTTCATCAGCATAAACAAGTTCAACTTTGCCTTGCGCGTGGGCGGCCCGGATGACACCCAATGCGGTGCCGTAGCCCCCGGTGGCCAGCGCCCCGGCGTTGCAGTGGGTCAGGATGCGGGCATGCTCCGGTACCACGGCGGCGCCGAACGCGCCCATGGCGTAGTTCATCTCAATGTCCTCGGCGTGAATGGCCTTTGCTTCTTCAAGAAGCGTATTCACATCACCGCCGCAGGAGGCGGCTTTGCGCTCCATACGCTCCAGCGCCCAGAACAGGTTGACCGCCGTGGGACGGCTGGCGGCCAGAACGGCCTTGGCCTCCTTCAGGTCGGCCCCTTCCAAAGCGGCCAGGCAGTAGGCATAGGCGGCGGACACGCCGATGGCGGGCGCGCCGCGCACCACCATGGTTTTGATGGCGGCCGCTACCTGGCGGTAGTCGGTGTAGGTCAGCCAGACCTCCTCCACGGGAAGCCTGGTCTGGTTAAGCAGGGCAAGGGAATCTCCTTGCCAGAGAATGGCGTCCATAAGCATCCTCCTTTTTCGTCATTTTACCACAAGCAAAAACAGGAGACAAGAACATGATCGATATTTCCGTGTCCGGCCTTGTCAAGGAATTCGAGGTCGGCAATAAAATATTGGACGGGCTGACCTTCCAGGTGGACACCGGGGAGCGGGTGGGCCTGCTGGGCAAAAACGGGGCGGGGAAGACCACCCTGTTCAAGATCCTGACCGGCGAGCTGGACTGGGACGAGGGCGAGGTGGTCCTGGCGCCCGGCAAGCGCATCGGCCTGATCTCCCAGATCCCGGTCTACCCGCCTGAATATACGGTGGAGACGGTGCTGAACACCGCCTTTGACCGCCTGACCGCCATGGAGACGGAGATGGAGGAGTTGACCCGCCGCATGGAGGCGGGGGAGAACGATCCGGCTCTGCTGCGGCGGTACGATACCCTTGCCGCCTCCTTTGAGGCGGGAGGCGGGTACGACACCGCCACCGCCCTGAACAAGGTGTGCAGCGGCCTGGGTATTTCCCGGGACATGCGGGAGCAGTTTTTTGACGACCTGTCCGGCGGGGAGAAGACCCGGGTCAACCTGGCCCGTCTGATTCTGGAGGACACCGACATTCTCCTGCTGGACGAGCCCACCAACCATCTGGACCTCCACGCTACCGAGTGGCTGGAGGAGTATTTGGACAAATTTCACGGTACCGTTCTGGCCATTTCCCATGACCGCTGGTTCCTGGACCGGGTGGTCGCCCGGATCGTGGAGCTGGAAAACGGCAAGGCTGAGTTTTACTCCGGCAACTACAGCTTTTATGTGGTGGAAAAGCAGCGCCGGTATGAGGAAAAGCTGAAGCAGTACGAAAAGGAGCAGGCCAAGATCGAGCAGCTGGAAAAAGCCGCCGAGCAGCTGCGCGTCTGGGCATATTCCGGCATGGACAAGACCTACCGTCGGGCAAAATCCATGGAAAAGCGCATCGAGCGCATGCGCACCACGGACAAGCCCACCCAGGCCAAGGCCATGACGGCGGGTTTTGGGGAGAAGGAGTTTCACGGGGACGAGGTTTTTACCGTCAAGGGCCTGGCCAAGGGGTTCGACGGGCGCACGCTGTTCTCCGACGTAAACCTGGAGGTGGTGGGCGGCGAGCGTATCGCCCTGTTGGGGGACAACGGGACGGGCAAGTCAACCTTTTTGAAGATTCTGCTGGGGGAGGAGCAGCCCGACGTCGGCAAGATCCGCTTCGGCCCCACGGTCAAGGTGGGCTATCTGCCCCAGATCGTGCAGTTTGACCACCCGGAGCGCAATCTGGTGGACACCATGCTTTATGAGACCAACTGCACCACCCAGGCCGCCCGGGATCGGCTGGCTTCGTTCCAGTTCCGGGGCGAGGATGTGTTCAAGCCGGTGTCCGCCCTGTCGGGCGGCGAGCGCAGCCGCCTGCGCCTGTGCATCCTGATGGGCCAGAAGATCAACCTTCTGGTGCTGGACGAGCCCACCAACCATCTGGACATCGCCTCCCGGGAGTGGATCGAGTCGGCGGTGGAGGACTACGAGGGCGTGCTTTTGTTTGTCTCCCACGACCGCTATTTCATTGATCGCTTTGCCAGCCGGGTGTGGATGCTGGAGGATCAGCACATCACCGACTTTAAGGGCACCTACGCCGAATTCAAGGCCAAGCAGGAACGCAAGGCCGCCGCGCCGCCTCCCAAGCAGCCCGAGTCCAAGACGGAGAAGAAGGAGAAGCCCAAGCGCACCGGCGGCACGAAAATGCTGGAAAAGCAGGTGGCCGCCGCCGAGCGCGAGGTGGAGAAGGCGGAGATCCGTATGGACGAGCTGTGCCAGGCCATGGAGGAGAATTCTGCCGACTACCTGAAGCTTCAGGAAATCTATGAGGAGCGCACCGCGCTGGAGGAGGAGCTGGCCCATCTGTACGCGGTGTGGGAAAACCTGGCCGCCGAACTGGAGGAGGCCCGGGGATGAAGAACAATAAAGGGAAACGGCTTCACACATGGATCAAGGTTCTGATCGCCCTGATCCTGGCCGGAGTCCTTGCCTTTTCTGCCCTGCTGGGGACGGTCTTGTACGGCGGGCGCGACCAGATCAACGGCGAACCGGAGATCATGGTCATCCTGGGCTGCCAGGTGAAGCCGTGGGGGCCGTCCATCCTGCTGCAGGACCGTCTGGACAAGGCGCTGGACTATCTGGAGGAGCACCCGGACATGACGGTCGTGGTCTCCGGCGGACAGGGCCCTGACGAGCACATCAGCGAGGCACAGGCCATGTATGATTACCTGGTGGCCCGGGGTGTGGCCGGGGACCAGATCCTGCTGGAAGACCAGTCCCACAACACGGTGCAGAACCTGACGTATACCATGCAGTTGCTGGCGGAAGAGGGATATGACACGACAAATGATATGGTGGTGGTGTCCAACGGCTTCCACCTGACCCGGGTGCGGATGCTTTGGGACCGCGTGTGCGGAGGGGATTACAATCTTTCCACCCTGGCGGCCCCCACCAGTCATGTGCCCTCCCGGCTGAAGATGTATATCCGGGAGCCGCTGGCACTGGTAAAATCCTTTGTATTTGACCGCTGAGCGAGGTATCTATGCTGGATAAGCTGAAAGATATTGAATATAAATATGAAGACCTGCAGGCCCG
>JBJEYS010000292.1:0-3234 GCA_051886995.1 Oscillospiraceae bacterium
GTATACAGGCCCATGCCCGCCACTTTGGCGATGCGCTCCTGCCACACGGGAGGGATCGCGGTACCGCCCAGAACCAAGCTCACCAGCGGCTGCGCCAGCGCATAGGCAATGACATAGCACACCGCCACATTAACAATGAATTTTCCAAGCGAGCGCCAGAAATCCTCCTCTGAGTGGAAGGTAAAAGAGCGATTCAGAAAGAAGCTCAGAGCGGCCCCCGCCACATAGGCAATGGCGGTGGAGGGCCAGTAACCCAGCCCTTCCAGCAGAAACATCAGCACCAGGGAGAGCAGCGTGTTGCACACGCCCACCAGCACAAAGCGCAGAAAGCTGTTTTTCAGCAGCTTATCCTTCATCGTCCAGCACCTCCCGGATGATAAACCGGGGCCGCTCCTTGGTCTCCAGGTAGATCTTGCCGATATACTCCCCGATGACCCCGAGAGCGAGGAGGATCAGACCGCCGATGGCCCAGACGGAGCAGATCACGCTGGCCCAGCCGGCCACGGTCATGCCCATGGCCCACTGGACGATGAACACGATCAGCATGACGATGGACACCAGGAAGATCAGGAAGCCCAGACCTGTGATCAGGCGAATGGGCTTGGTGGACAAGGAGGTGATGCCCTCCATGGCGAAGGAGAGCATCTTCTTCAGGGGGTACTTACTCTCCCCCGCGAAGCGCTCGCCCCGCTCGTACTCCACCGTGGCGGTGGTGTAGCCGATCATGGGCACGATGCCCCGCAGGAACAGGTTGACCTCTTTAAACTCCGCCAGCCCCTCCAGCGCCCGGCGGGACATCAGGCGGTAGTCGGCGTGGTTGAACACGGTCTCCGCGCCCATGGCGTTCATCAGGCGGTAGAAGCCTTCCGCGGTGAAGCGCTTGAAAAAGGTGTCCTTCTTCCGGGAGGAGCGCACGCCGTAGACGATATCACACCCGGCGCGGAACTTGTCCACCATGGCGTCCACCGCGTCGATATCGTCCTGCAGGTCGGCGTCCATGGAGATGGCCGCGTCGCAGCGGTCCTTGGCGGTCATCAGCCCCGCCAGCAGAGCGTTCTGATGCCCCCGGTTGCGGGACAGGTTGACCCCGGAGAAGATCGGGTCGCTTTTGTGCAGTTCCTCGATCAGCTCCCAGGTGCGGTCCTTGGAGCCATCGTTGACCAGCATCACCCGGCTTTTGCGGGAGATCTTCCCCTCCCCCATCAGCGTCTCCAGCTTGGCCTTCAGGCGCTTGGAGGTCTCGGGCAAAACCTCCTCCTCGTTATAGCAGGGGATGACAACATATAATATCGGTTCGCTCATAACTCTCACCTTGCTTCCGATTTTTCAGGTTAATCTTACCACAAGGGCCCAAAAAATAAAAGTCTTTTCCGCATTTTCCGCGTCTGACAAAAAGCCGCCCGCCGGCTGAACAGACGGCGGGCGGGCTTTCAGATCAGATTTTTTACCGCTGGCCCTTGTCGTAGGGAATTCCCTCCGCCTTGGGGGCGCGGGACTTCTTGGACGTAAAGGCCAGCACGATCAGGGTGATGATATAGGGCAGCATCCGGTAGAAGTGGGCGCTGATGCCCAGTTCCGCCAGCAGATACACGCCGTTGCCGTTGATGTCGATGCTGGAGTAGGAGGCGGCGACGCACTTGAACAGGCCGAACAGGATGGCCGCGCCGGCGATGTTCAGGGGCTTCCAGTTACCGAAGATCATGACCGCCAGGGCCAGGAAGCCGAAGCCGGCCACATCGCCGGTGGAAGCGCAGTTGGCGGTGGTCAGCGCGTACACGAAGCCGCCCATGCCCGCCAGGGCGCCCGAAATGGTGGTGCCGGCGTAGCGCATCTTGTACACGTTGATGCCCAACGAGTCGGCAGCCTGGGGATTCTCACCGCAGGAGCGCATGCGCAGGCCAAACCGGGTCGTGTACAGGAGGATGGACAGGACGATGAACAGAAGAATGCAGATATAGGTGGCCAGGTACACCTTGTTCAGGAAGGTCTCCCCGAAAAAGCCCAGGTCCGCCGTGCGGTCAAAGCCCAGGGTGGTCTTTTTGATCATGAACCAGCTGGCGGCATCGCCCTCGGCCATCTGCAGGGTGTTCTGATTGGCGATGATGCGGATCAGGAACAGGACCAGGGCGGGGGCCATCAGGTTCAGCGCGGTGCCGCCGATGGTCTGGTCGGCCCGCAGGTTGACCGATGCGAAGGACAAAAGCAGGGAGAAGATGGCGCCCAGGAGGGCCGCCACCAGCATGGCCAGGATCTCAAGCCCCTGCAGGGCGATCCAGTTTCCGGTGGCCTTGGCAGTCTGAAACAGGTCGGTGCCCTGCATGATACGCACGAACAGAACGCCCACGAAGGCGCCGAAGATCATAATACCTTCCAGAGCCAGGTTGACAATACCGCTGCGCTCAGCGAACACGCCGGCCAGCGCCACGATCATCAGCGGAACGGCATAGAGCAAGGTCTGTTGGATCAAGAATGTCATGCCTGCTCGCCTCCTTCCTCAAGCCCTTCTTCTCCGGTATTTTCCCCCGGCAAGGGGTTCGGCTCCAGCATCTCGGGTACGGCGGTCTGCGTCTGTGCCGCTGCCGCCGCCTGCTTGCGCTTTTTCCGTCCGCTGAGCAGCATCTTGATGACCAGGGAGAAGGCGCTCAGATAGACGATGGTAGCGATGATGACGTCGGTGATATATTCGTTATAGGCCGTCAGGTTGGTCAGCTGCAGGCCCACAATGTCCAGCATGGACATGAAGCAGCCGGTAAAGATGACCGCGATGGGGTTGTTGGCCGCCAGCAAGGCCACGGGGATGCCGTTGAAGCCCGCCGCGGGCAGGGACTGGTAGGTGGACCAGAAGAACTCGGTGTTGCCGGACAGGTAGTACAGGGCGGCGGCGGCGCCGGACAGGCCGCCGGCGATGGCCATGGACAGCACGATGTTGCGCTTGTCGCTGATGCCCGCGTACCGGGCGGCGTGGCGGTTGGCGCCGCAGGCCTTCAGTTCATAGCCCAGGGTGGTCTTGGACATGAAGATATAGACCAGGATGGCGATGACGATGGCGATGATGATGCCGCCGTTGACCTGGGAGTTGGGGAACAGCTTGTCCAGGCCCATCTTGGCGGTGGCCACACCGTTATAGGAGGTCTTGTAGATATAGCCGCTCTTGGTGCTCTCCACCATATTGCGGTAGTTGCTGCCGTCAAAGATCCAGGTGACCAGGTTGGCCGCGATCCAGTTGGTCATGAT
>JBJEYS010000292.1:3334-4415 GCA_051886995.1 Oscillospiraceae bacterium
CCCTCTTTTTTCAAAAGGCTGGAGACTCCTTTTTTCATGCCTGCTCACCCTCCTTCGTCATGCGCTTCGCGCCGGCCATATACAGGCCCATCTCCTGCACGGTGGTGGCCTTGGGGTCCAGCTCGGCCACGATCTCGCCCTCATACATGACCAGGATGCGGTCGGACAGGCTCATGACCTCGTCCAGTTCCAGTGAGACCAGAAGCACCGCCTTCCCCTTGTCACGCTCGGCCACCAGCTGGCCGTGGATATACTCGATGGCGCCCACGTCCAGGCCGCGGGTGGGCTGGACGGCCACGATCAGGGGCTTGTCCCGGTCCACCTCACGGGCGATGATGGCCTTCTGCTGGTTGCCGCCCGACATGGAGCGGGCCATCGTGACCGGCCCCTGTCCGGAGCGCACGTCGTACTGCTCGATCAGCTTCTCCGCGTAGGTGCGCACCGCACCGCCGTTGATAAAGCCCAGGTGCTGGAACTGGGGCTCCCGGAAGCGCTGGAGCACCATGTTCTGCTCCAGGGTGAAATCCAGGATCAGGCCGTGCTTGTGCCGGTCCTCCGGGATGTGGCTCATGTTCACGCCCCGCTGGCGGATGGTCGCGTGGGAAATGTCCTTTCCGCAAAGGGTCACGGAGCCGCCGGAGCTTTTCTCCAGACCGGTCAGGCCGTAGATAAATTCGGTCTGGCCGTTGCCGTCGATACCGGCAATACAGACGATCTCCCCGGCGTGTACGTCAAAAGAGACGCCGTTGACCGCGTTGCGCTTATGTCCCTTGGAGGGAACGGTAAAGTCCTCCACATGGAGCACCACGTCGCCGGGCTTCGCCGCGTCCTTGCTCACTTCCAGCTGGACGGGCCGGCCCACCATCATGTTGGACAGGGCCTGCTTGTCGGTGTCCTTGGTCTCCACAGTGCCGATGCACTTGCCCTTGCGCAGGACTGTGACGCGGTCGGCCACGGCCATGATCTCGTTGAGTTTATGGGAGATAAAGAGGATGGATTTGCCCTCCTTGGCGAACGCGCGCATGGTGGCCATCAGCTCGTCGATCTCCTGGGGCGTCAGCACGGCGGTGGGCTCGTCAAA
>JBJEYS010000293.1:0-4394 GCA_051886995.1 Oscillospiraceae bacterium
GAACCGCTTCGCTTGCCGCCGCCAATATAATTGCACTTTGCCGCGCCCTTTACCGGCTCTCCGTTGACAATGAACGCAGTCTGAGTAACATTGACGCCGATCTTCTTGGGCAGGATTTTCATGCTCAGATAGAGCACGATCAGCGCGATGATCAAAGCAATGATCAGGCAGATAACCAGGATCCGCAGCCAAAGGGGATAGGTGCTCAGTTCTACATTCTTGCCGCCCTCGGCGGAGATCTCACGTCCCACCTGATCGTGGGATCTTGCAGTAAAGTGCAGGCTGTAATGACCGCTCTGAGCCTTGCCGTCGCGGACGATGCGCACCGTGAAGGCCGATTCGCCGTACAGGGGCTCGCTCTCACAGGTCAGTCCGTCCCCGTCCACAGTCAAAACAATGGCTGCGAGCTGTTCATCCGTCAACGGCTCCCCGTCCGCGCTGAGAACTACTTTGATCGGATCACTCTCCTCCAGCTTGGAGATAACGAAGTAGCCATCTCCCTTTACATCCATGGCCAAACCGTAGCCATCGTCCTCAATCGTGAAGGGAATCGTCTGCTCCCCGCTCCGCGCCGTCACACCGAATTCATCGGTGTAGCTGGCCGTAACGTACATGATGTACTCCCCGCAGTCGGTATCTGCCGCAGTACCGGCATACTGCAAGGCCAGCGCGTAGCCGTCGCCGTCCGGAGTGGCCGTATAGCCTGCATTACCGCCCTCCAGGCGGACGGAGAGTTCCGCCGAACCCAGCTTGTCCGCTGTCAGAGGCGCACCTTCATAGATCAGCTGTGCGGCATAGGGCACGTTCTCCAGCTCGGACAAGTTATATGTGGCTTGTCCGCCAGTCACTCGAAGCTCCAGAAGGCCAGCAGGCCGGGACACGATTTTGAAGCCGCCGGCAGGCCATCCAAAATCCGAGGAATCCTTGGTAATGGTATAGCCGCTGAGATAGGTGACGGTGATCCTGCCATCCAGCGCATCGCCCTCATTGAGTTCCAGTTCGATCTGACCGCTTTCATTGCTGGTAACAGTCTTCTCCTCCCCGTTGATGGAGTAGGTCACCTTGTAGCTGGTTTTCCCCAACAGGCTGGAAGTTGTGCGGTTTCCTTCCTTGTCCACCAGGCCGTAGTTGATGGAGTAGGTTCCGGGGTACAGTTCGGACGATCCGGTCATCACGGCACCATACTCGTCGGTCAGAATCGCCGTCAGGTCGACGTCGGGCTCATAATAGACGCTGACATTGGACACGTTTCCGGAGTAGCTCAGAGTATAGGTACCGGCATCCAACTCAGTGTCATAAATGGCGATGTAACCGCTGAGGCTGTCATCCACATTGAAAGAGAGCGGAGTGCCGTCCGCCCGCACGGTACCTGCGCCCTGCGTACCGTAGCGCGGAGAGTATTTCTGGCTGGGACTGCCCACGGAAGCACCGGAGGCATCCTTCAGGGTCACATTACTGATCCCGCTGCCCTGCACAAAGAGGATCAGTTTTTTCATGGACACGTCAAAGGTAAACTGATTGCCGGCGGCGGACAGTTCGTCGCGGCCGAAAATCATATTGCACATTTCGGTCAGCTTGGACAGTGTGTCTTTGCTGTCGGATGCCTTGTCGGTGTAGTACTGATACGTTCCGCCGCCGCTCACCTCGGGAATGACGGCCACGGGGTCAATGCCCAGATAGAGTACATTGACATCCCGGTTGTACTCAGCCAGCACTTCCTCCAGCCGTTCCTTGGTCTGGTTTCCTTTCAGCTCCTTGTTGTTTTCATAGAACACGGCGCCGTCGGTCAGCACGATCAGCCACTTCTCATCGGCAGCAGTCTTGCGCAAACCGTTGTAGGCGTCCCCAATGGTCTCAATGGGGGTATCGCCCGCGAACGGCGTATACATACTCTGGATCACCGATGTGTCGCCGCCGCCGGAAACTGAAAAGGGGTTCTGGCTGGTGTAGGTCTTTCCGCCGACCGTCACATCGTACATAGGATAGACCTGCAAGGTGTCGCCTTCATTCATCATGGAGGCAAACACCTCGATTGCGTAGGTGGCGCGGCACCAGGCCTTGTTCTGGTTCATGTACATCGAACCGGAGTTATCAAACACGATGGCGATTGCTCGGGAGGTGGCGTTCTTAGTCCCGTTCGCCGCCCGTGCCACCGTCCCCCCGACAAAGGAAAACAGTATGCACACCAACACACCGAACATAATCCATCTGATTAACCGCTCGCTCCCCTTAGAACCGGTTTTTGCTCCCATTAATCCATCCCCCAACTGTTTTCTTTTCACAACTCACACCGCAGTCCGACGCTCGCCGAACCGTCCTCCCGGTCGGCAAGAAGTGATCGGCGGCGCCCATAAATCTCCTTTGTTAAACGTTTACAGTTCGACAAAATATTCCAATATGTAGTTGCATTATATTCCTTTTGACAATGCAGTGTCAAGCGAATCAGCCTTTAAACTGGTCACTATTATTAAAAGGTTTGAAAAATGCCGAAAGCCCTGGCCTCCAAAGGGCTCAGGGCTTTCAATTCGCTCGATGGAAGTCAGTCAAACCGATCCACGGCAGCTTTCAGCTGCCCATAGCTTTCACGCAGTTCCCCCGCATTGTCCTGTTCGGACAGCCAGCCGATCAGCTGCCGCCTGTCCCCACGCCAAATGGTGTGGAAAACGGCCTTGTCCGAACCAGCCGGGTGCATTGTAGCGGTCAGGCGGCGACCCGTTCCAGCCGCCTCCGTCTCGTCGTATTCTACCCGCAGAACTCCCTCATAGTCCGTCCCGGGGTAATCAAATGTTACGAAAACCGGCTGGAACCTGCCCTGTTCAGGCACATGCTGTTCCACAAATCCGCGCAGGACCTCCATGCCTTGGGGAATCAGGAGCCGGATGCGCTCCTCCGGCGTCAGGGTCTTTTTCTTTTGTTTCATATAGGTGTCTCCTCCTGCTCTGAACGTGCCTGCTGTCCCCCGTGTTTCGACACGGTCTGTTTGTCAGATTATATTATGATAAATCCCTCTGCGCAACAACGGCATACAGAAGCTTCCGCGCCACAGCAAATAAAAACCCTGAAATCAGAATGATTTCAGGGTTTTGGTGGAGACAACAGAACTCGAATCTGTGACCTCTCGCGTGTGAGGCGAGCGCTCTACCGGCTGAGCTATGCCTCCATATTGGTGACCCGTACGAGACTCGAACTCGTGTTACCGCCGTGAAAGGGCGGTGTCTTAACCACTTGACCAACGGGCCATCGTGCCCGAACGGGCTCTATATGGGTTCCCAAAGAGGCGTTAAACGCCTCTTTGGGAATATGGTAGCGGCGACTGGATTTGAACCGGTGACACCCCGGGTATGAACCGAGTGCTCTAGCCAACTGAGCTACGCCGCCATATCCGCCTTTTTTACAGGCAAATGATATTATAGCGGACGCTTCCCGGTTTGTCAACGTTTTTTTGCGTGAATCAGTCTATTTTATAGCCGACTCCCCAAACCGTTTTAATAAAGCGGGGATTTCGGCTGGGCTCGCCCATTTTTTCCCGCAGGCGGCGGATGTGGACCATAACAGTGTTGTTCCGGTCCAGGTACTTCTCCCCCCACACGCTCTCAAAAAGGCGTTCGGCGGAGATGACCTGTCCCCGGTTCTCACAGAGCATCCACAGAATATCGAATTCCAGCGGCGTCAGCCCCAGCTCCCGGTCGTACAGCCAGCACTCATGGGTGGCGCGGTTGATGACCAAACCGTTGAAGTCGATCACGTCCCCGGATCCCTTTTCCACCTCGTTGTAGCGGGTGTAGCGGCGCAGCTGAGCCTTCACCCGGGCCACCAGTTCCAGCGGGTTGAAGGGCTTGGTGATGTAGTCGTCCGCCCCGATGGTCAGGCCAGTGATCTTGTCCATGTCCTCCACCTTGGCGGTCAGCATCAGTACGGGGAACCGATACCGCTTGCGGATCTCCCCACAGAGGGTGAAGCCGGAGATGTCAGGAAGCATCACGTCCAGGATCGCCAGATCGATGGTCTCCCTGTCCAGAGCGTCCAGGGCCTCGGCGCCGTTACCGCATTTGACCACGGAAAAACCCTCGCTTTTCAGATAGACCTCCACCAGTTCAGCGATCTCGGGCTCGTCGTCCACGACCAAAATATTGGCGTTCATGGCTTCTCCCTCCTTTTTGCTATCATTATATCCGCTTTCCTTTCGTCCCGTCAAGGCACCGTGCGCAAGCGTAAGAAAAGCGTAAGAAAGCACCTTCAGACGCAAACGTGACGGCGGCCCCCCGGGGTCATCCAGGAGGCCGCCGCCGCGTTCAAGAGAAAGGAGGAAGTATGGAAGATGAAAGTTGTTATATTAAACGGCTTACGCCTTTTCCAGGGTGATCACGTCCACGTTCTTGGCCTCGTCCAGCACC
>JBJEYS010000294.1:0-4348 GCA_051886995.1 Oscillospiraceae bacterium
TCCTGCTCCATCTTCAGAATATGCTTGCTCAGACCGGACTGGGTAATGAACAGCTGGTTCGCGGCGGATGTGAAGCTCAGGTGTTCGGCAGTGGTGATGAAATAGAGCAGCTCCTGCATGAACATGACATGTTCCCCCTTATCTGATGCTTATAGTCTACCAAACATGTCAAGCCCTACGCAAGTATTTCTGTTTTTGAGCCGACCGCTTGACGGCGGGAAACGGTTTTGGTAAATTATACACAGCTCTCCATTGGGAAGTGACCGAATTGGACTATATTGGAAATAAATTTTGGGGTGACAGTGACCGCGCCAGCCGCATCTATCTGTCCCGGAAGATGGAGCCCTTTGGACTGGGGGGAAGCAAGTTCATCTTCTTTGTCTCGATCTGCCGGCATCCGGGCATCACCCAGGCCGGGGTCGTGAAGGTCACCCTGTTTGACAAAACGGTGGTGACCCGCGCCGTCGCCGCCATTGAGGAGCAGGGACTGATCCGCCGGGAGCCCGATCCGGAGGACCGGCGGGTGTTCCGCCTCTATGCCACCGAGGAGGGGGAACGGATCTATCAGCAGGTCAGTGAGATCGTGCGCGATTGGAACCGCAAGATCTATGCCCGCCTTTCCCGCCCGGGCGAGGAAGTTGAGGCCCTCCTGAAGGAGATCGCCCGTGCAAACAGACAGATTCTGTATGAAGAGCTGCAGATGGACGTGGTGGATGACATCTCCTGCTGGTGATCGTGGGCTGGCGAAAATGTGTCTGCAGGTCCAAAGCCGAAAATAGTTTTCTATAAAGAGTTCAGGGAAACCGCGGTTGATGCCGGTTCCCTGAACTTTTTTACCACTATTTTAAAAGCAGACTATCTTATGAGTATTTGGAATGACCCGATGCGAATGTAAGTCCATACTATCACTTTACAAATGCTGCGGGGGAATCTATAATAATGGCAGATAGATGGTTGCGTTTGCAACCTTTTGTTGCCGGCCGGCGACCAGCGCATCCCTGTTACCTATATTCAGCGAAAAATGGAATTAGGAGGGTCCTTATGAACACAGCTGTTATCGCGCTCTCGTTCATCGCGCTCATCGTTGCAGTTCTGCTCAACATCAAGTTTAAGACCAACGTCGGTATCCTCTGCGCCGCCTTCGCGTTTATCGTGGGCGGCTTCGGCCTGTCCATGAAAGCAAACGCCATCGTGGCCTTCTTCCCAGTCTCCATGTTCTTCCAGATCATGGTGGTCACTCTGTTCTTTGGCTTTGTGACCCAGAACGGAGCCATGGAACGCCTGGCGGAAAAGGCGGTCTATGCCGCCCGAAACCGCCCCGCGCTGATCCCCTGGGTCATGTTTTTGCTCGGCTTTATCATGACGTTCGCCGGTGCGGCTCCCCAGGGCTTTGCCGCCGTGCTGGGCGTTCTGGCCATCAACATCAAGAAAAAGACCAACATGGATTACTACCTGGCCGTCTCCATGCACACCTTCGGCTGCGTCTGCGGCGGCTTCAGCCCCTATGGCCTGTTTACGAATATCTCCCGCGGCCTGCTGATCTCGGTGGGCGGAATGACTCCCGCCGAGGCCGCTCCGATTGTCAATAAGATCGTGATCACCTCCATGCTGCTGCAGTTCCTGCTGGGCGTGCTGTTCTACATCATGGGCAAGGGCTACCGCATCTCCAAGCTGGACATGGAGAAGCCCGCTCCCTTTGACGCTAAGCAGAAGAAGAGCCTGATCCTGGTGGCCTGCTTCGTACTGCTCATCATCGTTCCCTCTCTGCTGTCCCTGGCCATCCCCGGCGTCAAGGTCTTCACCAACGCCATGAACGCCGTGGCCCTGTCCACCATCTTCGCCGCCATCGCCTCCATGCTGCATCTGGGCGACGAGCGGGAGATCATCAAGCACTCCATTCCCTGGAACCTGCTGATCATGGTCACCGGTGCCGCCCTGCTGGTCAGCGTCATGAGCGCCGCCGGTCTGACCGAGCTGGTCGCCAACTTCTTCTCCAGCAGCGCCCTGCCCAAGGCCATTGTCCCTGTAGCGCTCTGCCTGTTCTGCGCCATCCTGAGCATGTTCGTGGACGGCACCGGCGTGTGTATGCCCGCCTTCATCCCCATTGCCTTCGCCATCAGCACCTCCCTGAATATTGACTTTGGCCTGCTGGTGGCGGCCGTGGCCTGCGGCGTGTACACCGGCGGCAACTGCCCCATCTCCACCGGCGGCGCCTGTATGATCATGTTCGTCCCCGAAGAGGACCGCAACAAGATGTTCTACACCGTCTGGCTGCGTGCGATCCCCGCCATTATCCTGGCCATGGTCGTGATCGCCGTGTTCTCCTTCATCTGGTAACGGGAGAGGGTCTGTATGAGTATTGAAGTGACTTACGGCCTGACCGAGCAGGAAAAGGCCCGGCCTTACAGCAAGTATTTCTCCTGGAAGAGCGGTCCGGATGACGCCGAGGCCCGGGCAGCCTACGAGGCAGACACCCGTCTTTCCCTTGAGCAGGTCACCACGCTGGATCAAATCAACGACCTGCTGAAGCCGGGCTATTTGCCCGGTGAGCTGGGCTGGTGCTCCCTGCCCGACGGCACCGGCTATGTGGCCAACAAGATCCGTATGCCGGATGTGGAGTGGCAGATGTTCCCCTGGTACCTGTGCTGGTTCGGCTTTGAAAACCTGCGCTACAAGCTTTGGTGGCCGCCCACCCACTTTGGCGTGGAGCTGCCTATGGAGAGCAGGGCGCGGATCTTGTCCGACGCGCCCTGCCACGAAAAGCTGTTCCACACCTCCCGTGAGATCGTGGAGGATATGGGCTTTGGCCCGGAGTTGATCCGCCTGAACTATCTGTCGCCGCAGGATATGGGCTTTGATATGGAGCAGTTCCACCTGCCCAACATCGGCTATGCCTCCGCCTCGTACGGCACGTTCCTGGAGCGGGACTCCCTGCCCTCAGTCCTATGCCACTGTATGCGCCCCCACCCCGACGGCGGCAGTGAGCTGCGCACCCGGTGCTGGTTCGGCTGGAGCGTCAAGGATGGAAAGCCGTACAAGGCCATCCCGGACGGCGTGACGATTCCGCCCGAGGCCATGAAAAATTTCTGGAATCACAATATTCAGGAATTCTCCCGGTTCCGCGACCTGATCCCGCTGCTCTACCGGGAATATGGGGACGCCCCCCTGGAGCCCTGAGCGAAAAGATTTGCACCCAAAGGAGGGGTGAAGATGAGTCTGGAGTATGATGATCTGGGGATCGACCTGGAGCGGCATGTTGGCTTTGATTTTTCCCACTATGACCCCGCACGCCTGCCCAAACTGCCCCCGGAAGAGGAAGAAAAGTGGTACGCCAAATACTATTATCAGGGCCGTCCGCAGCTGCCGGAGGAAAAGCTGCGCTGTGTGCAGCCCGGTGTACTGATGGATCCCGCCTGCGCTTTGCTGCCCGGCCATGTGGACGCGATGATGGAGCCGGGGCTGGTGGAGGGGGACGAGGGCTACTGCCTGCTGCCCAATGGTGCGGGATATGCCTCCACCCATACGGTACTGCCAGATGTGACCGTGGAAATGAACGGCTGGTATAAGAGGCTGCGCCTGGTGGACAAGCTGAGTTATGTGATCTGGTATCCGGGTTCCCATTACAGCGAACTGAACGGTACCTGCATGGAGGACATCGGCTTCGGTCTGGAGAGTTTTGATGTGAAGAGCCCCGTCAACGTTAAAAACCTGGGCTTCAGCTGCCCGCCGGGAGAAAAGGATCCGCAGTTTGTCGGACTGATCGGCGGCAACGGCTGGTGGCACAACCTGGACCACCCGGAGCTGCGCCCCCGCGCCATGGCGCTGTTCCACTACATCCGCAAGCGCCCTGAAGGCGGCCTGGATTTGCGCACCCATGTGTACATGGGTATGTTTGCCCTGGACGGTAAGGGCGTGATTCAGCAGCACATCAAGCCGGAGATCTGCCTGGAGGCCACCCGCCGGATGGCGGAGCACTGTATCTACGAGCGTACCCATCTGAACGATTTTCTCCCCGAGCTGTATGAAAAAATGAAGGATATGGATCTAACACCAAAGGGCGAAGTAAAGGAGTCCTGGGTCATGGAGACAGCCTCCCGTTAAATCAGCCTCCTTTTTCCTCCTTTTGCAAGCGCGCACAGGCGTCCGTCGGCCAAACCGGTGGGAAGCCAAAGGACCTCCCCAAGGCTCAGCCTTGGGGAGGTCCTTTATCCATTTAGCGGCCGGCCGCGCAGGTCAATCTCCCATGCGCAGCTCCGCCAGGTCAAACAGGCCCTCGCCGGTATAACGCAGGCGCAGGGGGCGGTCACCGGCCTGTGCCGCCAGGGGAAGCGTGACCCAGGTCCACTCC
>JBJEYS010000295.1:0-4341 GCA_051886995.1 Oscillospiraceae bacterium
TGCTGCGCAAAAAGGAAGCCAACGAGGTGGGCAAGGTCTACTCCCTGCCCGTGGATGCCATCTGTCCCAATCCCAACCAGCCCCGCCGACACTTCTCCCCGGAGGGCCTACAGGAGCTGGCCGACAGCATCAAAGAGCTGGGCGTTCTCCAGCCCCTGACCGTACGTCCCCAGGGGCGGGGATGGGAGCTGATCGCCGGGGAGCGCCGTCTGCGCTCCGCCCGTTTGGCCGGTCTGACCCATGTGCCCTGCATCGTCGTGGAGGCCGACGAGGAGCAGTCCTCTCTTATGGCCCTTGTAGAAAACCTGCAGCGCCGGGACCTGGATTTTTGGGAGGAGGCCCTGGCCCTGGCCAAACTGATTGGCGAATACCACCTTTCCCAGGAGGAATGTGCCCGCCAGGTGGGTAAATCCCAGTCCGCCATTGCCAACAAGCTGCGGCTGCTGCGCCTGCCTCCCCAGGTACTCTGCCTGCTGCGGGATCACGGCTTTACCGAACGCCACGCCCGTGCCCTGCTGCGGCTGGAGGACCCCACCGCCCAGGAGCGGGCAGCCCGCTGGGTGGTGGAGCACGACCTGACCGTGGCCAAAACAGAAGAGTATGTGGAATGTTTGCTCACCCAAGCCAGCAAGCCCTCCAAGCGCCGCCCCACATATATCCTGAAGGATGTACGCCTGTTTTTAAACACGGTGGACCGGGGGCTCTCCATGATGAAGTCCGCCGGAGTGGATGCCCAGTGCGGCCGTGAGGATACCGGTGATGCCATTCTGCTGACCATCCGCATCCCCAAGCGCTCCAAAGCCTGACGGCCCCTCCCCTTTTTCTCCCGGGGATGTTTCACGTGAAACATCCCCGGCTTTTTTGCTCTTTTCCCGTGAAAACAGTTGAAAAGGCGTCCCTAAAATATTATAATAAGGTATCTGCGCAAACTACAAAAAAGAAGGCGGGTGCCTTTTCTTATGGCAAAAACCATCGCTGTTGTCAATCAAAAGGGGGGCGTGGGCAAAACCACCACCTGCGTCAATTTGGCGGCCGCCCTTCAGGCAGCCGGGAAGCGCGTGCTGGTCTGCGATTTTGATCCGCAAGGCAATGCAACCTCCGGCTTTGGCGTAGACAAGACCACGGTCTCTCCCTCGATCTAC
Source organism: Oscillospiraceae bacterium (assembly GCA_051886995.1). Classification (GTDB taxonomy): domain Bacteria; phylum Bacillota; class Clostridia; order Oscillospirales; family Oscillospiraceae; genus JAJPXI01. The sequence goes on from JBJEYS010000295.1 coordinate 1,143, forward strand.
GAGGTGCTGATCGACGGTGCTGACCCCAAGCGCGCCATCGTTACCACCCCCTGGACTGATGTGCTCCCCTCCAACAAAGCCCTGGCCGGCGCCACCGTGGAACTGATTGCCCTGGACCGACGTGAATACCGGCTGAAGGACGCCCTGGCCCTGGTGGGCGGCGCATACGACTTTATCTTTATTGACTGTCCTCCTTCCCTGGAGCTGCTGACTCTGAACGGCCTGTGCGCGGCGGACACTCTGTTGGTCCCCGTCCAGTGCGAATACTATGCTCTGGAGGGACTGAGCGACCTGCTGTCCACCGTGCGTATCGTCAAGCGCTCCCTGAACCCAGCTATTGCCCTGGAGGGCGTGGTGCTGACCATGTATGACGGACGCACCAATCTGTCCATGCAGGTGGCTGAGGAGGTCAAGCGGCACTTCCCCGGCCAGGTGTACGCCACTGTCATCCCCCGCAACGTCCGCCTGTCCGAAGCGCCCAGCCACGGCAAGCCCGTACTGGCCTATGACAGCTTTTCCCGCGGTGCGGAGGCCTATCGCTCCCTGGCTGAGGAAATGCTGGAACGAAATTAAAAGAACGAGATGTTTCACGTGAAACATTGACGAAAGGACTGATTATATGGCGTCAGAACGCGGCCTGGGCAAGGGTCTCGGGGCGCTGCTGGGAGACACCTCCCTCCAGGCCCAGGAGAGCGGCTCCATCTATCTTCCCATTGCCCAGGTGGAGCCGGGGTTGAACCAGCCCCGCAAGCAATTTGACGAAAACGCCTTGAACGATTTGGCCGACTCCATTCGGGAGCACGGCATCATTCAACCCCTGACTGTGCGGCGGCTCAGTTCGGGCTATTACCAGATCATTGCCGGCGAGCGCAGGTGGCGAGCCGCCAAGTTGGCCGGCCTGTCCGAAGTGCCCGCCGTCATCGTGGAAGCTGACGACCGGAAGGTCATGGAACTGGGCCTGATCGAAAACCTCCAGCGGGAGGACCTGAACCCAATGGAAGAGGCAGACGGCTACCTGGCCTTGAAAGAGGAGTTTGGGTTGACCCAGGAGGAGATCGCCCAGCGCATGGGAAAATCCCGCCCGGCCATTGCCAACGCCCTGCGGCTGACCGCCCTGCCCGTTCTCCTGCGAGAGATGGTGGTGGACGGCGACCTGTCCGCCGGACACGCCCGGGCTCTGTTGGCCCTGCCCCGGGTAGACCTGCAGGAAAAGGCAGCCCAGCAGGTCATCAGCCAGGAGTTGAACGTGCGCCAGACTGAGGCCTTGGTGAAGAAGCTGCAGGAAGAGGACAAGCCGCCCAAGGTCAAAGCCGACGATGGACAGCGCATCTACCTGGAGGAAATTGAGAAAAATTTGTCCAACCGCCTGGGCCGTAAAGTCTCCATTGCCGCCGGGAAGAAAAAGGGCCGGATCGAATTGGAATACTATGACCCGGATGATCTGGAGCATCTGCTCGCCTTGCTGGAATCCATCAAGGGAGGGCCAAACGCGTGAGTGACGAAAAGCACAGCCTTCAGCGTCAGGCCGACCGCACGAAACCGGGCAGCAAACGTTCAGTCCTGATCTACCTGGTCATTCTGTTCGCCGCGGCCTTCATTCTGCTTCTGCTGTCTTTCTTCATGCAGCAGCGCAGCAACGAGGAAACCATTGACGGCCTGAAGCAGTCCGTGTCCGCCATGCAATCCGCCCAAGAGGCCTATGAAGAAAATGCCGCCCTGAGAGAGGACCTGCAACAGTTGGAAGACCAGGTGCAGGCGCAGCAGAACGAAATCGACGGTCTGGAGCGGGAAAACGCACTGCTGCAAAAGGGAAAAGAAGATCTGGAACGCTCCACCCAGGCGCTGGACTGGTTCTGGCAAATCAACGAAGCCTATGCCCGGGGCCGCTACTCCCTGGCACGGCAGCTGATCGAGCAGATGGGCTCTGAGCTTCCCCAATATCTGCCCACCGAAAGCATCACCAATAACGAGCGTTTCTCCCCCTACGACCGCTATCAGGAGATCTACGACGCGCTGTATTAAGCGCGAAAAACAAAATAAGGAGTTTGATCCACCATGCTGGACATTCGATTCATCCGGGAAAATCCCGACATTGTAAAGGAAAACATCAAAAAGAAATTTCAGGACGAAAAGCTGCCCCTGGTCGACCAGGTCATCGCCCTGGACAAGGAAAACCGCGACACCATTCAGGAGGCCCAGGACTTGCGCACCGCCCGCAATGCCCTGTCCAAGCAGGTTGGTATCCTGATGGGCCAGGCCAAAAAGGACCCCTCCAAGCTGGAGGAGGCTGAGGCCGCCAAGGCCAAGGTCAAGGCGGACGCCGACCGGCTGGCCGAGCTGGAGGCCAAAGAGGATGAGCTGGCCGCCGAGATCCGCAAGATCCTGCTGGTCATCCCCAATATTATCGACCCCTCCGTGCCCATCGGCCCCGACGACTCCTGCAACGTGGAGGTCCAGCGCTTCGGCGAGCCTCTGGTGCCCGACTTCCCCATCCCCTACCACACCGAGATCATGGAATCCTTTGACGGCATCGACATGGACGCCGCCGGCCGGGTGTCCGGCTCCGGCTTCTACTATCTGCTGGGCGACATCGCCCGCCTGCATGAGGCGGTGCTGGCCTACGGCCGCGACTTTATGATCGACAAGGGCTTCACCTACTGCATTCCCCCCTTCATGATCCACGGCAACGTGGTGGAGGGCGTCATGAGCCAGACCGACATGGACGCCATGATGTACAAGATCGAGGGCGAGGACCTGTACCTGATCGGCACCTCCGAGCACTCCATGATCGGCCGCTTCATCGACCAGATCATCCCCGCCGAAAAGCTGCCCCAGACCCTGACCTCCTACTCCCCCTGCTTCCGCAAGGAGAAAGGCTCCCACGGCATCGAAGAGCGGGGCGTGTACCGCATCCACCAGTTCGAGAAGCAGGAAATGATCGTGGTCTGCAAGCCCGAGGACTCCAAGGCCTGGTACGAGAAGCTGTGGCAGTACTCCGTGGAACTCTTCCGTAACTTTGACATCCCCGTGCGCCAGCTGGAGTGCTGCTCCGGCGATCTGGCCGACCTGAAGGTCAAGTCCTGCGATATCGAGGCATGGTCCCCCCGCCAGCAGAAGTATTTTGAGGTGTGCTCCTGCTCCAATCTGGGCGACGCCCAGGCCCGCCGCCTGAAGATCCGCTACAAGGATGAAAACGGCA
>JBJEYS010000296.1:0-20378 GCA_051886995.1 Oscillospiraceae bacterium
GCTTGGTGCGCACGTCCTGGGCGATGGCGTCCACCGACGCGTAGTTGCCCTGGGCGCGGGCCACGATGGATTCGGTGATGCAGACCACGTCCCGGTCGCGCAGGGCGAAGCCCTCGCTCTCGGCGGCCTCCAGCACGCTGGTGACCACGATGTCCGCCAGGTTATCCCCCTCGCGGATGATGGGACAGCGGATGCCCCGGGATACAGTGCCGACTTTTCGCTCCATATGTTTTTCTCCTTTTCGGGTGTTTTTTGCAGAATTTAATTCATTTTATCATAAATTCCGCCGTTTGGCGAGAGTGTTTTTTCAGGAATCCCCGGATCTTGCGCGGGCGGAGAAAAAATGGTGCAAAAATAGAATTTCTCTCAAATCTTCGGAGCTAAGAAAAATATGTTTTCCAGTTGGGTATTGATTCAAGTTTAATCACTCTTTTCCCATTTCCTCATTTCCGTGATAATCAGCAGTACCGCCTCGCCTCCACCAAAGGGACATTGGCCGAACATCTGCTTATTCAAGGGCGGCTTTGCCGTGCGCGTTCGGCTCTGAGGTCAAAACAGAAAATGAGAGTCAAGGTCATCAAAACCTTGGCTCTCATTTTTCCTGCGCGCAGCAAAGACATCCCCCGGTTCAGCGGGGCTGCGGTTCAGTGTGAATGAGGACGGGAGATTTTGCGGTGCAGAAACAGATATAAAACCAGTGCGCACAGGGCAAAGACGATCATTGCGAGGAAGGTGGTGCCGTATGTGCCGTGCGCGCGGTCCTGCAGAACGCCGGAAATGTAGGGACCGAGGAATGACGCGGGGATCCCGCTCAGAGTGATCAGGCTGAAATTGATGCTGTAATGCGCGGGACCGAAGCGCTCCCGGATGACCGAGGCGTTCAGAGCCATGGTGGATCCATAGGAGATGCCGGCGAGGATCAGACCGATGAACATAAAAGCAACGATGCCCGTAGCGGCGGCCGCAGTCAGGAGCAGACCGGCAGCCAAGGCGCAGCAGGTATTTACGAGAATGGACGCGCGGCTCCCGAAACGGTCGAAAAAGACGCCGATCCCGATGCGGGCAAAGCCGTTGAACAGGGAGACGATCATGCCCAGGGAAGCCATGGCCCCGAAATACGCGGCGATGACCGCCGCGCTGTTGATGACCAGAAGCCCGGAGGAGCTCATGAAAATGGCCCAGAACAGATAGAGCCAGAAGGCAGATGTTCGCAGCATTTGCAGGGGTGTGGACCCCGCTGCGGAAGGGGTCGACGTGCCGGGAAGGGCGGGCCGGAGTTTGACGGGGAAGCGAAATGCACCCAAAAATACGATCAGCGCGATCAGGAGGGTGGTGACCCGAAACACGGGGAACAGGCCGAAGCGGGCGGTGGCCTTCTCGATCATGATGCCCAGAAACAGGCTGCCGAAACCAAAACCGGTCAGCAGAACTCCGGACACGGCGCCGCTGTTCTTCGGGAAAAGCGCGCCCACGCCGCTGATGATGACATTATAACCGATGCCGGCGCCGATGCCGCAGATCAGGCCGTAGGAGAGGTAGACGACCAGCAGTGCGCCGCGGGAGGACATGCTGCCGACACTGGAGAAAAGCATGCCGCCGGTCAGGATCAATGCCGCACCGATCCACAGGGCATACCGCTGGCCCAGCCACCCGGAGAGCTTTCCCCCCAGGAAGCCGGCCGTACAGAAGAACATGATAAAGAGCGTGAAGGTCAGGGAGCAGTCGGCGGAAGTCCAGTCGGGGAAGGTTTCCACCAGCTGCAGACGGAACAGGGACCAGGCGTAGAATACGCCGATAAAGAGCATCATGACAAAGCCGACAACGGCGGTCAAAATACGGTTGGGTGATTTCATCAGCATTTCCTCCGATCATTTGGATAAAACAAAGCAGGAGAACGCCGCAAACGGGACGGCTTTCTCCTGCTTATACTTTCATTGAATTATTTCATCAGAACAGAATTCAGAAATTCAATATACTCATCAGACTGAGGAGTCAGATCCGGCCGCCTGTCAAGCTCGCCCATACGGAGGAATTTATCCTCGCCCAGCTTGTTGTACTTCAGCAGCTCTACGCGATCGGCGGGCAGGCCAAGGGTCTTCACGACAAAGTCGCGCAGGGCGGCGATGTGCTCTTCGCCGTCGTTGAAGCCGGGGATCAGGGGGGTGCGGAACCGGACATTGACGCCCATTTCAACCAGCTTCTTCGCGTTGGACAGGATCAGCCCGTTGGACACGCCGGTGCCCGCGCGGTGCAGACCGGGATCAATACACTTCAGGTCGAAGAAGACCAGGTCGCACAGCTGCACAAGGGATTTGAGCGTGTCCCACGCGGCGTAGCCGCAGGTCTCAATGGCGGTGCTGATGTACTTGGCACGGCACGCCCGCAATACGGCCTGCGCGAACTGCCACTGTACGGTGGGCTCGCCGCCGGAGATGGTGACGCCGCCCCCCGAATCCTCAAAAATGAAGCGATCCTTCAACACTTTTTCCATCAATTCGGATACCGTGACGGCAGATCCGGCCACGGTACGGGCGTGATGACCGCAAAATTCGGTGCACGCGCCGCAGGATCTGCACAGATCACGGTCCAGAGCGCCCTTCCCGTTCTCCAGACGGATGGCGTTTTGCGGACAGTGAGGGATACACGCTCCGCAGCCGCAGCAGAGGTCATTGTTGAACAGCAGGACCGGATCGATGCACTGAGATTCCGGATTCTGGCACCAGAAACAGCGCAGCGGACAGCCCTTCAGAAACACAGTCGTCCGAATCCCGGGGCCGTCATGTGTGGAAAAACGCTGGACATTGAAGATATAGCCCTGAAGGTCAGATCCGGATTGAACAGCCATGTGCACCTCCCCCGCGGACAAGGCCGCGTAATCCATGCTTGGTGGATTCATTGTATCGTGGAGAGGGAATATTTGTCTATCGCAAAAAACAGGTATTTACTCCAGCTCCTTGGGGAAGGAGATCAGGTTGAAGTTTTTGAAATCCTTGTAGAGCTGCAAAAGACTGCCCAGGTTCTGAGCCTCCGTTTTGCGGTAGATGTTTCTCATGTGGGCCCGAACGGTGTTTATGCTGATATAAAGCTTTTCAGCGGCCTGCTCATATGTGAAGCCGTAAAACATCAGATCGATCAGATCCAGTTCCCGGGGAGAAATGCCGTATTTCTCTGCAAAAATGCGCTCTCCCGAATACAGATGGGGCTGGGGATGGAAGGTAAAGCCGTTGGCGACGGAGGTGTTCAGGATCGCTGTGACCGCATAGGTAAGTTCCCCCTGTTCGTCCATGATCGGACAGCCCAGGGTCACAGCGGGGATGTTGATGCCGTCCTTGACCAGCACGGCAATGGAGCTGACCCGCTGTTTCAGACGGATCACCTCGGCGGTGATGCTTCCCACAAACAGCTTCCCCTCCAGCTCGATCTCCTGGGGGGCTTTTCCGATGACCTCATCCAGCGTGATGTTGGTCAGGGCGGAATAAGACTGATTGATAAAGACCGTTTTCCCCTCCCGGTCCGCGATGTAAATGGCCACAGGGAGAGAGTCCAGAACCTGCAGGACCCCGGCGTGGGCATCGGCCAGAGCGGAGGCCAGCGAGGAGAGCTTCTGAAGCCCGTCTGATGCTTCCTTTTGGTCGGAAAGGCTGGCAGTCAGAGCGGTCAGGTCAACGTCCGTATGGAATCCTTCGGTGGAGAAAATGTTCATATGCAAGCCCTTTCTTTTAATCGATCTGTGGTGCGTCGGATACCTCCAAAGCAGGTGTATTTACTTAAACTATAACACAGGAAAAAATTTGCCGCAACTCTTTATTTATAAGAGAAAATGCACAAAAGGGAAGTTGATAAAGCCACGGGAAAAGATCAAACACGACAAAAAATACCTTCTTTTGGCGATAGACAAACAAGGGCCGATTCGCAATAATTAAAGCAAGAATGGACGCTTGGCTGGTTTGCTTTTTGCACCTGTCCCGGGCTTCCGGAACGGGAAAAGCCGGCGGAAATGGATGACGAAATTTTGAATAAGGAGGAGCAATATGGGTAGTTCAGCTTTAAACGGGACCGCCGATGGGCGTACCCGCGGTCAGATCATCTGGGAGCGGCTTCGTGAGCGGAGAGACAAGGAGCCCGTCTCCTTTGCCCGCGCCAAGATCGTCACCAGATCGTACAAGGAGAGCGAGGGCCTGCCGCTGTTCATCCGGCGCGCAAAGGCGTTTGATGCTGTCATGCGGGAGATCCCCATTTACCTGGATGACGACATGCTGCTGGTCGGTGATTTCTCGGTCCGCCCGATGGCGGCGGAGATCTTCCCGGAACTGACGGTCTCCTGGATCAAGGACTACATGGACAGCGGCGCGTACGATCAGCAGGACCCCAACGATACTTACGCCTTTGAGCCCAACCAGAAGGAAGAGATCCTGGAGGTCTGCGAGTATTGGAAGGACCACTCGCTGAGAGAATCCTTCTACAAGTATCTCGGCAAGGACTATGTCGATTACCTGTACGAGCTCAACGAACAGGGCGCATGGATCTTTGCCGCTTCCACAGAAGCGCAGACGGAGAAGGGCTGGAATATTCCCGACTTCAGCCGCGTGGTGCGGCGGGGCCTGCGGGGACTTCTGGAGGATATCGACGCCGCCTACGCGAAGATCCCCATGATGAGTGATGAAAATGTGAGACAGCGCACGTTCCTGGAGGCGCTGCGCTCCATGATCCACTCCTCGATCCACTACGCTCACCGGTATGCCGACCTTTGCCGGCAGGAAGCGGAGCGCCATGAGGGCAAGCGCCGGGAGGAGCTGCTGACCATGGCCGAAGTCTGCGATTGGGTCCCCGAGAATCCCGCGCGAACCTTTTTGGAAGCGGTGCAGAGCATGTGGTTCTGCCATCTGCTGATCTACTGGGACTCCAGGACCGTCGGCCTGGGCTTCGGACGTGTGGACCAGTACCTGTATCCCTATTACAGGCAGGACATTGAATCCGGCCTGATCGACCGGGAGGAGGCCACCCAGATCCTGGAGTGCCTGCGCATCAAGATCATGGGGAAGCGGAACGTGTTCAACGTGACCATCCGGGCAGCGCTGACCAATGACTCCCATTTCCACAACTGCACGCTGGGCGGCCAGACCATTGACGGCAGAGACGCGGTCAACGAGCTGTCCTATGTGTGGCTGGACGCGGCCGAGCGGGTGCGCACGCCGCATCCCACGCTTTCCGTCCGCTGGCATGAGCAGATCGACCCTGATTTTGTCATGCGCTGTATTGAGATCAACAAGCTCGGTCTGGGCTTCCCGGCCTGGTTCAACGATGAGCCCACGATCGAGTATTTGCTTGAGCGGGGCGCGACCCTGGCGGAGGCCCGGGATTACGCCATCGGCGGCTGCGTGCTGCACAATTTGGTGGGCAAGACGCCGACGACCTGGCCCAGCGTGATGAACTACGCAAAGATCTTTGAGCTTGCCATGAACGACGGCGTGGATCCCAGGCTGGGTAAGCCCTTCGGCCCGAAGACCGGCCGGTTCGAGGACTTTGAGCGGTATGAGGATCTGGTCGAGGCGTTCAAGGCGCAGAGCATGCATTTCATCCGGGAATCGACGGACTATCTGAACAAAGTCAGCATGTTCCGGAGCGATTACCTGCCCGAGACCTTTGTGTCCCTGTTCTTTGACGGCTGCATCGAGAAGGCCAGATCCGTGGCACAGGGCGGAGCGAAGTACCAGATCAATAACTACTATGTGCTCCCTGTCGGCATCGTGGACGTGGCCAACGCCCTTTACGCGGTCAAGAAGCTGGTCTATGAGGAGAAGCAGGTGGACCGCGCCGAGCTGATGAAGGCGCTGCACGCAAACTTCGAGGGCTATGAGGAGCTGCAGCAGAAGCTTTGGGCGGTGCCCAAGTACGGCAACGACTGCGCGGAGGTGGACTACATCTGCGCGGATCTGTACGAGTGGTTCTGTGACTTCGTCAATACCATCCCGGCTCCGTACGGCGCCCGGTATGAGGTGGCGCCCCACAGCATTGCGTTCCATGCCAACATGGGACTGAAGACCGGAGCCCTGCCCAGCGGCCGCAAGGCCGGCCTGTCCCTGGCGGACGGCGCCGTTTCCCCGGCGCAGGGCACCGATACGGAGGGCCCGACGGCCGTTATCAACTCCGCCGGCCGCATCGACCACACCCGGATCTTCGGCACCCTGTTCAACATGAAGTTCATGCCCCGGGCCATGGCCGAGCCTGAGGACCGCAAGAAGGTCGCCAATCTGATCCGCACCTTCTTCGGCACCTACAAGGGCAAGCACATCCAGTTCAACGTGGTGGACAGGGAGACCCTGATCGACGCCAAGGCCCACCCCGAGAACTACCGCAACCTGATCGTGCGCGTTGCGGGATACAGCGCGCTTTGGGTGGAGCTGAATACGGCGGTACAGGACGAACTGATCGCCCGCACCAGCAATGATTTTTAAAAAGAGGGTAAGGATCATGGCAGAAATCAAAAAAATCGCCTGTATTGGCGGTAAAGTGATCGGAAGCAGCTGGGCAGTGAACTTCTCCATGAAGGGCTACCCGGTGACGCTGACCACGACACGCCAGGCTACGCTGGATGACGCGAAGGCAAAGGTGGAGGCGTTTCTGGACGCTCTGGTGGAGCAGGAGGTGCTCACCGCCGAAGACGCGCGGCAGGCCAAGGACCGTGTGTCCTACACCACCAGCATCCCCGACGCCGTTCGGGACGCCGACTTTATTCAGGAGAACACTCCGGACAATCTGGAGTTGAAGCAGCAGGTGCTGGAACAGATCGAGGAGAACTGCCCGGCCCATGCAATCATTGCCAGCAGCACCTCCAACCTGTCCATCAAAAAGATCGCGGAAAAGGCGAAGGACCCCACCCGCTGCATCGGTGCCCATCCGTTCAATCCGCCCCACCTGGTTCCGCTGGTGGAGATCAGCCAGGGGAACGCCACGGACGAAGTGGTCCGGCGGGCCGTGGCCTTCTATAAGACCTGCGGCAAGGCGCCTGCCGTTCTGCGCAAGGACAGCATCGGCTTCATTGCCAACCGCCTGCAGATGGCGCTGTACCGCGAGGCCGTGGATCTGGTCACCCGCGGGGTCTGCAGCGTCGAGGACGTGGACAACGCGGTGACCTTCGGCCCCGGTATGCGGTGGTCCTGCCTGGGCCCCAACATGCTCTATCAGCTGGGCGGCGGAGAGGGCGGCCTGAAGGGCCTGCTGACCGCGCTGAAGACCGGCGGAGACGCGCTGATTGCCGACCTGGCCGACTGGAAAGTCCAGCCCGAGAACTGGCCCGACGTGGGACAGCAGGGCGTGTGGGAAGAGATGAAGAACATGCCCGAATACATCGGCCACACCGACCGGGAGATCGCGGCCTTCCGCGACCAGTTCTTCATTCAGATCCTGAAGATGCACCACAGACTGTAACAGACGAAATTTCAAAAATCAGATAAGAAAGGTGAAGTATTATGCCATTCGGAAAGTATCATGTAGATTATGAGAAGCGCCTGGACATGGACCGCCTGAGAGCGTACCGCGTTGACCGCACCCACAAGGCCATGGAGGAGTTTGACATGGGAGGCTTTTTGACCTTCAACGCAGACTCCATCCGTTACATCACCTCCGCTTACATCACCACCCCCATGCGCCCCATCGAGGTGCAGGCCGCGTTCATCAGCCGCACAGGCGATCCCTACTTCTTCGGCGGCGGCACCCCCGTGGAGGAGCGGGAAAAGATGCCCTGGATGAAGGGCAAGGTGTTCCCCTCCCGCGGTACCGCCATGCCCGCCACCTCCTCCTATGACGGTGTGGTGGAGTCCTGGGTGGACACCGTTCTGAACATCATGTCCGAGGAAGGCCTGTCCGGTACCGACGTGGGCATTGAAAGCTCCTGCATGGGTTACTTTGTGGAGGCCTTCGCGCGCAAGGGCGTGAAGTGCCGCTTTGCCCGGCCCATGATCATGAAGGCCCGTTCCATCAAGAATGAGGACGAGATCAACATTCTGAAGCTGACCTGCGCGAACGCGGAGAAGGCCTTTGCCCGGATTCAGGACTTCATCCGTCCCGGCGTGCGTGAGTGCGACATCGTCGGCGTGGGCATCCAGGCCCTGTACGAAGAGGGCTGCGATCACACCGAGGACCTGGTCTGCATGTCCGGCCACCACACCTATCCGTACAACTGGACGTTCACCGACCGCATGGTGCGCCCCGGCGACCTGGTCTATATCGATGTGGACGGCGCCTCCTATCTGGGCTACAAGAGCTGCTACTATCGTACCTTCTGCTGCGGCAAGGCTACCGCCGAACAGAATGAGGTGTTCCTGGAATGCATGGAGATGATGGACAAGGGCCTTTCCGTGGTCAAGCCCGGCAACACCATTTACCAGATGCTGGACCAGTTCCCCGAGCCCTCCTACTGGGGCAGAGAGACCTGGAGCGAGGTCGATGCCCTGGCCATGGCACACGGCCTGGGCCTGGGCCTGCATGAGCTGCCCCACGCCACCCGCACCGTGCAGAAGGTCAGCAAGCTGCCTGACATCACCTTCGAGCCCGGCCATGTGATGGCCATTGAGACCTATGCCGGTTCCAAGGACGGCCGTTTCGGCGTCCGTCAGGAAGACATGTTCGTTGTCACCGAGGACGGCTTTGAAATGATCAGTAAGTGGCCCCGTGACCACATCACCGAGTGCTGGCGCTGAGATGATCGGAGCAGCGATCCGATATGGCAGAGAAGATATTTGTTACCAATCCGGGTTCCACCTCCACAAAGGTGGCCTTGTTTGACGGCGACACACTGGTGTTCTCCCAAAATGTAAAGCACGACAGCGATGTGCTGGCCCAGTATGCCAAGGTCATTGACCAGCTGGAATACAGGGTGTCGGTCATTGACCGGGAGCTGGTCAGGGCCGGGATCTCCCTGGAGGGGCTGGACGCCGCGGTCAGTCAGGGCGGAGGGATCTTCCCCTGCAAAAGCGGCACTTATCTGGTGGAGCCGCTGCTGCTGGAGCATCAGCGCATTGGCGCGGAGGGCGGCCAGCATCCGGCCAATCTGGGCGGCGCAATGTCCAAACTGTACGCCGACTGCTATGGCGGACAGGCCTATGTGGTGGACCCGCCTACCATGGATGAGCTCTGGCTTCCGGCTCGGGTGACCGGATTTTCCAATGTGCTCAGGAAAAGCCGCTGTCACGCCCTGAACATCAAGGAGGTGGCCCGGCGCACTGCGGCCGAGCTGAACAAGCCCTACGAGGAGTGCAGGCTGGTCATCGTCCATATGGGCGGGGGGATCTCCGTCGCGGCACAGGCCGAAGGCCGGATCGTGGACGCCATGGACTGCCTGATGGGGGACGGCGCTTTCGCCGCCACCCGGGCGGGCGGGATCCCTGCCGGGGAGGTGATCCGCCAGTGCTATTCCGGCGAATACACCCAAAGGGACATGATGGACCGTCTGTTCAAGCGGGGCGGCCTGGTGGAGCATCTGGGCACCAGCGACCTTCTGGAGGTCATGGAACGGGTGGATCAGGGCGACCGCTACGCCGGGCTGATCTACGAGGCGATGATCTATCAGGTGGCAAAGCAGGTGGGCGCCTACGCGGCGAGCCTGAGCTTCCGGGTGGATGCCGTTGCCCTGACGGGCGGTATGATCAAGAGCGCCGACCTGGTGGAAAAGCTGGAGCGCATGATCGGCCGGCTGGCGCCGGTGTACAAATACCCCGGCGAGTTTGAAATGGAAGCGATGTGCAACGGCGCCCTGCGCGTGCTGCGCGGGGAGGAGCAGGCTGTCCATTATGCGGGGAAGACCCAGGGGGATACCCTGCGGGATTTCCTGAATTGATACAAATTGATGAAATGACTGGAGGTACTTTTATGAAAGATCTGTTTCGTCTGGACGGGAAAACAGCCATCGTGATGGGCGGCGCGGGCGGCATCGGCCAGGCCATTGCCCAGGGTCTGGCGTTCTACGGCGCCAATGTGTGCATCGCGAGCCGGAACGAAGAGTCCCTGAAGCGGGCTCAGAGCGAGATCAGGGAGGCCATCGGCAAGGAAGTTCATATTTATCCCTGTGATGCCTCGAAGGAGGAAGATGTGGTCAAGCTGGCGGACCAGCTTGAGGCCGCGTACGGCAAGGTGGAGATCCTGGTGAACTCCCAGGGCTTCAACCGCAAGTATCCTGCGGCTGAGTTTCCCATGGATATCTGGGATCAGCTCTTTGAGGTCAACGTGAAGAGCGTCATGATCTGCTGCAAGGTGTTCGGCGGCCGTATGAAGGCCGCCGGCTACGGCCGCATCCTGAACGTGTCCTCCGTCCGCGGCATCCGCGGCTGCGGCGGCGGCAACGCCGGTTACGGCGCGACCAAGGGCGCGGTGGATATGATCACCAGAATGCTGGCCGCCGAGTACGGCCCCGAGGTCGGCGTCAACGCCATTGGCCCCACCGTGACCGAGACCCCCATGATGAAGAACATCCTGACCGAAGACCTGAAGAAGATGCTGACCGGAAACGCTCCCATGAAGCGTCTGGGCCTGGTGGAAGACTGCATCGGTCCCGCCGTGTTCCTTTGCTCCGAGGCCGGCGGCTTCGTGACCGGGCAGATCCTCTATCCCGACGGCGGCCTGACCGCTATCGGCTGATTGGGAGAGCAGCATGGAGAAAAAGAGAGAGGCTGTCATCCTTGCCTGCGGCCGCGCTCCGGTCGGACGCGGGCGCAAGGGCTCCTTCCGGGATACCCATCCCATTGAGTACGCGGCGCAGACCCTGAAGGGCGTGCTGGCGAAGATCCCCCAGGTGGATCCCGCCGAGATCGAAGACGTGATCGTCGGCTGCGCCATGCCGTATCTGCAGCAGGGCGACAATGTGGCCCGCCTGATCTGCCAGCGTGCGGAGATCCCGGAAACCACCGCGGCGTACACCATCAACCGCTTTTGTTCCTCCGGCCTTCAGGCCATCGGCTCCTGTGCCAACGCCATCCTGGCGGGCCAGAACGAGCTGATGGTGGCCGGCGGCGTGGAAGCCATGAGCCTGCTGCCCATGGGCAGCGATCCCATCTACCACGACCAATGGCTGGAGCAGAATGTTCCCGGCGCCTATATGGCCATGGGACTGACCGCCGAGAATGTGGCCGACCTGTACGGGATCACCACGGAAGAAATGAACGCCTTTGCGGTGGAAAGCCACAGAAAGGCAGCTCTGGCGCAGGACAACGGCTGGTTTGACGACCAGATCATCCCCATCCGGATCAAAAACGAGGCGGGGGAAGAAGTGGTCGTGGATAAGGACGAGGGTATCCGCAGAGGGACCAGCATGGAGAGCCTGGCCGAACTGAAACCCTGCTTCAAGCCGGACGGCAAGGTTACGGCGGCGACTTCCTCCCAGGTCAGCGACAGCGCGGCCTTTGTGGTGCTGGCCTCCCGCGAGAAGGCGGAGCAGCTGGGCGTAAAGCCCATCGCCGTGTTCCGCGGCTTTGCCGTGGCAGGCGTGGCCTCGGAGCTGATGGGCACCGGCCCCATTGCCGCCGTGCCCAAGGTGATGAAAAAAGCCGGCCTGACCGTGGCCGACATGGATGTGATCGAGATCAACGAGGCCTTCGCGGCGCAGGCGATCCCCTGCATCCGTGAGCTGAAGATGCCGGTCGAGAAGGTCAACCCGCAGGGCGGCGCCATCGCCCTGGGACATCCTCTGGGAGCGACGGGCTGTATTCTGACCTGCAAGGCCCTGTCCCAGCTGAAGCGAACCGGCGGCCGGTACGCGCTGGTAACCATGTGCATTGGCGGCGGAATGGGCGCCGCGGGTATTTTTGAGCTCGAACCGTAAAAAATCATGCGTTGTACCCCCTATAGAACTGGTGAACAGGAAAACAAATTCATTGTCCACAACAATAAAAA
The DNA here is from genome assembly GCA_051886995.1 of Oscillospiraceae bacterium. Taxonomy (GTDB): domain Bacteria; phylum Bacillota; class Clostridia; order Oscillospirales; family Oscillospiraceae; genus JAJPXI01. The sequence goes on from JBJEYS010000296.1 coordinate 11,884, forward strand.
ATTATGGAGGGAAAAACAATGAAAAAACTGATCTGTACTCTGCTTGCTGCCGTGATGATGCTGACGATGTTTGCCGGATGTTCCGAAAAAACGGCGAACACCAATCCCAGCGGAAGTGACAAACCTTCCTCGACCGGCTCCGCCACCACGGACGGCCAGAAAGAGGCCGAGCCCGACAAAGCCGTGACCCTGCGCTATGCCACCCACATGTCCTCCACTTCCGACACGGGCAAACTGCTCCAGGCCTGGCTGGATGATATGAATGAAAAATCCAACGGCTCCATCACCGTGAACCCCTACTGGCAGGCCTCTCTGGTCGCTCCCATCAACGCCTATGCCGAGACCTCCGCCGGTGTGACCGATTTCATGACCCACGCTCCCGGCAATGAGACCGACCACTTTATCCTGGAGTCCGCGCTGACCTATATGTACTGCGGTCAGCTTTCCAACGCGGATCAGCTGGCTGTTGCCCACGAGCTGTGGGAGAAGGTGCCCGAGTGGCAGGAAGAGTTCTCCGACGTTGAAGTGCTGGGCTTTGGCTCCGCCGGCAACACCTTCTACATCCTGTCCAACACGCCCGTGAAGACCCTGGACGATCTGAAGGGCATGGATATCCGCGTCATGGAGCAGTGGGCCTTCGACCTGATGCTGGACCTGGGCGCTAACCCCGTCAAGATGCCCCTGGGCGAAATGTATGAAGGCCTTCAGAAGGGCGTTATCGACGGCGTGCTGCTGTGCGAGTCCCACTATCTGTCCGAGAACCTGACCGAGTACATCTCCTACATGACCAACCTGCGCATTACCCCCGCTCCCTGCGTTTGGACCTATGTCAACAAGGGCGTGTTCGACAAGCTCTCCGCCAATCAGCAGGAGATCGTGAAGACCTGCAGCGCGGATTCCGAGCAGGCGATCCTCAACGCCACGGTCCAGTGGGACGAGGCCGCCCGCGCCGCCGCCAAGGAAAAGGGCGTTGAGGTGTTCACCATCTCCGACGCCGATCTGGCCAAGATCACGGAAGTCGCTCAGAGCAACGCTCTGGAGCAGGTGGAAAAGCTCAATGCTGCCGGCTATGACGGCACCGGCATTTACGAAGAACTGCAGAAGCTGATCGAAGCCCGCAAGTAAATTTGCCGAACGGCGAAATCGCAGTCCGGCCGCGCGCCCCGCAGGGGGCGCGCGGCACCCGGACCATAGAAAGCGAGGGAGAAGATGAGAAAATTAACCAAGATCTTTGATTGGGTCGGCGGCATTGCAATGATGGTTGCCGTGGCGGCCATGGTCTTGAATATCCTGCTGCGCATCGTCAACCTGTCACTCACCGGAACCTATGAGATCGTCAGCTATACCGCACTGCTGTTCGCATCAGCCTCCATCCCCATCTGTGTGCTGGAACGGGCACACATCACGGTGGACGTGCTGACCATGCGCCTGCCTGCGGTCCCTTACCGCGTGCTGGAGATCATCGCCGGCATCATCAACATTATTTCCTATGTCATTCTCGCCTACGCCGGCTATACGCTCGCCTTCACCAAGATCCTCAGCGGTGAGGCCAGCGACACCCTGAAGATCCCCGTGGGCCCCCTGCGCCTGTTCTGGGCTGTCTGTGTGTCCGTGGTTATTATCCTCAGCATCATCCAGCTGATCCAGACCATAAAGAGTAAGCCTCAATCCAGAGAAGAACGAGCGGGAGGTGCGGACGAATGAGCAGTGTAACCATCGGCATCATCCTGATCGCCATTATGCTGGTGCTGCTGTTTATCGGCGTTCCCATCGGGACCGGTATGGCCATCAGCGCGTTTATCGGCATGTTCCTGATGATCGGTTCCAATGCGGCCATTCTGAAAATGGGCTCCTCTCCCTTTGAGACCATGACCTCCTACACCTACGCGGTCATGCCCCTGTTCATGCTGATGGCCATGCTGATCTCCACCACGGGTATCGGCAGGGATCTCTACGAATTCTTTTACCGTACCGTGGGACGCCTGCGCGGCGGACTGGCGATGGCCACCGTCCTGGCCTGCGGCATCTTCGCGGCGATCAGCTCCTCCACCTCCGCAACGGCTCTGACGATCGGCCTGATCGCCCTGCCCGAGATGCGCCGCGCCCGGTACGGCGATTCTCTGGCCACAGGCTCCGTGGCCGCCGGCGGAACCCTGGGCATCCTGATCCCCCCCAGCGGTATCTTCATCATCTACGGAATCATGACCCAGCAATCCATTGCCAAACTGTTTATTGCCGGCATCATCCCCGGTATCGTCCTGGTCGCCCTGTTCTGCGGCAGCATCGCGCTGGTCTGCCGCAAAAATGCAGACGCCGGCCCCGCCGGCCCCAAGTTCAGCGGCAAGGAGATCCTGCAGGCGCTTGGCAAATGCATCGATGTGATCATTCTGCTGGTCATCGTGATGGGCGGCATGTTCGCATCCCTGTTCACGCCCTCTGAAGCCGCTGCGGTGGGCTGTGCCGGCGCGCTTCTGATCACACTGGTGCGCAAGAGACTGACCTGGGCCAACTTCAAGGAGGCCATCCACGGCACCCTGAAGGCCAGCGGCATCGTGTATATGATCATGATCGGCGCGTTTATCTTGAATTATTTCATGGCCCTGACCAATATCCCCACCGCTCTGGCCAATTTCATCATGAATATGGGCCTGAGCAAGACCCTGGTCTGCGTGGCCATGATCATCGTGTACCTGATCCTGGGCTGCTTCCTGGACGCACTGGCGATGATCCTGCTGACCATGCCCGTGTTCTACCCCATTATTCAGGCAATGAACATCGATCCCATCTGGTTCGGCGTCATTGTTACGCTGAGCGTCGGCATGGCCTGCCTGACGCCTCCCGTGGGCATGAACGTATATGTGGTCAAAGGCGTCGCCAAGCATGTGCCCATTGACAAGATCTTCGGCGGGGCAATGCCCTTCCTGATCTGCCAGGTCGTTCTGGTCGTTCTGATGTTCCTGGTCCCGCAGATGGCGACCTGGCTTCCTTCGCTGATCTCGGGCTGACCCGGCCTCTGACGGGGGGCGCCGTCTGACAGGGACACAGGGGCGCCCCCCTGCGGGGATTCGGACTTACATCCTTCGCACGGAGCAATTCAGCCATTGACTCCCTGCCGGCACGCATTGTTTTCTGCCGGCTGTTCTCAAGCTGTACGGGCCCGGATGGACTGTACGCGGGCCTTGCTCTGGCCCCTCTTTGCGCGGCTTTATTGGGCGGGTGCTGTTTTTTCTTCGGAGGATGGCGAAAGCGGGCGGTTCTGAACGCCCACAGAGACAGCTGACTCAACACAAATTTGCAGAAAGAGGAATCCATATGGAATTGCATACGTTTGCTCAGCTCCATGCGCAGCTGGCTGAGCGCAGGGACAAACAGGTGCTGGCGGTGGCCGGCGCGGCTGACGAGCATGTGCTGGAACCGGTGATCGCCGCGCGCAGGCAGGGATTGATCGAGGCGATCCTTGTGGGGGAAAAAGACAAGATCCGTTCCGGGTTGAGCGCGCTGGGCTGCGGTGCGGATCAATTCGAGATTGTCGAGCCCGGAGTGGACGAGACCGACGCACAGGCCGCGGTCCGAATCGTTCGGGCCGGGGGGGCCAATGTCCTGATGAAAGGGATGATGGAGACCTCGGATTTCCTGCGCCCGGTGGTGAACCGGGATCACGGCCTGGGAACCGGCGGCATCATGTCCCACTTCGGTATGCATGAGCTGAAGGGCTATCACAAGATGATCACCGTGACGGATGCGGCCATGTGCACGTTTCCCAATCTGGAAAAAAAGAAGGGGATCCTGGCCAATGTGATCGCCGCCTACCGTGCCCTCGGTTATGAGCGGCCCAAAGCGGCCTGCCTGTGCTGCAAGGAAACGGTCGATCCAAAGCTTGTGGATACCCAGGACGCGGCGGAGCTCCACGACATGAGCGCCCGGGGTGAATTCGGAAGCGCTTTCGTCTCCGGCCCGATCTCCTACGATATTGCCATGAGCCGGGAGCTCGCCCGCCTGAAAAAGTACCCCGATCTGGAATACTGCGAAGATTTCGACATTCTGCTCGTACCGAATATCCACGCCGGAAATATTCTGGGCAAATGTCTGTGCATCACCTGCCATGCCGCTATGGGCGGTATCGTCATGGGTGCGAAGGTCCCCATCGTGCTGACCTCCCGGGGCGCAACCCCGGAAGAGAAACTGAATTCCATCGCTTTGGCCGGAGCGGTGGCCAATAACTGACCCAATGCATTTTTAATTACGAAAGGAAGACTACTATGGGCAAAACCATCATTACGGCAGCCCTGACCGGAGCTGTTACCCCGGCGGGATACAACATTCCCGAAACACCGCAGCAGATCGCCGACTGCGCGTATGAGTGCTGGAAGCTGGGCGCCGCCGTTGTCCACATCCATACCCGCGCGGAAGACGGAAAGGGCGCCATGAACACGGAGGCCTTCCGGGAGATCGTGAAGCTGATCCGCGCTCATGAGGACTGCGATGTGATCATCAACTGCACCTCCTCCGGCGCCTCTCCGGAGCATCCCGCCACCGATGAGCAGCGGTATCTGCACCATATGACGGTGCCCGGCATTGAAATGGGCTCCTACGACGCGGGCACCTTTAACTGGATGCCCCAGATCGTGTTTATGAACTCCCCCCAGTTCCTCCAGAAGCTGGGCGACGCGTACATGGAGAAGGGCGTCAAGCCGGAGATCGAGATCTTTGACGCGGGTATGCTGGGCATCACTGACTACTATGTCAGGACCGGCCACCTGCCCACGCCCTGCCACTACCAGTTCTGCCTGGGCGTGCTGGGCGGTATGCCCGCCACGGTGGAAAATCTGCTCTACCTGAAGAACCACATTCCCGAGGGCTCCACCTGGTCCGCCTTTGGCGTGGGCGCGGGGCATTTGCCCATCCTGTATGCCACGCTGGCTCTGGGCGGCCACATCCGTGTCGGCATGGAGGACAATGTGGTGTTCGGCAAGGACGCGGACGGCAAGAAGATCATGGCCACCAACCAAATGCTGGTGCAGAGAGCGGTTGACGCGGTCAGGACCTTTGGGAATCAGCCCGCCACGCCGGACGAAGCCCGTGCGATCCTGGGCATCCCCAAGCCCGACTACGCGGCCCTCCGCAAGGAGCTGGGGATCTGATCTTCCGAGAGAACAAAAAGTAGAATCGAAAGGATGCGTGACAAATGGCTCAGTACAAGATTCAAAGAGCGAAGGGCGTGGCAGGCAGCACTGTTTACACCTACAACGCTCCCGGGCACAACGAGTGCGTTCCCACCCGCCTGCATGATCCCGCCGATGTGGATGGGGGCAGGCTGACCCAGGGGATCACCTATTTTGTCCCCGGCGGCGGCTGCGAGTACGGCGCCAATCCCCTGGAGTCCATCTATTACATTCTGGAAGGCCAGATGACGCTGAAGACGGAGGACGGAGAAACCGTGCTGAACGCGGGCGACTCCTTCCACTGCTGCGGCGGTACGCCGAAGTCGGTCACCAATACAGGAACTTCTGTGACCAAGATGCTGGTTACCCTCCTGCCTCCTCAGAACTGAACGCGCGTTGGTGCGGTTTCCGTAATCTCTCCTTTCTTCCCTCGCGTTTCTTGAACGCGCAGACGGCCTCCCGATTCTTTCGGGAGGCCGTCTGCATATTTGGAATCAATAAGCGAGAGGTTTCTTTCAAATAAAGTGCAGGGGATCTGCTGCGGCCGCCGCCCTCCGCGCCGCGCGAAATGATGCAAAATTGGACCTCCTTTCGCGGTTTGCGAAGGGAGGTTTTCAAAATGAACTATACGGAAAACTATCAACTCTGTCAGTGGGAGGCGTCCGACCCCATCCGGCGGGAGGATTTCAACGCGGACAACGCGGCCATTGATGCGGCGCTGAAAGCGCTGGCGGACGGGGCGCTGAAAATTCAGGTAGGCAGCTATGTGGGCACGGGCAAATGCGCCTTGAACGGCAGCAGCCTGACCGGCACGCCCCCTACCCTGACCCCCGGCTTCAAGCCCAGCTTCGTCCTCGTCTACGGCTACGGCTACATGGGCCTTTTCTTCCGGGGCTCGTCCACGGGCACTATAAAAAACTTTAGTTCCGGCGGCTCCTACAACAGCGTCCTTGTCGAGTGGAGCGATGACAGCGTCCGCTGGTACCACAGCAGTGCCAGCACCGACACGGCCGGCGAGCTGTCCCTGAACTATTTAAATGTAACCTACTGGTACGCGATTTTCGGATAAACGAAAAGGGTCCGGCCCCAGTGTGGGCCGGACCCTTTATTAAGCGGGGGATAGTTTCAGCGATCAGGTGACCAATCAGTTGGCCTCGGTGGTGATGTAGATGACATCCAGCTTGCCGTCGCCATCCACAACATAGCTGACCTTGTCGCCGGCGCCGGAAGCGGTCACTGCGGTGCTCAGAGTGTCAGCTTCGCCGGTGTGGCCGGTGGACACGTTGAAGACCTTGCAGTTGTCGCTGAAGTACAGCGTGCTGCCGCCGATGATGGCGAAGGTGTTATCGATCAGGGTGACCTCAGCGGCGCTGGCACCGTAAGCCTTATATGCAGCAGCGGTGACCTTACCGGAGGTGGCATTGACGGTCAGGACATAGGCCATGCCAACCTCGAGCTTGTCGTTAGCAGCATTGCCGGTTGCGACAACGGTAACATCAGCGGTGGTGAAGTAATTCTTGACCTCGCCGTTGATGTAGAACTTCTGGGCATAGGCACCGGCAGTTCCGTCGTAGTCGCCCTGGCCCACATAGTAGGCATAGGTGGTATTGCTGCTGGGAGCGGGAGAGGTGGACTTGAAGGAGTCAATGGCGGTGATCACATCTCCATTGGTGGCGCTGAAGGTGCAAACAGCCTCGTAGTCATCGTCGGTCACGAAGTTGGCGATGCCGGTGACGGTGGTGGCGCTGACGGTCTTGGTGGCGGTGTTGTAGTCATAGACAGTCCAGACAGTGGCGCTGGTGGCGGTCTTGTCGCCCACGGTGTCAATGTTAACGGTAGCGCTGTTCTTGGTCAGGTCGGTGTCCTTGGTCTCCACGGCAGCCAGAGTGTAGGTGCCGTCCTTCTGAACGGTGTACTTGACCCAGGTGACGCCGTTGAACAGGTTGGAGGTGTCCATCAGGTTAACGGGCGCAGCATCCTTCGTGAGATCAACGTTCTTCGCGTTCTGGCCGTTCAGCTTGAGAGCGGTGACAACGCCGTCGTCATCGCGGGTGATCTCGGTGGTCAGGTCAACGATCTGGGAGGTGCCGTTGGGCATGGCCAGCTGAGCCTTGGCAGCGATATCCCAGCTGTAAGCAACGTCGCTGCCCAGCAGACCGCCGTCAGCGGCAGCAGTGGTAGTGACCTGCTTCTCAGCAGCCAGCAGGTAAGCGTAGCCGGTCTCCAGGGGATCCTCGACCACGACGGTAGCAGGATTGGTGATGTACAGAACGTTGCCGTTGCTGTCCAGAATGATGTCGTAAGCAGTGTTGAAGTTGACAGTGCCGCCGGTAACAGAGGCATCATACTCGCCGGCCTTGAGCACCTTGTCACCATTGATGGTCATATAGGTGGCAGAGGCGATGGCAGAGTTGTCAGCGCTGGTGATCTTGGCGCCGGAGACGACAGTGGGAACCTTGATGTCCAGAGCAACATTGGTGGAGCCGTTCTCGACGACCACATAGTAGGCATCGGCAGTGTAGGCATCTTTGGCGGCATAAGTAAACGCGGTGGAGCCGAAGGTCCACTTATACAGGCCCTTATAGGTACCGGTGGTCTCAGCGGTGGCAGCACAGGAGGCAGCGCCAACGGTCTCGCGGATGACGATGACCTTGCTCACAACGCCAGTGCTGGAAGCATAGACCTCAACGGTGTCGCCCACGCCCAGATTGGAGAAGCCGGTAACACCATTCACGATTTCCACGGCAGCAGTCTGGGTCAGAGCATCGTCGCCGGTCAGATTCAGAGCGGTGTTAATGGCAGCCACCAGAGAAGCGCCATCGGTGACGCTGGCAGCAGTGGTCACGGTGAAGGTGTAGGAAGCGGTAGCGTCGGCCAGAACGACATTCACGGTCTTGTCCTTAGTGGAGGTCCAGGTCTTGGTGGTGCGGCCATACACATCCTGGGTCTCGTTGGACTTCAGGCCGAACACGACGTCGGCCAGGGAGCCGGAGTTGGAGGTGACCAGAGCCAGATCGGCGCTGTTGGCGCTCTGCATCAGCAGGGCGGTGACAGCGTCGGTGCCGCGATAGTAAACAGTTTCGCCGTCGTCGGGGACACCATCGGTATCGGTGTCATCAAAGACGACATACTCGCTGGTGGAGCCATCGGGGGTGCGGTTCAGGGCGGTGAAGGCCATCTGGCTGGCCTGCTCACGGGTCAGGGGGGCGGCCAGGGCAACGCCGTCCAGGTCAAGACCGGCCTTGATGGCGTCCACCGCGACGGTGGTAGCCCAGTTGCCGCCCACATAGCCGCAGGCCACGGGGTCATTGCCCAGGGCGACCAGCAGCATCT
>JBJEYS010000297.1:0-4312 GCA_051886995.1 Oscillospiraceae bacterium
CGGGTGCCCCGGATCAGGCCGATGTCCGCCAGACGCTGGCGCATGGAGGGTTCGTTGTGTACCTCGGTGACATACGCGCTGCGCCCCTCGGGGAGGCGGTCGAGCGCGAGAGTTTCAACCATATCAGTTTGCTCCTTCCTGGGGGAAGTGCCGCCCGGCACGGGGAGCGGGGCGGCGTTTCCCCGGATTAGATGGGGAAACATAGTTTCCGCATGCCATCCTATGGCGCGGGCGGGGCAGGGGTGACGCGGGACGGCCTGTCCAGAAGAAGCGAGTCTTGAATTTCAGCGGGAAGAATGGTAAACTACAATTTATGTTTGCGATTCGGTATGGAAGGAGGGACGCATATGTTTTCCAACCAGAGCCTGCGGCGGCTGCTGATCCCGCTGATCATTGAGCAGCTGCTGACCTCACTGGTGGGAACTGTGGATACCATGATGGTGTCCAACGTGGGCTCCGCTGCCATTTCGGGCGTCTCTCTGGTGGATTCCATCAACAAGCTGATCCTGTTCCTTTTTACCGCTCTGGGCACCGGCGGCGCCATTGTCTGCGCCCAGTATCTGGGCCGCAGGGACAAGGATAATTCCGACAAGGCCGCCCGGCAAGTGCTCCTGTCCGCCCTGGCGCTGGGCGTTCTGTGCGCGGCGGTCTGCCTGGTGTTCCGCAAGGGGATGCTCCACCTGATCTTCGGCAGCGTGGAGGCCGATGTCATGGAGGCGGCGCAGGTCTATTTCCTCATTACCGCCCTGTCCTATCCCTTTATCGCCCTGTTCAACGCCAGCTCCGCCCTGTACCGCTCTTCGGGCAACACCCGGCTGCCCATGGTAGTGTCCATGGCCTCCAACGCCCTGAACATCGTCGGAAACGCCGTGCTGATGTTCGTGTTCGACCTGGGCGTCGCGGGGGCGGCCCTCTCCACGCTGATTTCCTTCGTTGTGGCGGCGGTGGTCATGCTGGCGTTTCAGCACAGGCCGGGTCAGAAGATCGAGGTGGGCAAGCTGACCGCCCTGCGCCCGGACTGGAGGGTGATCCTGCTGGTGCTCAGCATCGGCCTGCCCACCGGCGTGGAAAACGCCATGTTCCAGTTCGGCAAGCTGATGGTGCAGAGCACGGTTTCAACCCTGGGCACCACGGCCATCGCGGCCAACGCGGTGGTCACGGTGCTGGAGTACATGAGTTCCATGCCGTCCACCGCCATCGGTACCGGAATGATGACCGTGGCGGGGCAATGCATCGGCGCGGGAAAGCTGGATGAGGCGAAGTATAACATTAAAAAGCTGACGGCGTGGGGGGCTGTTGTTCTTCTGGCGGCCAACTGGCTGATCTTCGGCCTGACCTTCCCGGTGATCCGGCTGGCCGGCATGGACGCGGCTTCGGCCCAACTGACCATCAACGTAATGCTGGTCATCAGCATCGTCAAGCCCTTCCTGTGGCCGCTGTCCTTCCTGCCGATCAACGGCATGCGCGCCGCGGGCGACGTGCGCTTCGGCATGATCGCCTCCACTATTTCTATGTGGATCTTCCGGGTGGGCCTGACCACGGTCCTCTGCCGTTTCCTGGGCGTGGGCCTGATCGGGATCTGGTGCGGCTATTTTGCCGACTGGTTCGTGCGCTCGGTGGTGTTCTCACTGCGGTATGCCAGCGGGCGATGGACGCGGCACAAGGTCATCGACAAGAATGTATGAGTGTAAACGAAACACGCGGGAACTGCCGAAAAAGCAGTTCCCGCGCGTTCTCATCCGAAGTACCTGCGCAGAACGGAGGGGGCGTCGGCGGTGAGCAGGGGGGTCCCATACTCCTTCAGCCGGGCAAAAATGTAGGGGTCCCCGGTCTCCTGACTGCCGAATTCCGACAGCCGGGCGCATATGCCGGCCTCCCCGCCGGGCAGAACCAGCCAGCAGCAGTCTTTCCACCAGTACAGGGCGCCGTCCGTCTTGTCCTCGCTCAGAGCCGCGGCCGCGGCGAACAGAGCCTCGCAGTCCTCGAAGCGCCAGACCGTCTGCCGCTCGGGACTGAGGTGGACGAAGACCAGAAGACCGCACTGGTCCGGATAGATCTCGATCTCCAGCGCTCCCTCCAGGGGCAGTCCCACCTGGCGGAACGCCTCCCGGGTCAACTCCAGGGTGTGTTCTGCGGTCAGTTCATCGGCGCAGACGCCGCGCTCCCGCAGGTCGGCCGGGGTCAGGTAAAGGGCGACACTGGCCGCGCTGATCGGCTGAATGGTCATAGCAAGCCTCCTTGAAAGCGGTTGATTCAGCAGACATTATTATAGGGAAACCACCGCAAAATTGATAGCTGTAATAGTTGGCACCGGCGTCGATTTGTGGTATAATCAATCAATTAAATGATTGGAAAGGCTGGAACCGGAAATGGAACTGACGGAGCGCACCGTGGAGCATACGCGCCCCTACGAAGGGGTCATTGTGAAGGTGGATCTGGATAAGGCTCTGCTGCCCAACGGGCGCACCGCGAAGCGCGAGGTGGTGGACCACCCCGGCGGGGTGGCGGTCCTTCCCCTGAATGACGACGGCACGGTGACCGTGGTGCGGCAGTACCGCTATCCCTTTTCCCAGGTGCTGACCGAGATCCCCGCCGGAAAACTGGACCCGGGCGAGGAGCCCCGGACGGGCGCCCTGCGGGAACTGAAGGAGGAGGTCGGCGCCCAGGCGGGCGAGCTGATCGACCTGGGGGCTATCTATCCCTCCCCCGGCTTCTGCCGTGAGGTGCTCTACCTGTATCTGGCCCGCGGCCTGACCTACGGGGACTGCTGTCCGGATGCGGACGAGTTCCTGGAGGTGGCCCGTGTCCCCTTTGACAGCCTGGCGGAGCAGGTCATGAGCGGTGAGATCCGGGACGGCAAGACCGTGGCCGCCGTGCTGAAAGCAAAAGTGCTGCTGAAACGCTGAAATGGAGGTTTGCCCCGTGAGCAAGCGCATCCTGGTCGTGGAAGACGAAAAGAACATTGTGGATATTCTCAGCTTCAATCTGGGCCGGGAGGGGTATGACACCCTGGAGGCGCTGGACGGAAAGACGGGGCTCCAGCTGGCCCTGGAGCAGGACCCCGATCTGATCCTGCTGGACCTGATGCTGCCGGAGATGAACGGCTTTGACGTGTGCCGCGCCTTGCGCAAGCAGGGCAGGACCACGCCGATCATCATGCTGACCGCCCGGGAAGAGGAGACCGACAAGGTGCTGGGCCTGGAGCTGGGCGCCGATGATTACATCACGAAACCGTTCTCTATGCGGGAGCTGCTGGCCCGGGTAAAGGCCAACATCCGCCGCAGTGATATGGACGCCCTGACCGCGCCCCCTGCCAAGGGCGGGTCCAAGCTGGATCTGGGCCGGGTGGTGGTGGACACCGACCTGCTGGTGGTCTACAAGGACGGCAAGCCCCTGGACCTGACCCAGCGGGAGTATGAGCTGATCAAATTTCTGGCCTCCCAGCCGGGGAAGGTCTTTTCCCGGGAGGCCCTGATGGAGCATGTGTGGAACTATGAGGGCTATGTGGGCGACGTGCGGGCGGTGGACGTGGCCGTGCGGCGCCTGCGGGAAAAACTGGAGGATGACCCCGCCTCGCCCACCTTTATTGTGACACGCCGGGGCCTGGGGTACCTGTTCAACGCCTGAAACCCAAATCTATTCCTGATTCCTAATTTTTGATTCCCAAAGGGGGTGTCCCGCCTTGTTTCGCAGTCTGCACATGAAACTGGTGCTCATTATGGTACTGCTCATCGTCTCTCTGATGACGGTGGTGGGCGCCTTTCTGACCAATTCGGTCTCGCGCTTTTACATGAACGACTTTTACCGCCAGATGGAGACGGTCTTTTCCGACCGGGAGTTTGCCCGGGATCTGACCACACCGGCCGAGGATGAGGAGGACGGCGCGGCCGCCCTGCAGCGTGTGCTCCAGGACTATCGGGGCGCGCTGGGCGTGGATTCCCGCAACCGCAACTATTACATTCTGGACGGCCAGACCGGCGAGTTTCTGACCGGCTCCGATCTGGAAGGCGGCTCTACGCTGAAGGTGACCCACAACCTGACGGCCGCGCTGAAGGGGGAGGAAGGCTCCGACGGCGACCCGACGGCCAGCTTCATGGATGTGGCCATCCCCATCACCCGGGGAGAAAATGATTACGTCATCTATGTGCTCGACAACCGAGCCACGGTGGAGGAACTGAGCAGCGAACTGTTTGACCTGATCCTGGAGGCGCTGGTCTTCGGCCTGGTCATTTCCGTGCTGCTCTCCTTCCTGCTGGCCAAGACGATGATCACCCCCATCGAGCGGCTGACCGACGCCGCCGAGCGGGTGGCC
>JBJEYS010000298.1:0-4260 GCA_051886995.1 Oscillospiraceae bacterium
ATGGATACACCGGGGGTCTGGATCCAGTCGCCGTAGAGCAGCGTTTTGTCATCCATATGACACAGGGCAAACACATACTGATAGATGGCTTTCCACGCCTCATCGCAGAACCCCTCCGGCTTTGCGAAATCAGCGTAGAACACTTCTCCCACCTTGTGGGCAGGGCACTTGCACTTAACGCCGTATTCTTTGGCCAGTTCCTCGTCCCACGTGGTTTTGATCACTTCAATTTTGCATTTTTTCATGGTTCATCCTCCTTCCTTCCAAGACTCCTGTTTGTGTTTGCTTGACGGATTTCCGCCGATTACCGTTCTTCTTCCTGACGGGCCAGCAGAGCCTTGCGCCCGGTCTCCAGCATCAGCTCATAGGGCGCCTTTTTGCCGGTGGCCTTTTCAAAGAACTGGGCGCCCTGGCCCACAATCATCTCCAAACCGCCGACTACGCGCTTGGCGCCCGCCTCCCGGGCCTCCCGCATGAGGCGGGTCTCCAGCGGAGAGTACACAATGTCGTAGACGAACAAGTCCGGGCGGAGCAGCTCTTTGGGGACCGGGGTCTGGCCTTCCTGCTTGTCAAAGCCGATACTGGTGCAGTTTACCAAAACTTCCGCATCGGCCAGTTCCCTGGCGATATTCTCCACCGTGAAGGCCCCGCCCCTGGCCGGATTGCCGGAATAGGCAGACACATCCTTGGCCAGAGACTCCGCCGCCTCCGGTTCCCGGTTCAGGATCACCAGATCCGCACCGCGAACCGACATTCCAAAGGCTGCCGCGCGGCCGCCGCCGCCGGCGCCCAGCTGGAGGATCCTCACGCCGTTTAAATCCATGCCCTCGAAGGGGATCATGAAGCCACCCACATCAAAGTTGTAGCCCTTGAGCACACCGTCGGTGTTGATGATGCCGTTGATGGATCCGACCGCCTCGGCAAGGGGATCCAGCTCATCCAGGAACTTCATGGCGGTCTGCTTGTGAGGCATGGTCACATTGGTTCCTCGGATACCCAGCGCCCGGATACCCCGCACCGCGTCACCGATGTCCTCCGGCTTGACATTGAAAGGCAGGTAGACCATGTCGGTTCCGGTGACCTCGTAGGCCGCGCCTTGAAATTCCGGGGAAATGGTGTGATGAACGGGGTAGCCCAGGGTTCCCACCGTTACGGTCAGACCGTCCAACGGCCGTTGACGGAACAAAATATCGTGATTTTCGCTCATTTCATGTCGCTCCTCATCATGTAATTAAACCGGAGGCAGACCGTGCTCGGCCCGCAGCAGATTAATGGTCGTGTGGATTCCCTCTTCCACGCTGTATTCACACTTGAAGCCCAGCTGCTTTTCCGCCTCGCTGACGTCCAGATTAAATGCCGCCGGGAACACACCGGGAACCAGTTCCACCTCTGCATCGGGGATCAGGGTCTTGATATAAGCCAGACAGTCAGCCAAGGACCGAATGTCGCCGCCGATGGTGAAAGCCCGATCCTTGGTGTTCGGGCACTGGGTGGCCAGAATCGTCGCCCGGGCCGCGTCCTCTACATAGATCCAGCAGGGAGCGGTATCACCATAGTTGACCACACCCTTCTGGCCCAGCGCCGGTTTGTTAATCAACTCTGTTGCAAACTGACCGTTGCCCCGCTGACGGGCCACACCGAACACCATGCAGTACCGCAGGCCAATGGTTTCCAGGTCGTACTTTTTGTAGAACCACTCGGCGATGAACTCATCGAACACCTTGGTCGCGCCATAAACAAGAGCGGGCTTCATCACGGCATCGTTGGGCACCAGCGCTGCGTTGGGATAGAGTTCCTTATAAAACTCCTCCGTTCCGAAGGAGGATTGGGAACAGGCCCACACCACGCGCTTGACCCCTGCATTCACGCAGGCCTGGAAGATACTGATCGTACCCAGAATGTTCACCCGTACCGCTTCGGCGGGATCCTTTTCCGCAACATCGCCCAGAACGGCTGCCAGGTGGACCACCTTGTCAATTTTGTGTTCGGTCATCAGCTGGGTCATCATGGCGGTGTCGCCGATGTCGGCCTGGACAACCTCGACCATGTCCACTTCCTCGGGGGTCAGCACTTCATGCATGGATGTTTTGTCCAGATTGTGGGCAGTGCACAAAACCTTGTGCCCCTGGTGCAGTAATTGGCGAACGACATGACATCCGATAAAGCCACGGCCGCCGGTAATCAAATAATTCATAAAAGATACCTCCTTATCTTCCATCCCATGTATCTGAATTTCTGGTTCTTGCCGCCTGCTCCGGTTCAGCGGCAATTCCTTTTCTGCCGTCATGGTATAGGTTGAAGTTATTTCAAAGTCAATATAGTTTTTGAAATTTTACATATTGCGCAGTTTTTTGCGCTTGTTTTGGTCAAATTGAATAAAAGAAAAGCGTTTCCCCGCTCAACCCTGAAGCTGTATCAGATAAAAAAGCACTGGGACAAGAAGCCGTCGCTTCTCGTTCCAGTGCTTTTTATCTGAGGGAAAACGTTAATCCACAGGCAGCCATGCTTCATAAATACGGGATTCGACACCATCCCGAAAACCAATCTTTTTCGTCCTGCAGAGAATATCCCCCGTCAATTCGAACTGATGCGTTTTGATCCACTCCAGCGCCGGGGCCAGCACCCCGGCATTGACAATGGGTTCGGCATGAAACATGGTGTAGACACACCGGCGGGGGCGAAGTTCCTTCACCGGGCCGCCCGGGCCCAAGCCGAGTTTTACCGCCACATCAAAGTCCACCGTATAGCCGCACTTCATCAGCTCTCCCAGGTGTTCCGATGTGGCGATCTCCGGCGTGATATGAGCAAGGCAGGTAAAAAGATTATAATGATCCGCCACCCGCTGCCAGAAAGGATGCTGAATGGCTTCATAGTCCAATTCGCTCGCGGAGGAATGATAGGAGGCCAGCCAATGCCCGCTTTGGCGGATCTCAAACTGGCCATAGAATTGGGATGCTTCTTCCTCCGACTCCTTGACCCGGCGAATCCGCTTCAGCGCGTGCATATCCTCCTCCACGATTCGGGTCAGTTCGGCCTCTTTTTCCCGAATCATGTGATCCAACCGTTCGGCGGAGGCGTCGCTGAAAATGCCGACTACCTCTGCCAGGGAGAAACCCATGCTCTGGTAAATCCGGCAGTCATATAAGCGGCGGATATCCGCCTGGGTAAAGTAGCGGTATCCGTTCTCCTCATCCCGCTGCGGGGTAACAATCTTTTTCTTCTCATAAAAGCGAATGGTTTCCGGCGTGATGCGAAGCAGCTGTGCCACGTCATTGATGGTAATACGCTTTGCCATGGGAAGCCCCCCTTAATGCTATCTTGCGGAAATCATATCAGATTACCCCTCTGATTGCAAGGAAAAGCTTGACCTTAAAGCAGCTTCACCCTATATAATACAGATAACAGTGATCATGACTCAGATCGAGGAGGAAATGCCATGTCAGATCATCAATTCGGCCTATGTGAATGGCTCCTGCCCATTCCCGGCCCCACGGCCTTTCACCTGGCCGGCAGTCTGGGATATGACGGGGTGCAGATTTTGGACTATGGCGGCACACAGAACAATTATCCTCTCAATCGTCCCTGGGTGCAGCAGGCCTTTCTTCAGGCGATGGAAGAAAGCCATTTATGTATCCAGGCGCTCCAACTGCAAAGCCTGGTGCTGAACGGCTGGATGAAAGCGCACCGGCACAGCGCTTCCGGTACACTTGCCCGGGAGGCGTTCCGCAAGGGGATTGAGGTTTGCCGGGCGCTCAGCATCCCAAATTTGCAGGTGGAGGATTATGCCGCTTCCGCCATCACCAGTGAGGAAGAGTTTCGGAATACGGCGGATTTTCTGCATTGGGCCGCTCCTCTTGCGCGGAATGAAGGAGTACAGCTGGTTTACGAAAGCTTTGCGAATTACGATAACACCATGCGGCTGTATGAGGCCTCCGGCCGGGGCTTCCGCCTGTGCTTTGACACGTTGAATCCTCTGCGCTACCGTTTCGGCGATCCGCTGGAGGAACTGCAGCGGTATGACCTCTCTCTCATTGCTTTCATCCATGTGAAAGATGCTCCGGAAGGGTTCCAGGGCTCTGTGTGCCTGGGCACCGGGTCCGGACTGTTCCGGGATGCCTGCACTCTCTTAAACAGGCGGGGCTACAAGGGCTGGATCGTCAGCGAAAACTATTATTGCCAGGACCCGATCGGCAGGGAAGACCCGGCTATAACTGCAGCTCGGGATCTGGAAGTCCTGCGCCGCAGCTTTCCGGGCAGCTA
>JBJEYS010000299.1:0-4256 GCA_051886995.1 Oscillospiraceae bacterium
TCGGCTCCGATGTGTTCTATACCTACATCGTCTCCAACGGCTGCTGGCGGCAGCGTATTCGGCAGAGGACGCCGGAGGGCTACTTCACAGAGGCTGAGGAGCTGAAAAAGGCGCTGCTGGAGGGGACCTTCCCCTCCAACATCCGGGAGCAGTTTCAAAAGGTGCTGGATTACTTCGGGCAGAGCCCCTTTATCGTCCGCTCCTCCAGCTTTTTGGAGGACGGATTCGGCAACGCCTTCGCAGGAAAGTACGAATCGGTGTTCTGCGTCAACCAGGGCAATCCTCAGGAGCGGCTGGAGGCCTTTGAACAGGCGGTGCGCGTGGTCTACGCCAGCACCATGAACCACTCCGCCCTGGAATACCGGCTGCAGCGGGGTATGAGCCAGAAGGACGAGCAGATGGCTGTCCTGGTGCAGCGGGTCTCCGGTTCGTACTTTGGGCACTGGTTCCTGCCCGGTGCGGCGGGGGTGGGCTACAGCCACAGCACCTATCAATGGAACCGGGACATGGACCCGGACGCGGGCATGCTCCGCCTGGTGGTGGGTCTGGGCACCCGGGCGGTGGATCGCCCCGGCGAGGACTATCCCCGCCTCGCCAACCTGGACCGGCCGGCGGTCACCGTGGCCACCACCGTGGCGGACAAACACCGGTTCTCCCAGCGCTATGTGGATGTACTGGACTGTCAGGAAAACCGGCTGCGGGAACTTCCGCTGGATCAGCTGCTCCCCAGTCTTCCCGTGTGGTACCGCAGGAGCGTCATGGAGCGGGACCGGGAAGCCGAGGCCGTCCTGCGTGACCGCGGCGCGTTCCGGGAGGTCTGGTTTGCAAACTGTCAGGCCCTGCTGGAAAACAAAACCTTTACCGGCCTGATGCAGCAGGTTTTGAAGACCCTGGAGCGCGTCTACGGAAATCCCGTGGACATTGAATACACCGTCAATATGGACGAGACGGGCGCTTTTGTGGTAAATCTGCTCCAGTGCCGTCCCCTGTACCAGGGGCGGGCCGGCGAGCAGGTGGACCTGAACAGGCTGAACCTGTCAGAGATCCTCTTTGACCTGCGGGACTCCTCCATGGGCTCCTCCGGTCACCGGACCATCGACGCGGTGGTGTGGGTCGATCCCAGGGGCTACCGCGCCTATCCCTACAGTAAAAAGGCCAGTCTGGCCGCCGCCTTGGGCAAGGTCAACCGCCACTATAACGGCACCGGAAAGCGACTGCTCCTGCTGGCCCCCGGACGTCTGGGCACTTCCTCCCCCGAACTTGGCATTCCACTGTCCTTCGGCGACATCACCAACTTCACCGTGGTGTGTGAGGTGTCCGACCGGCAGGCGGGCTTCATGCCCGAATTGAGCTACGGCAGTCATATGTTCCAGGACCTGGTGGAGGCGGAGATCGCCTACGGCGCCGTGTGGGGAAACGAAAAAACAGCCGCATACCACCCGGAGCTTCTGGACCGCTGGGAGGATCTGTTCCCCATCCTCTGCGCGGAATACCCGGAGCTGAACGGAATGGTCATGGTCGTGGAGACCCCGGGATTGGGCTACTGGCTGGATGCGGTGGAAAACCGGGCCGTCTGCGGCACAGTGAAAAATTGACAGCAAGGCGGGAACATCCCAAAGGATGCTCCCGCCTTGCTTATTCATACAGGGCCCGCTGTTCTTAAGTCTCTTAACTTCACAGGGTTTTAATTTACACCACCTGGAAAATGTAGAATTTCAGATAATCGGTCTCCGGCACATTCCAAAGGATGGGGTGGTCGGGGGCCTGTTGGCGGGCTTCGATCTGGCGAAGCTCCACTCCCGCGTCAAGAGCGGCGGAGCGCAGCATTTTGGTGAACAGCTCCGAGGGCATGAAATGACTGCACGAGGCAGTGGCAAAATAGCCGCCCCGGGGCAGCAGCTTCAAGGCCCGGAAATTGATCTCCTTATAGCCCCGTTCGGCGCTGTTCACCGTCTTTCGGGACTTGGTGAACGCGGGCGGGTCCAGAATGATGAAGTCATAGGGTGCTTTCCCCTTCGCGGCAAGCTCCGGCAGCAGGTCAAACACATCGGCTGTCACGAAGTCCATCCTGTCCGCCAGGCCGTTTCGCTCTGCGTTGGCCTTTGCCATTTCGATAGCGGAGGCGGACACATCCACCGCCGTCACATGCTCCGCTCCGCCCTTCGCGGCGTTCAGGGCAAAGGAGCCGGTATGGGTAAAGCAGTCCAGCACCCTCCTGCCCTTCGCCAGCTTTGCCACCGCAAGGCGGTTGTACTTCTGATCCAGAAAGAATCCGGTCTTCTGCCCGTTTTCCACATCCACGCTGTAAAAAATGCCGTTTTCACATATCTCGGTGACCGTGCTGGCTGGGTGGGTCTCCCCTTCCAGGGGAAACCAGCTCTTGTTCTGCTCCAAACCCTCCAGAGCGCGGATGGGCACATCGTTTCTCTCAAAAATGCCCCGGATCTCCTGTCCGTCCTCCCGAAGCACCTGCACCAGCAGGGGGAACAGCATGGGCTTGATCCGTTCCAGGCCCACGGACAGGGTCTGGGTCACAAGAAGATCCGAAAACCGGTCCACCGTAAGCCCCGGAAAGCCGTCCGCCTCGCCGAAGATGACCCGGCAGCAGGACAGGTCACCGCCCATAACGGTCTTGCGGTAGTCCCAGGCGTATTGGATCCGGCGCTTCCAGAAGGCCTCGTCAAAGCGGTCATTTGCGTTACGGGAGACAAGCCGCAGACGGATCTTGCTCTCCCGGCTGACAAAGCCGGTGCCCAGGTACTTCCCTTTTTCGCTCACCGCGTCCGCGAGGGCACCGTTTTCACACTCGCCCTCCTCCCGGATCACCTCATCCGCGTAGATCCAGGGGTGTCCCTGCTCCACCCATCTCGTACCCTTGGGCGTGATGATGAACCGGGGGAACCTTCTCTCTGCCTTCATAAACGATCATCCTTTTTTGAAATATAGGGATATTGTACCACAGGAACATGCAATGCTCAACAAAAAGCACTGTCCGCTTTTGGAGCTACAGGCGTTTTTCGAGAGTGAGGAGGGGCAGAGGGAATACGCCGAATGGAAAGCGAAGAATGAAAAGTCGAAAGAAAACTAATTTTTTAGAGAGTGGATGCTGACAGTGTCCGCCCTCTTTTTTACACTTGTTATTTATTAGTGAGTGTGGTACAATCATCTTGCGATACAACCGAATAATTATCTATGTGAGTGTGCATTTTACCTTTGGTAAAATGCAGGCTCTGTTTTCGTATTCACATGGACGTTTGAAAGGTTGTGTCGCAACAATCGGAGCTATGCGTTTTTCGGTGCGTGGCTTCGGCTGCGCACTTTTTTCATGCATTTATTACGGGAGATAGTTGTGCAGTTAAACTATCCCATTATAAAAAAAGAAGGATGTACGATTATGAAAAAACTATTCGCATTGCTTTTGGCAGTCATGCTGCTGACGCTTTCTGCTTGCACTGGCACAAGCAACTCAACTCAGACTGATACCCCCAGCACAGATACCCATGCCCAGACCGATACTTCCAGCACCGACGCCGAGGTTCAATATGACTATCAGTTGAAAGCGGGCGAAATGACAGAGGTTTACGATGTTATTTTTGAAAAAATGGTCACCGTCACACTTGACCCAGCCAGCACGCGCGATGCCGCTAATGAGTTGCGGAGCAACATCGTATTCGATAATTGCGTCTTTAACGGTGGCCTAACGGTCGTTGGTGATTTCCATGCTATGGTCAGCTTGGGCGGCGGTTGCTCTTTCGGTGATGGCTCCGTTGTCACCTTCAAGGAAGTTACCCCCGGTGTTGCTAAAGAAACTACGCTGGACGATAACTATGCCAAGATTTTTGTCGGCTGTGAGGGAGTTATCGTAGAGACTGAATCCGCTATCGGTGTAGTAACCTACAATTCTGACTTTGTGTTTAATGGCACTACTTACAGTAAGGCAGACCTTGCACCGGATGCTGATTACTTGGGGATATTTAGCTTGTACGAGAACGATTCCATGGCATATATCAAACTTGCTCTTGGAGAAGATGATAGCGTGGAATTTTTAGATTGAGCAGATAGTAGCAAACAGTCCCCTACCTTTTAGCGGTAGGGGACTGTTTGTTTTTCTGCAACGGCTAAATCGTATTAAAATAAAATGCTTTCGATAGAAATGATAAATCCGAACACATTACCAACTTGGATAATGTAGTTCGGATTATCATTGTTTGGTCCGAGTGACAGGACTTGAACCTGCGGCCTCTTGACCCCCAGTC
>JBJEYS010000300.1:0-19457 GCA_051886995.1 Oscillospiraceae bacterium
TGTCGAAAGGAGGGAGAATATGCTGAATTTTCACCCCTGGCCGGATTACATAATCAAAAAAGGCTTCTTCCTGTCCGGCACTCTTCTGGCGTCCGCTCTCATTCTGTCTGTGTGGGGCTCCGCCGTCCCCGCAGCGTTTGCGCTTCTGCGCCGTTATGCCGCGTACTTCCAGTCCTCCTCCGCCGCCGTTCTGGCCGCGGCCCTGCTGGGCGGACTGCTTCTGGAGGATATCCTGCGCAAAAAAGGCCCTTGAGTTGACATAAATTCCTTTTATTGGGGGGAAGGTATTTTATTGTAATTTTTTCTTCAGGTAACCATTCATGAGCGACCAGGCTTTTTCAAACTTCTCCTCACTGGCCAGTCCGGCGCGAACGGTAAAGCCGTGTTTGCAGCCTTCCATTCTGGCGTATTCAACCTCCACACCCGCCTGACGCAGCCGCTGCACATAGCGTTCTGTTTCCGGTGTCAGAGGGTCCTCTCCCGCTGTCAGTACGAAAGTATCAGGCAGTCCTGTAAGATCCTGCAGACATATGGGAGATGCCATGGGCGATGAAGCGTTGGAAACGTCTCCCATATAGCAGGTGTTGAAAAACGCCGCCTTCTGCGGCCCCGCCAAGGGCCGGTCAAGATCAAAATCCAAAAGGCGCTCGCCGCTCTCCAGGTTCACCACCGGTCCATCTAACAGCATACATCTCAGCTTAGCCCCTCCTCGATCCCGAGCCAGCTGTGCAGCCACAGCCGCGATCGTTCCCCCGCTGTTATGGCCGCCGATGGATATCCTGTCTGCATCGATCCCCAAAAACGCTGCGTTTTCGGCAGCCCAAGCCAACACACGGTAGCACTCCTCCGCAGAGTAGGGGAACTTGTACTCCGGCGCCAGTTTAAAATCTATGTTGATGACTTTACACCCGACCTCATTCGCCGTTTTTCGGCAAAAGTAATCATCAAAATCTGCGCTTCCCCGGATAAAAGCGCCGCCGTGTATGCTGATATACAGCGGTCTCCGCTCCGCCTCCGCTGCAGCGCCGATCGGGGTATAGAGCAAGATCCTGGTTGGAACACCGCTCTCCATCACGGAGATGTTCAGTTCTTCTGCGCTTCCCACCTCAATTTTTTCCCAGTGGAACGCCTGGCATTCTTTCTTGTATTCTTCTCGGAGGATTTCCGCCTTTTGAATCAGCTTTTCTACCGGTATCATGAATACGCCCTTCCTTCAAATCAGTTTTTCGGTGTCAACACGCTCCCGCCAAAGTTCTCCAATGCGGATACGCCATCCCGGATTTTTTCTTGATGTAACGCCGCATATTTATGGCTCCTTCCGATCTCAGCGCGGTGCGCTTGTTCACCGGCAGGTGAAAAACGGTGGTTTTCCAGGCTGTTTTGATTCCATCGAATTTTAACCTTTCCCGCTGTGATTGTCAGGGTCCCTTCGGCATTGCAGTACGGGCAGTTTACCAGGTCATCCCCCCGGAACTCCAGGAGTTTCCCATGGCACACGGGGCAAATTCCGGCGCTTCCCTGGTAAGCAGCCTTCTCCTTTGCCAACAACGCTTCCCCGACCCGTCTGCCTAAAAGCTTCGCCCTGTCCATGATCTCCGTATCCAAGACC
Source organism: Oscillospiraceae bacterium (assembly GCA_051886995.1). Taxonomy (GTDB): domain Bacteria; phylum Bacillota; class Clostridia; order Oscillospirales; family Oscillospiraceae; genus JAJPXI01. The sequence goes on from JBJEYS010000300.1 coordinate 1,610, forward strand.
ACCATCGCAGGCGCTGTAGCATGGCCGTAAACCATTCGGTCTACCATAATTGCGCCTTTGCTCAGGTTACATACAGTCAAGTCAAGAAACGGCTCTGCGAAATTAATCCAGTCTGATCCTCCCTGCCCGATCGCAGCGCCTATTTTGGGATTGGCGCGGCAATTCATCTGATACTCCTTCCCGATCCCCAGGGATCGGTTCAACAGTGTGATGACCGATCCGGTCGGGATCAGGTTGTAGATCGGAACAGCCAAAATGATCCCATCCGCTGACGCAAGCTTTTCAGCAAGCCAGCGGAAATCATCTCCCCTCAGAACGCACTTCCCATCTCCGCCGGCGGTCAATCCCCGCATGCAGCTCTCGCAGCCGATGCAATCAAATATAGTAAGCTCCTGGAGCCGGATCAGTTCTGCCTCGGCCTTTGACAGCGCAACAGCCTCCTTCAGCGCCGCCCGGAGCAGCATCTCACTGTTTCCTTTTTTGCGTCCGCATCCAAGTCCAATAATTTTCAAAATGACATACCTCCTGTGAATTGTTTGAATAAGCCCCGCTGCAATTGCAGCGGGGCTTATTCTCGAAAGCACATCGCTGTACCGGGGACGAATACCGCGGTGCAATTCGACACTTGCCGCTAACCGGAAATCGCTGACCAAAGCCTCAGCAAGCTCTCCACCATGCAGACACCGGATGTGACCAGGCAGCTCAAGATCAGAAGCTGCGGGCGTACCGTGGTATACTTTTCCGGATGGATGCGCAGGCTTCGATACATCCCTGCGGCGATCCCGATCAACAGGGGGCACAGGAACAGCAGCCCTGCCCACTCCAACTGACTGCCAGTCGCTTTCATATAGCTTTCCGCGGCAACAAACATAAGGGTATAGGTCAGTATTACCGCAGTAAAAATTTTATGATCCTTCAGAAATGCACCGATCTTCACAGGCAACCTCCAAAAAGCAGGATCTTATCCCTTCATCAGGTTGGGCAGAAGGGTGATCATCTGCGGGAAAATGTTCATAAGCGCCAGCGCAATCAGCAGGGAAATGAACAGCGGGATCACATTCACAAAAATACGCTCCAGACGGACGCCTGAGATCGTCTGGGTCACGAACAGGTTGGTACCCACCGGAGGAGTGATACAGCCGATGGCCAGGTTCGCGACCATGATAACGCCGAAAGCCACCGGGTCGATGCCAAAGCTCTTGGCCACCGGGAGCAGGATCGGGCCCAGGATGATCACGGCAGCGTTGGTGCTCAGGAACGTGCCCACGATCAGGAACAAGATATTGATGAGCAGCATGCAGATCAGCGGATTATCTGTTACATTCAGGAAAGTCTTCGCCAGGAGCTGCGGGATCTGGTCAACCGTCAGGATGTAGCTGAACAGGCTCGCGCAGTTGAGGATGACCAGAGCGGTGCCCGTCTGCTTGGCGGCATTGACAAAAATCTTCGGCAGGTCCTTCGGCCGGACAGCGCGGTAGATCACCATACAGACGATGATGCCGTAAACAGAGGAAACGACCGCAGATTCCGTGGGGGTAAAGATCCCGCCATAAATGCCGCCCAGAACGATCACCGGCATCAGGATGGCCGCGAAGCTGCTGATGAAGGTCTTCAGGATCTCCTTGAGAGAGAGCTTTTCTTCGGACTTTTTGTAGCCGAGCCGTCTTGCCATGATCAGGATACACACGATCATAGCGGCACTCATGAGCAGGCCGGGAGTCACGCCGCCCAGGAGCAGGTCGCCGACGGACACGCCGCACATGGAGCCGAATAAGACCAGCGGGGTACTGGGCGGGATCACACAGCCTGTCGCGCCGGACGCCGCGACCACAGCAGAGGAAAATTCGTCGTCATAGCCCTTTTTCCGCATCTCAGGGATCATAATGGTTCCGACAGCCGCCGAAGTCGCGGGGCTGGAGCCGGTAAGCGCGGAAAAGAAAGCGCAGGCCAAGGTCGTGACAACGGCCAGACCGCCGCGCACACGCTTCACAAGGCTGTAGAAAAAGTCCACCAGCCGTTTGGACAAGCCGCCTTCCGACATAATGGAGCCGGAGAGGATGAAGAAAGGCGCCGCGAGCAGGGCAAAGTTGGAGGTGGCATTGAACATGCGCATGATCACCAGCTCCATCGGGATGGACGGATCAACCAATACGATCACCAGCGAGGCCAGCCCCAGCGCCCAGGCAATGGGAACACCGATAATGAGCAAAACGATGAAAACGAGGAACATAATACCGGACATCATATCAATTCATCCCTCCAGATTCCAGGGAAGGGGCGGCACCGCGGAGCTTTACGATCCCCTTGAGAATATGTTCAACGCTGAAAAACAGGTCCACGATTCCTCCTACCGGAATTGCCAGATAGAAGTACGTCACAGAGATCTTCAAAGAAGCGACCTTTTGGGGCAGCATCTTTTCCGCCATCTGAATGCCCTTGACGGCAAACACCAAAAACAGCAGGCAGCAAAGTGCGTGCACGATGATCTCCAGAATATCCTGTGCCCGCTTCGGAAGATAGTTTGTGAAAATTTCAACCTTCGGTATGGTCAGTTCATGTACGCCGATGCCAATGCCGATCATGACGATCCAGACCAGGGAGTAGCTTGCCAGTTCCTCTGTCCAGGAAGAGCTGGCATTGACCAGGAATCGGGCGATCACCTGCCAAAACAGCGCCAAAAGCAGGACGAAAAACCAAAACCCGATCAGATATCCCAAGATCTTGCTGACCATGTTCGCCACCTTCGTATAGGTGTCTGATATCCTTTGCAAATCTAGTTCACCCTTTCCGCGATAAGGCTATCCCGCCGCTTTTGTAAAAGCGGCGGGAAAAGCTCGTCCGTTGCGATCTGATCAGCCTTCGTAGTTGGCAACCTTCTCAATCAGGTCCAGGCCGATAGACTCTCCGTGTGTCTCCCAAACTCCGCTGACGGCGTCCACCATGCGCTCGCGCTCCTCAGGGGCCAGGACGTTCACTTCCATCTTTTCCTTCAAGATATCAAGGTTCTCGCTTTCCGTTTTCTCGACGCGCTCATACAGGTCAGGCAAATGCTCCTTGAACACCTCAAAAATCAGGTCCGCATAGCCCTCGGGGAGCTTGTCACGACAGGAATTGCTCATAAACCAGGAAGTCGTTCCCAGGAAACAGTTTACGCCGGTAGTCACATATTTCTGAATATCCCAATACTGCTCCGACGCAAAAGTATTGATGGTATTCACGTTGGCGTCCACCACGCCCTGCTGCAGCGCGGCGTACATCTCGCTTCCGGCAATGGGGGTCGCATTGGCGCCCAGGGCATTGAAGGTGTCGATATGCAGCTGGGACTGATTGACACGCACCTTCAGGTTATACAGGTCATCCATGGTCTCGATCGGGGCGATATTGCTGCACATCTGGTTGTAGCCCATGATAAACGTGCAGATATAGGTGCCCAGAGTGTTCTCACTGTCCTTGAAAATCTCATCCTGATATGCCGGGATCGCCGCCAGGGCATGGTCGTAGTCGCGATACAGGAAGGGCAGGTCGTTGATGGCGGCGGTCGGAATGTAACTGGCCACCGTGGCGTTCGTGATCATTGCCAGGTCACAGCTTCCGATCACGAGAGCCTCGGCCATCTCCTTGACCGTGCCCAAGGTTCCGGTCAGATAATTCTCAAATGTAATGGCGCCATTGGAACGCTTCGTGATCTCCTCTTCAATTTCCAGCAGGACCACGTTCTGGATCTGTTTGTCCGGCAGGATATCGGCTACCTTGAGCACGACCTTTTGAGAGAAATCAGTCCCGGCGGCGCCGTCAGGAGCGGAAGTTTCCGAAGAGCCAGAAGAGGGGGCGGAAGGCTTCTCGGATGTTTTGCCGTCCGCCGTGTTGCCACCGCAGCCGGAAAACAGAGACAAAGTCAGAAGCAGGGAAAGCATGATACAGAACATCTTTTTCATTTTCGTTTCTCCTTTGTTTCAGTATTTTTCTATGCCACTACAGTGCATGTTCCATCGTGCTCAATTCAGCCCGATCATTTTTCCGGGCAGATAGGATGTCATATACCGAATTTCATCCTCGTGAAGTCCATGGTCATATAAGCCCTTCAGGAATTTCCCGTACACGGCGACGGGATCGCCCTTGTTTTTCTGCCCGAGGTCGGACAGCAGGATAACGTGCTCCACACCGATGGCTCTGATGTATTCGATCATCGTGTCCAGGGGGAAGTTTTCCGTGGGGGGCACGCTCATGCCGGCCACGAACTCAATTACCGCGCCCTGTCTGGCCCAACGGATCATGTCGTCCAGCTCCGCCTCAATGATTTCATAGGGGTGATCCACAAAGAACCGGTCAGCGATCCCGAGCTCAACGCACCGCTTGACCAGCGCGTCAATTTCCGCAGGGCTTCCATGACCCGAACCAATGGCCACATTGGGATAACGCGCCAGGATCTTCAGGGCCTCCGCGGCCTGAGGAATGAGTTCCCCCTCGCTGTCTGTCAGAACGATGGGGTCCGGTTTCGTTTTAGGGCCGGAGACCGCCTTGGGGAATCCCGCAACCTTTGCGGTAAAATCGATGTGATTTTTTGCGGACACCGTGGGGAACCAAACCGCTCTGGTTCCAAAGGTCAGAGCGCTTTCCAGCGCCACTGGGTCCATACCTCCTACCGATTGGTTCATTGCCAGGGTTCCGAAAATCTGAAGCGGGGAATCGGCAAACCGATTCATTTTGATTTCGCTGGCCAGACCGGCGGATGCATAATTGTGATCCTTATGGCCGATCGCCTTATAGCCGGCCTTTTCAGCCAGATAGCAGAGTGCCACAAAATCGCAGGCGCGCTCCATGAAAGAGGGGTAGCAGTGGACATGGAAATCCACCACACCTTGAAGGAGCTTTTCTTCTGTCACTTGTTTCTCTCCTTTCTTCAGGCCGGGATGTCCCGCCGATGTCCGGATCACCGGCGATGGCTGCTCTGCGGCCTCAGCACTTCACTTTCATTACCAGCTTGACCATATCGCTGGGTGTGCCGCTCATGCATTTTGTCATGTGCAGGTCCTCCGGGCCGGCGATGTAAAATGTGCCCGAGGGGATGGTTATAAAATCACAGAGATCCTCAAAAAATTGGATATCATGTTCCTTGTCATATTCTGTGACGGCCCGTTTCCCCTTTCGGTTTTCGTAGCCGACGGTCTCACAGCCGCGCACCACATACTGGATGTCGATATATTTTTCGTGGCCCTCAACGGAGCACTCTTCCCGCGGCTTGGATGTATACCTCTGTACAGTCACCCAGAGCTTTCCTTCCTCGAGCACATACCTGCGCTGGCTCAAACTGTCAATATCCGCATCGCACAGCCAGCGGAAGGCCCGTTCAAAATCGGAGTGCATTCCGAAGTAGAGCTTGCAATTTTCAATTTTGTCGATCACCATTTTGCCGTTCACCTTGCCGTTTTGCACAATTTTTTCTTCGTTTTCTCTTTTTCTCTTATCTCTTTTGTTGTTAAAATTTTATCTTCGCCCCATGTTTGTGTCAAATTGTGTTCATTTTCCCACCGCTTATAACTTCTCAAGTGTCTTTTTGCGCTTTGAGAGTGCATTTCTTTGCCCGCGTGCATCTCCATAAGCACAAAACTGCCTGCATTTCTCAAAATAAATCAAGAAATGCAGGCAGGCAAAAAGTATTTTTGTCTATTTTAACGGTTCACATTTTTTATCATTCCAACCAGATATTGATTTGTAAAGCGCAGATGTTCCTCCATCTCTGCTCGGGCCAAAGAGGAGTAGCGGGATTTCAATGCGGCGTAGATCGCAATATGCTTCTCACAGGCATGAGCCGAGTCGGACTCCTTGTTCTGTTCGCGCAGGCTCTTCAGCGCGCCATGATACCGGTGGATCCTGGGTATCAGGACCCTGTACATGCTGATGATATAGGTGTTCCGGCTTGCGGTGACGATTTTTTCATGGAACAGGTTATCCCACTTGCTGAACAGTTCCATGTCACCGCAGCTCCTCGCCGCCTTAGCCTCCAGGATCGTTTGCTTCAGCTCGTTCAATTCGTCCTTTGTGATCTGACTGGCGGCCATATAGGCCGCGGTGCTCTCAATCATCTGCCTGGCCTCAATCAGGTGCATAAAGTCCAGCGGGTCGATCGGCGGGACCCGGAAACTCCCGTCAATGCGTACGACATGCCCCTCATCAGCCAGGATCTCCAAAGCCTTTTTTACAGGGGTACGGCTCATTTCCAGCGTCTCAGCCAGCCTTACAACATTGATTTTCTGGCCGGAGTTCAATTCCAGCTTATTGATACGTTCCAGGATGTAGTGATAAGCTTTTTCTGTCAAACCGGACGGGAGCCTTTCATCTCGATCACAAGAAGCATTCATAAGTATCCTCCAGCGTCTGTAATGGGAACCTTAACAAAAAGATTTTAACACATCAGCGCTCTATTTTCCACCGTGAATTTCAAGTAAAATGTCCGGACACATGCCAAAACTTGACCCCCATAATCCAAAAGTCGTCTCCTTGTTGATTTGCACTCATTATGCTATTTTTATAGTAGCATTTCATGCAAATTATTAAGGAGGAAACCATCATGTCCATTCAGCCTTGGGTTCATGTCGAAACTTTGGAAGAGTACAGCGAGCGTTTTAAGGATTTCGCCCACCTGGAGCGCACCGAGGACGGCATCCTGCTGTGCCAGCTGACCTGGAAGGGCGGCCCCGTTATGTGGAGCTACCAGACCCAGCACGCTTACGGTGAGCTTTGGACCGCCATCGGCCACGACAAGAAGAACGAGGTCATGATCCTGACCTGCACCGATCCTTACTGGCTGGTCCATGAGAGCGATCCCACCTCTTTCGATGAGATCGAGAACGGCACCGATCTGGACGCCAAGTTCAACGTCAACATCCCCGACACCATGAACTTCGTTGAGAACTTCATCAACGACATCGAGATCCCCACCATCGCCGCCATCAACGGCCAGGGCATGCACTATGAGTTCGCTCTGATGAGCGACATCACCCTGTGCGTCCCCGAGTACAGCTTCTCCGACGCCCACTTCTCCAAGAACATCGTCGGCGGCGACGGCATGAGCTTCGCCATGCGCACCTGCCTGAAGGTCAAGGAGAGCAACTACTTCATGTTCATGGAGCCCCAGATCCCCGCTGAGAAGGCTCTGCAGATGGGCATCGTCAACGAGGTCGTCGAGCACGACAAGCTGCTGGACCGCGCCTGGGAGATCGCCCACTACCTGATGAAGACCGACCGCTCCGTCCGCCGCCTGCAGCACGAGATCGCCATCCGTCCCTGGAAGCAGTCCCTGCAGGACAACGAGCGCATCCACGTCCTGTGCGAGATGTACGGCGTGCAGCTGAACAAGTTCGAGCATCACTTCGACAAGATCGTCGAGTCCTTCGACGCCAAGCGCGAGGGTTAATTCCTCATTTACGTACAAAAGTGCCTCGGGAAAACTCCCGAGGCACTTTTTTGTTGAGATGGATCAAAACTGATTCAGCGGGGCGGAGCCGTCGTCCTGTCCCTTCTCGATGGCCTTCACCACGGCATAGTAGCCGTACTTGTCGTTGACCTGGACAAAGAACCGCTCCCCCACCTTTTTGCCCAGCAGGGCCTTGCCCATGGGGGATTCCCGGCTCATCCGGCCGTGGAGGGCGTCCTGCCGCATGGTGGTCACCACCTGCCACTCCTCGGTCTCGTCCTCATCCTCCAGATAGACCGTCACCTTGTCGTACAGGCCCACGGCGTTCTCGTCCGACCGGTCATCCACCACCACCGCCGTGCGGATCATATTCTCCAGAAAGCGGATGCGGCTTTCGTTGCGGTTTTTCTCCTGCTTGGCGGCCTTGTACTCGAAATTCTCGCTGAGGTCGCCGAAGCCCCGGGCCACCTTCACCGCCTCCAGCAGCTGGGGCCGCAGCTCGATGCGCCGGTGATCCAGCTCCTCCTGCATCATCTTCAGGTCCTGCCGGGTCAATTCATTGTGCATACTCTCGCGCTCCTTCCGCCTGCTATTTTACTCCGTCGGAGCGCCCTTTTGCAAGAGGGTTCCGTCAGCGGCGGGGCCGGTCCGCCGGGCGCGCAGGCGGACCAGCAGGGTCACGGCGGAAGCGATCAGCAGGAAGCTGTAGAAGGAGATGCCCCGGGAGGCCAGCATGGCGGGGGCCACCAGCTCCGTGCCGAAAAAGAGGGCATAGCCCCGCAGGAAGGCCCCCTCGGCGGCTCCCACCGCCCCGGGCAGGGGCAGATAGCCCACCGCCAGAGTCAGGATGGCCTGCATGGCCACGATCTCCGGGACGCTCCGCCCCGACAGGCCGAAGGCGCCGTACACCACGCCGGGCACCAGGTACAGGCTGACAAGCTGCAGCACGGTCAGGCCCAGCAGACGGGGCAGAAGCGTGGGCCGGGCCTGCAGGCAGGCCCCACCCCGGCGGTACTCCTCCATCTGGCGCTCCAGGCGCTCACGGGCGGCCGGCAGATCCCGCACCAGGCGCAGCCGCGCACCCAGCTCCAGCACCCGGCCGCACAGCGCTCCCGCCGGGCGGGGCGCGAACAGAAGGGCCAGCATGCCGGCGGTGAGGGACACCGCCACGGCCGCGCCCATCCCCAGCAAAAAGCCCAGACCGCCGCCCAGATCATGGAGCAGCGCGGGCCTCCAGACCATGGCGCCCACGGCCAGCCCCAGGGTGACCGTCTGGTAACAGACGGCGTTGAGCAGCATGGTCAGCGCCCCGTGGGCGGCGGGGATGCCGTCCCGAGCCATGCAGCACACCTGGGCCGGCTGGCCGCCGCTGGACGAGGGCGTGATGGAGCTGAACAAAAAGCCGGTGAAGGAATAGCCTAGGCACCGGCGGTAGGAGACCGCGTTCCCCAGCTGGCGCAGAATGGTCCGGCTGGACATGGCCTCGCACCCCACAAAGGAGCACATGAGCAGCAGACCCAGCGCCACGAACGGAAGCCGCATCCGCTTCAGGGCGGACAGCACCTCGGAGACGGGCTGCCCCCGGAAGACCGTCCAGACGGTCAGCGCCAGCACCGCCGCGATCAGCACCGGCCCCAGCCAGGGCGCGCGCCGTTTCATGCGCACACCCCCGCCCCGGTCAGGCCCGCCACCGCCCGGCACGCGCCGTCCGCCTCCAGCTGCGTTTTGACGCGCCTCATGTTTTCCGCCATACGGGACAGGGCGGCGTCGTCATACAGCAGGCCGCGGATGGCGTCCAGGCACGCCTCCGGCTCCCGGCCGGCGATGCGGCCGATCCCCTCCCGCACCAGGAAGCGGGCGTTGAGCCGCTCCTGCTGGAGAAAGGGCTCCCACGCCAGCATGGGCAGCCGCGAGGAGATGGCCTCAAACAGGGTGATGCCCCCCGGCTTGGAGAGCATCAGGTCGGCCCGGGCCATGTACGCGTGGACCCGGTCGGTGAACCCCACCACATGGATGTGGGGGTATTTCCCCGCCAGACGGTCATAGAGCTTTTGGTTGTGTCCGGTGATCAGGGTGGTCTCCGCTCCCGGCAGATCGTTGAGCTCCTGGTAGAAGCTGTCCCGGCGGGGCAGCAGGCCCAGGCCGCCGCCCATGATCAGCAGCCGGCGCTCCCGGCCCGCGTGCCGGACCCCTTCCCGGCCGAACGCGGCGCGCACCGGGATGCCGGTGACCAGGATCTTGTCCCCGTCCACTCCCTTGTCCATCAGCTCCCGCCGCAGGGCGGGGCAGCCCACCAGGTAGCAGTCGCACCGGTTGGACAGCCATTCAGAGTGGGCCGTCAGGTCGGTCACGCAGGTGATCAGCGGAAGGGCGCTGCCCGTCTTTTCCTTGAACCGGGAGACCAGCTGCGCGCACACCGGATGGGTGGCGATGACCGCGTCGGGCCGGCGCGCCCGGAGCAGTTCGGCCAGTTTGTCCGACAGGAGCAGGGCGTACACCGGCACCCGGTCCGCCGGAGCGTCCGCCGTACACCGGTAAACCGTGTTGTACAGCCCGCCGCCGTAGGTCACCAGCAGGGAAAACGCCTTGTACACGGTCTCCGACGCGCCGGGCATGGCGTAGGAGAAAAAGTCCTCCACATCGATCCGGGCGTCCGGGAGAGCGGCGAGCAGCTGTTCCCGCAGCGCCAGGGAGGCCGACCAGTGGCCCATGCCGAATTTTCCCGTCAGAATCAGAATGCCCATAGAAGAAACCTCCCGTCATACTTTCTTGTTCACTGGAAAGTATAACCGGAGGTTTTTAAATTCAACGTTGGTATATCATAAAGATTCTCTTAAGTCTTCCTGAAAAAATTCAGTCCGTTCATGGCCGCACACCGCGCCCTTCCAGCCGCTGCCGGACAGGCCGGTCAGAACGCATCCCGCCGGGAGCGCCGCGCGCCGCAGGGCCTTCAGCCCCTCGCCGGTGTATTTCAGGATGCTCTCTTTCTCCGTCCAGAGGGTGTAAAAGGCGTTCCAGTCCCCGCCCAGGGCCAGAAAGCGGTCGTACTCCGCCCCCTTGTACACATAGGCGGGCAGTTTGGCGCTGCGGGGGCGGATGACTTCAAGGTCCGCTCCCACGGGCCGGTCGGACAGGGCGCAGAGGGCCAGCGTACCGCTGTGGGACAGGTTGAAGTGGAGATCGGGGTAATTCGGGAAAACGGGCTTTCCGCCGGGCAGGCGGGCGATCTCCGGCAGGGCGTCCAGCCCCCAGGTCTGCCGGACGGCCCGGGCCAGCAGCTCCCGGGCATCCCCTTCCCCCACGAATACTCGAAGCATGATCCTCCCCCCTTTTTTATTATCTTACCGTTTTTACATTGCGGTTTCAAGGAAAACCGTATATAATATCCAGCATACCAAGGAAAAAGAGGTCGAATCCCATGCGAAAGCTGCTGGTCCTGCTGCTCACCCTGGCCCTGCTGACCGGGTGCACATCTTCCTATACATCCACCGACGCCGCGCCCCCCTCCCAGGAGCCCGCGCCTTCGGTGTCCGCCACCCCCACGCCCAATCCCACGCCCACGCCCGCGCCGGAGCCCATTACCGCCACCCTGACGGTCGCCGGGGACATCATGAGCCATATGCCCCAGACCAACGACGCCTATGTGGCCGAGACCGGGACCTACGATTACTCCCCCATGCTCCGCTACGCCAAGCCCTGGGTGCAGGCCGCCGACCTGGCCGTGGGCAACCTGGAGACCACCTTTTCCGGCGGCCCCAACTACTCGGGCTACCCCGCCTTCAACACCCCGGACGAGCTGGGCGTCGCCCTGAAGGACATGGGCTTTGACCTGCTGTCCACCACCAACAACCACTCCCTGGACCGGGGCTTTTCCGGCCTGGAGCGCACCCTGAACACCCTGGATTCCATCGGACTGTCCCATGTGGGCACCTACCGCAACCAGGAGGAGCGGGACAGCAACCACGGCATCGTGGTGGCCGACTGCGGCGGCATCTCCATCGCCTTTCTGTCCTACTCCTACGGCACCAACGGCATCCCCGTCCCCACGGGCAAGGAGTGGTGCATCAACCTGTTCAACACCGATTACGCCACCACCATGTCCACCCCGGACACCGCCCTGCTGGAGTCCGACATGGCCGCCGCCCGGAAGCTGGGCTGCGACCTGATCGCCGTGGTCATGCACTGGGGCATCGAATACCGGCTCACGCCCAATTCCTATCAGCAGCAGATGGCCGAGACCATGATCGACCTGGGCGCCGCCCTGGTGCTGGGCGGCCACCCCCATGTGCTGGAGCCCTATGAATTCGTGACCACCGAGGCGGGCAACACCGGCTTTGTGTGCTATTCCCTAGGTAATTTCATCTCCTCCCAGACCTATGAGTACACCGACACCACGGTGCTGCTGAATCTGGAGCTGAAAAAGGACTTCGTGACCGGCGAGACTACCGTGGAGAGCGTCAGCTACGTCCCCTTCCTGATGCTCAACAAGGGGCAGAAGATCAACGGCGAGCGCATGGTTCTGCTGGACGTGTATGCCTCCATGGAGGAGTATGAAAACGGCGACAAGACTACCGTCACTGACTCCGTCTACCAGAAGCTCCAGAAGACCCTGAACGACTGTCATACCATTCTGGGCGCGGAGGGGGATCTACAGGCGGAAAATCCGACATAAAGCAAAAACAAATATTACTGCTTGACAAACCTCCCTACCAGTGATATAGTCATCTGCACAATCAAATAGCGACAAGCGAAGTCTGCAGGAAAAAGCCGGTCGGCTTACCGAAGGAGCGAAACTCTCAGGTGTTCCCCGCGGGGAATGAGGACTGTAGATGGATGTGGCTCTGGAGAAGTCCCCTGCGCGGGGATGCCGAAGGTGCAAAGCGCAGCCAATGGCGGCAGCGCGAATCTCTCAGGCAAAAGGACAGAGTGATCGATCAGCAGCGGTCGGACGCATGGCGTCCGTCCTGTTTGCTTGTTGGATTCAGAGCCGGACCGGGCGCGGAGAGCGCCGGTCTGGCTTTTTCGTTTGCCGCGCAAAGAGAGAAAGGGAGATCGCAATGTTTCAAGCACTGGAATCCGCTCTGTATCCCATCGTGGTCAACATCAACAACTACCTGTCCAGCTATGTCCTCATCATCCTGCTGATCGGCGTGGGCCTGTTCTACTCCATCCGCACCCGCTTCGTGCAGGTGCGCTGCTTCGGAGAGGGCATGAAAAAGGTCTTCGGCAACCTGTCCCTGCGGGGCGGCAGGCAGAAAAGCGGCATGAGCTCCTTCCAGGCCCTGGCCACCGCCATCGCCGCCCAGGTGGGTACCGGCAACATCGTCGGCGCCTCCGGCGCCATCCTGACCGGCGGCCCCGGCGCCATCTTCTGGATGTGGATCATCGCCTTCCTGGGCATGGCCACCATCTACGCCGAGGCCACCCTGGCCATCAAGACCCGCCAGGTGGATGACAACGGCAATGTCCGCGGCGGTCCCGTGTACTACATCACCACCGCCTTCAAGGGCAAGTTCGGCAAGTTCCTGGCCGGCTTCTTCGCCGTGGCCATCATCCTGGCTCTGGGCTTCTTCGGCTGCATGGTCCAGTCCAACTCCATCGGCTCCACCATGGAGAACGCCTTCGGCATCCCCTCCTGGGTCGTGGGTGTCATTCTGGTCGTCATCTGCGCCGTCATCTTCCTGGGCGGCGTGCAGCGTCTGGCCGCCGTTACCGAGAAGATCGTCCCCATCATGGCCTGCATCTTCCTGCTGGGCGGCCTCGTGGTCCTGATCGCCCGCATCAAGTACATCCCCGCCACCGTCGCCATGATCTTCAAGTACGCCTTCCAGCCCCAGGCCATCCTGGGCGGCGCCTTCGGCGCGGGCATCAAGGCCGCCATCAGCCAGGGCGCCAAGCGCGGCCTGTTCTCCAATGAGGCCGGTATGGGCTCCACCCCCCACGCCCACGCCCAGGCCAACGTCAAGAACCCCCACGACCAGGGCGTGGTCGCCATGATCGGCGTGTTCATCGACACCTTCGTGGTCCTGACCCTGAACGCTCTGGTCATCATCTCCACCCTGTACACCAAGGACGGCCCTCTGGCCGGCGGCTATGTGGGCGCTGTCACCGAGACCATCGGCAAGGCCAACCTGGCCCAGACCGCCTTCGGCTCCATTTTCGGCGCCCGCTTCGGCGCGATCTTCGTGGCCGTGTGCCTGTTCTTCTTCGCTTTCTCCACCGTTCTGAGCTGGAATATGTTCGGCAAGATCAACGTGGTGTACCTGTTCGGCAAGAAGAACCCCAAGCTCTGCACCACCATCTACACCGTCATCGGCCTGGTCTTCGTCTTCCTGGGCACCATGATGTCCAATGACCTGGTCTGGGAGCTGACCGATGCCTTCAACTACCTGATGGTCATTCCCAACGCCATCGCACTGTTTGCCCTGTCCGGCATGGTGGTCAGCGTGGTGAAGAACAAGAACAACACCCTTCAGAAGCATTAAAACACATTATGAAAGAAACCCGGGCGGGCCGTCCAAACACGGCCCGCCCGGGTTTTTCACGGACGGTCAAAGAACAAAATCCTCGTCCCGGAGCTTGCCCAGCTCCAGGGCGGCGGGCTTCGGGGGCACCCGCTTCAGCGGGTCATACCGAAACGCGCGGCAGCTCCCCCCGGGGCAGACCACGCCCCTTTTCAGGCAGATCACCCGCTCCTCATCCAGCGTGGTCCCCCGTTTGCAGTAGGCGCAGCGAGGCTCGATCTTCTTGGCGAACAGCATGGTTTTCCCCCTCTTTTCCCCTTATTTACAGACATTATACTATATGTCCGCGCCGATTTCCACAGGTTTTTCGCACGATCCGGGCGGCCACGGCAAAAAAGGCCAGCCAAACCACCCAGGCACACACGGTGGAGACCGTCAGGGCGGTGGCAAAGTCCAGGGAAACGATCCCCTCCACCTGTTCGGCCAGGTAGGCGGACACCTGGGCCTCCAGGGGGAAGACCCGGGCCAGCAGCCCCACGAACAGGGCGGACAGGCCGCCGTGGAGCATCTTGCCCACCAGGTAGGTGCGCACGGAAAGGCCGCTGCCCCCCAGAAAGGAGAGCACCTGACAGTGGACGGAGATGCCCGCCCACCCCAGCATGAAGGCCGCCATGGTCAGCCGCCCGGACAGGGAGCCGTCCCCCACCAGGGACCACACGCCGGAGGAGATCTCCAGCACGCCGGTCAGCAGCCGCTCCCCCCACTGCTCGGTCAGGCCCAGGGGGGACAGCAGGGCGCTCAGCGCCCGGGCCAGGGCAGGTAAGGCTCCTGACACCATGAACATTCGGATGACCACGGTGAAAAACACCACAAAGGCGCAGATGTTGAGGGTGCTCATGAAGGAGTTCTTCACCGAGCCGGTGAAGGCCACGCTCAGGCGCTGGGTCTGAAAGTTCAGGCAGCCCGTTTCCTCCCCGCCCCGCTCCCCGCGCTTGTAGAACCGAAACAGGATGCCGATGCACAGAGAGGCCGCCGCGTGGGCCAGATAGAGCAGCACGCCCACCCGGCTGCTGGAGAAAATGCCCGCCCCCACAACGCCCAGGATAAAGGCGGGGCCGGAGTTGTTGCAGAAGGCCAGCAGGCGCTCGGCCTCGGTTTTTGTGCACATGCCCTTTTCATACAGGGAGATGGCCGTGCGCGCCCCCACGGGGTAGCCGCCGATGAACCCCAGGGCCACGGCGGAGGCACAGGAGCCCGGCACATTGAACAGCGGGCGCATGATCCCCTCCAGGGCGCGCCCGACGTAGCCCGCCAGCCCCAGCTCCACCACCAGACTGGACAGGACAAAAAAGGGGAACAGGGACGGGATGATGACATTGTAGCAGAGCTGCAGGCCGGTCTTCGCGGCCTCCATGGACTGCTTCGGCCAGACCACCAGCGCCAGCGTGGCCGTCAGCAGCACCAGCCCCAGCAGCAGATCCCGCGCCCACTGTCGGGACAAAATCTTGGACATCCTGCACACCTCCCGATTCAGAAAAGTATATGCAAAGCACGGGATGTCCCATGAAAAAGCCCGCGCCGAACGGCGCGGGCTCTCAGTCTGTCAAAAAAGTCCTTCGGACTGTTTTGACAGACTTCAAAAATGCCGTTACTTTTGTGCCGCTCAGCGGCACAAAAGTCCTCGCTCTGCTCGCCGCAAGCCTTGGTCTGCAAGGCTTGCGGGGCATTCGATCCCATTCGAGGCGGGCGCCGCCCCCTCGATCTCCCCCGCCTGTGCAGTCCCTTTCTTCGGCCTGACGAGAGGTTTTTCGGCAAGCTGAAAGCCCGCGCCGAACGGCGCGGGCTCTGTGTGCTTCGATGTTTCCTTAGTCTTCGTCCTTCGCGGCGTCGTACACCTGACGGCCGCTGTTCTGGGCGGGCTGTCCGGCGCCGGCGGCGGCGCGGAACCGGGTACGGGACTGCTTGATCTCCTCATAGGCCTCGGCCACGGCCTCCTCGGTACGGCGCAGGGCGTCCTCGCAGTACTCGTTGGCCGCCCGGCGCAGCTCCCGGCCGCGCTCCTCCGCCACCCGGATCATCTCGGTGCTCTTCTGGCGGGCCTGGGCCAGCAGCTGGTCCTCCGCCACCATCTGGCGGGCTTCCTCCTGGGCCTGCTTCTTCATGGCCTCCGCCTCGCGCTTGGCGGAATTGATGTACTCGTTCCGGTTGGCCAGCAGCTTCTTGGCCTCCTTCAGCTCCATGGGGAACTGGGCGCGGATGTCGTCCAGCAGGTCCAGTGCGCGGTCGCGCTCGATCATGCACTTCTCCGAGCTCAGGGGCACGCTCTTGGCCTCGTCGATCATTTCATACAGGATGTCCAGTAATTCTTCCACTCCGCTGGCCATCAGGATTCCTCCTCACTTTTTTTGAACTTGGCTTCCACGTCCGCGATGATTTCCCGGGGGACAAAGTCGGACAGGTCGGCTCCGTACCGGGCCATCTCCTTGACCACGCTGGAGCTCAGATATGTATACTTCTCACTGGAGGGGATGAAAAAGGTGTCCAGATTGGGGTAGAGCTTGCGGTTGATAATGGCCATCTGGACCTCTTTTTCATAGTCGGAGACCGCCCGCAGGCCCTTGACCACCACCCGGGAGCCCTTGCGCCGGGCGTAATCAGCCAAAAGCTCGTTGGAGCAGTCCACTTCCACATTCCGCAGGTTTTTGGTCACGCGCCGGATCAGGTCCACCCGCTCCTCGGGGGTAAACAGTCCGTGCTTGCTGGAGTTGACCATGACGCAGACGATCAGCTTGTCAAACGCCTGCGCCGCGCGCTTGATCACGTTCAAATGCCCCAGGGTAACGGGGTCAAAGCTGCCGGGGTAAATGGCGGTTTTCATATATGTTATCACACCGTTCTGTGATACAGCGTTACCTTGATCTTGCCGTACTTGTAATCTCTGCCCTTTTCATAGGGCGCCGCAAGATCAGGCAGGTCCTTGTCCAGCGGACTTTCGCAGACTATTATACCATGTTCCGACAGGATGTCAATCGCCGCGATGGTCTCCAAAGCGTTTTCCAGCATGGGGGTTCTGTAGGGCGGATCCAGAAAAATCAGGTCGAATTTCTCCCGGCAGGAGCTCAAAAACGCCCGCCAGTCGCTCTGCACCACCCGGGCGGAACCGGCAAAGCCCGTGGCGTCCAAATTCTGCCGGATAATATTGACGGCGGCCGGGGCCAGGTCCACAAAGGTGACGTGCTCCGCCCCCCGGGACAGGGCCTCGATGCCCATCTGCCCGGTGCCGCCGAACAGGTCCAGGACCTTCCGGCCCTCAATGTCGAACTGGATGATGTTGAACACAGACTCCTTCACCTTGTCGGTGGTGGGCCGGGTGTCCAGGCCGGGCAGTTCCTTCAGCCTGCGGCCCCGGGCCGTGCCGGAGATCACTCTCATGTCGGGTCCTCCTTAAAAAAGTCGTAAACCGCCTTTGCGGTGCGCTTGTCCACCGCCTCCTCCAGCTCAGCCAGGGAGGCGGCTTTGATCTTCCTGACGCTTTTAAAATGCTTCAGCAGGTCAGCGCGGCGCTTGGGGCCCACGCCGGGAATGTTGTCCAGCACCGAGCCCTTCACCTTTTGGGCGTGCTGGGCGCGGCCGAATTCGATGGCGAAGCGGTGGGTCTCCTCCTGGATGGTGCCCACCAGGGCGAACAGGGCCTGGTTCTGCTGGATGCCGATCTCCCGCCCGTCGGGGGCGGCCAGGGCCCGGGTGCGGTGGCGGTCGTCCTTGACCATACCGAAGGCGGGAACGGACAGGCCCAGCTCCCCCAGCGCGTCCGCCGCCGTCTTCGCGTGGACGCTGCCGCCGTCGATCAAGAGCAGGTCGGGCTTCTCGCTCCAGTTGTCGTCCCCGTTTTTATAGTGGGTGAACCGCCGGGTGATGACCTGGGCCATGGAGGCGTAGTCGTCCGGGCCGGTCATGTCCTTCAGCTTGA
>JBJEYS010000301.1:0-4068 GCA_051886995.1 Oscillospiraceae bacterium
ACGGCCTGGACGCCATCCACGACACCGTCCACGAGATGGCCCGCGACGAGGCCCGCCACGGCAAGGCTCTGAAGGGCTTCCTGGACCGCTACTTCGGCTAATGGACCTGAACGAGAAAGTATGCTTCTGCGGCAATGTGACCGTCGGTGACATCAAGGCCGCTGTGGAAGCCGGAAACACCACTCTGGAGGCCGTTCAGGCGGCGACCGGAGCGGGTACCCACTGCGGCCGCTGCGTGCCCAAGGTGGAAGCGCTGATCGAGCAGTTCAAGTAAGAACTGCCGAACAGGAACAAGACATGAAAAAGGGTGGAGCGCACGCTCCACCCTTTTTCATGTCCTTTCATAGCCCGGCATACAGCCGCCGTTTGCCAGAATGTGCTGTCCCGTGACCCACTGGGACTCCCTGCTGCACAGGAAGGCCGCCACTTCGGCGATGTCCTCCGGGTCGCCCAGACGGCCCAGGGGGGTGCTGTCGATGGCTTTTTGGATATGCTCCTGGGACGCGAAGCGGAGCATGGTCGGGGTGGAGGTCAGGCCGGGCTGGATGGAGTTCACGGTGATCCCCCGGGGCGCGAACTCCTGCGCGGCCACCTCCACCATGAGCTGTACCGCCGCCTTGGAGGAGCCGTAGACCGCCATCCCCATTTCCGGGTACCGCGCGCTGCATGAGGAGATGACCACGATCCGGCCGCCGTCCTTCAGCCGCAGCCCGGCCTCCTTCAGGCAGAAAAGGGTCCCCTTGGCGTTGACCTCGTAAATGCTGTGGAAAAAATCCTCTGTGACCTGCGTGATGGGGCAGGGCCTGGAAATGCCCGCATTGGCCACCAGAATGTCGGGTGTGCCCAGCTCAGCCTGACAGACGTCAAACATCCGCGCAATGTCGTCCACGTTTCCGACGTCCGCCGTCACGGCGACGGCTCTGCCGCCGGCCTGCACGATGGCCCGGGCGGTCTCCCGGGCGCTCTGCTCCTCCTTGTCGGCTACGGCTACCGCGGCGCCGCAGCGGGCGAGCTTTTCGGCGATCCCCCGGCCCATGCCCAGGCCGGCACCGGTCACGATGGCGACCTGATGATTTAACTCCATATGTTCTGTCCCCTCTCCGTCATGGGTCGATCTTTTCTTCAATATATCCGACGGCAGAGCGGCTTGTCAATACCGAGAGAGAAAAATCGGATGCCGCGCAAAGCGCAGACCCGCCGGATCATTGATCCGGCGGGTCTGCGGTTGTATGTATGTAAGATCAACCTTCGGTGATCGCTTTCGCGCGCTCCAGGGCGGCGTCAATGTTGGGGCAGAAGTTTTCCTTGCCGATCTTCTCCACCATGCCGGCCTTGCGCAGCACCTTCATGGGCTGTGCGTTGACATGGGACATGACCAGGGTGATCCCCTTCTTCCGGCAGGTCTTCAGGATAGTCTCAAAGGCGTGGAGGCCGGTGGCGTCCACGGCGGGGACGCTGCGCATGCGCAGGACCACCACCTTCTCCCTGGACTCGGCGAAGATGTCGGCCACCTTGTCGGCGGCGCCGAAGAAGATGGGGCCGGTGATCTCATAGACCATGGTGTCGGCGGGGATGGTTTTCAGACGGATGCTGTCGGGGTCATTGGCTTCGTCCACGGTCTTCCAGCCGAACACGTTGGTCTCGTCGGACATACGCTTC
Organism: Oscillospiraceae bacterium; assembly: GCA_051886995.1. Lineage (GTDB taxonomy): Bacteria > Bacillota > Clostridia > Oscillospirales > Oscillospiraceae > JAJPXI01. The sequence continues at coordinate 1,660 of JBJEYS010000301.1, forward strand.
ATGAACAGGATGACGGCCAGGACCAGGCCCACCGCGATGGCTACCACCAGGTCGAACACCACAGTCAGTACGAAGGTGGCCACCAGCACCAGAATGTCACTCTTGGGGGAGGACTTGATGATGGCTGCGAATTCCCGCCAGCCGCACATATTATACGCGACCATGAACAGAATGGCGGCGATGGTGGGCATGGGGATCAGCTTGGCGTAGGGCATCAGCACCACCAGCATGGCCAGCAGCACCAGAGAGTGGACGATGCCGGCGATGGGGGAGCGCCCGCCGTTCTTGATGTTGGCGGCGGTGCGGGCGATGGCGCCGGTGGCGGGGATGCCGCCGAACAGGGCGGAGCCCACGTTGCCCACACCCTGGGCAATCAGCTCGGTATTGGAGTTGTGGCGGCTGCCCACCATGCCGTCGGCTACTACGCAGGACAGCAGGGATTCCACAGCTGCCAGTACGGCGATGGTGACCGCGTCGGGGATCAGAGAGACGATCTTGTCCCAGCTGATGCCGGCGGGCAGGGTCAGGTGGGGCGGGGCAGAGGTGATGTCGGGGTAGAGGACCCCGATGGTGTTCACAGGCACGTTGCACAGCTTGACCACCACGGCGCAGACGATGACCGCCACCAGGGAGGCGGGCACCTTGGGCAGCACCTTGGGCAGGAGGATCAGGATGGCCAGGGACAGAAGGCCGATGACCAGGGCCCAGATATTGAAGGTGCCGAAGCAGTGAATGACTTCCTTCAGCTTGTCCATGGTCTCCACGGGGGCGTTTGTAAAGGTCAGACCGAAAAAGTCCTTCAGCTGGCCCACCAGGATGGTGACGGCGATGCCGGCGGTGAAGCCGGTGGTAATGGTATAGGGGATGAACTTGATCAGACCGCCCAGCTTGCACACGCCCATGACGATCAGCAGCAGGCCGGCCATAATGGTGGCGATGGCCAGACCGTCGATGCCCTGGGTGGCGACGATGCCAGCCACGATGGTGGCGAAGGCCGCCGTGGGGCCGGTGATCTGCACGGGGCTGCCGCCCAGCAGGGCCACCAGGAAGCCCGCCACGATGGCGGTGTACAGGCCCACCGCGGGCCCCACGCCGGAGGCGATGGCCAGGGCGATGGACAGGGGCAGGGCGATGATGGCCACGATGACGCCGGAGATCAGATCCTTGACGAATTGGCCTTTGGAGTAGGATTTCATACAGGAGAGCAGGCTGGGGTAAAATGTCTTCATCTTCATCCACCTTATTAAGTTACTGTCCGCGTTTGCGTGCAAAACAAAGTCATTATATCCTCTCCCGTGCGGGAACGCAATGGGGGAGAGGAAATTTCTGTCGAATATTTTGGAAAATTTTAAGAGAAGATTTATGCTTTCACATTGCAAAAATAATAATCAGTGGTACAAAAAACCATAATTGAATACGGAAGCAAACGACACGAAATATCGTTTCAACCGATGTCTGATGGTTGAAACATATTGGGTGTCGTTTTTTGTTTCCCTAGCATTTGAAGGAGGCGGCATTATGCCAAAGACAAGATTTCAGAGTTTTATTTTCACGCTGCTGATGGTCTTCTGCATGGTTTTCTGTATGACGGTGTACACCATCGCGCTGAAGATGGGCGGATTGAGCTATCCGGTATTCGCGCTTGCCGCACAGTGATTTCCGGCAGCGCTCTGTATCCAGGTGTTCTTTGCAGGGGCGTTTGTCCGCCTCATTTTCAGGATGATCTCTCGTCCGTGACCCGATTTTTTGCTGTTAAATGTGCCCGTTCATTTGTGAAAAAAGGCAGGGAATGGTTGTTTTTAATTCAAGAATTAGGCAAAGTTTCCGTTGAAGTTGTTGTAGTGAAAGTGCTATGATAGTGGCGCTGTGTTTCCGGATTGAAAAGTTGATTTGCACAAAAGGAGAAGGACATGGAAGAAGCACTGATCTGTCTGGCCGTCGCCCTGATCGGCGGCCTGCTGCTGTCAAGACTGGCAAAAAAACTGTCGCTGCCCGCTGTCACGGCCTATCTGGTGGCCGGCCTGCTGCTGGGTCCCTTCTGCATCGGGCGGCTGGATATCCTGGGCCTGGGCTTCTCCTCGCTGGAGGCGGTGGAGGGGTACCGCATTGTCAGCCAGGCTGCCCTGGGCTTCATCGCCTTTACCATCGGAAATGAGTTCCGCCTGAAGCAGCTGAAAACCATGGGCCGTCAGGCCATTACCGTGGGTATCCTGCAGGCGGTCATCACCACTGTGCTGGTGGATATCGCCCTGCTCATTCTGCACTTCATCAAACCTGAACTGATGTCCATTCCCGCTGCTATTACCCTGGGTGCCATCGCCGCCGCTACCGCACCGGCTGCCACTTTGATGGTCGTGCGCCAGTACAAGGCCGACGGCCCCCTGACGAAGCTGCTGCTGCTGGTGGTGG
>JBJEYS010000302.1:0-4036 GCA_051886995.1 Oscillospiraceae bacterium
ACACGCTGCCCCCCAGCCGGAGCATGGCGGTCTGGAAGGAAAAGTTGGTGCGGGTAGACGGTTCATAGAACAGATTGCAGGACACCTTGCCGCGGCAGGCGTCCACAAAATCGGCAGGATGGTCAATGATCTCACTGCACCTCCGGTACAGCTCGTCCCATTCCTGCCGTGTCATGTCGCCAAAATCGATCAAATGCCGCATTGCTTTTGCCCCCACAGATTTTTCGACTTATTGTATCATAAAAGAATCGATCACTCAATCCCAACTTTTCCTTTGTATCAAAAATTTCGTTCATGTCCATCCTACTCATGAAGGAGGCGGCGGCATGGCGAAGATCTTTTGGTACTTTCTCATTTACAGTTTTCTGGGCTTTCTTCTGGAGGTCGTCTTCGCGCGGGTGACCCGTTCCCACAAGCGGGACCGCAAGTGCATGGTCCTGCTGCCCCTGTGCCCGGTGTATGGACTGGGGGCTGTGCTCATCGTCCAACTCCCCGCCGCTGTGCAAAGCCGACCGCTGCTTCTGTTCCTTTGCGGCGCACTGGCGGCCACGGCAGTGGAGTATTTCATGGACTGGTTTTATGAAAAGGCCCTTCGTGTGCGCTTTTGGGATTATTCTTCCCTGCCCTGGAACTTGAACGGCAGGGTCTGCCTGGTTTTCTCCGGGGCCTGGGGTCTTTTGTCCCTGGCCCTGACGGCCTGGGTCCACCCGACCGTGGTGCGCTGGGTGTCCGTCATTCCGGCGGTCTGGACGCTTCCGGCTGTCCTGCTTTTTCTCCTGGACACGGGCTTTACGGTCTATCTTCTGCACACCACAGGCACCACCGACTCGCTGCGGTGGTACGACCGCTTCCGCCGTCCGAGCAAGGAGCAGTCATAACAGCGCCCTTGCCCGCTCCAGCAGCTTGGTGTAGACCGGGTCCATCTCCCACTCGTTGGTCAACTCCAGCATTCGCTCCGCCGGCAGCCAGGCCACGCCGCTGTTTTCCCCGGGACGGCTTTTCAGAGGGTCGTTCTCGTCAGCCATCAGGAGGTAGCTGACATTCAGATGCTGGTGGGAGGACACCCACCGCCCCCGTTTCACATGCCCCCAAACGGGCAGGATGTCCAGAGAGGCGATGGCGGCGCTCAGGGGGCGCACATGGACCACGCCGGTCTCCTCCCGGGCCTCCCGCAGGGCTACGGAGAGCAGATCGCCGTCCCCGTCGGCGTGGCCGCCGGTCCAGGCCCAAACCTTATAAATATCGTGGTGGACGAACAGGACCTTGGTGGCGTCGGCGTTGACGATAAAGCCGGAGCTGGATATGTGGGCGTACTCGTTTTCCCGGGTCAGGATGGTGTCGGGAAAGCGGTCGATGTAGTCCAGGATGACCCGCTTATCCCCTTCCTCCTGCTCACACCGGGGCACATAGGCCGCGATCTCGTCCCGGTACATCACTTCACCCGCCTGTACGTCAGATACCGGTAGGTCAGCTGCTCAAAGGGATACGGTCCCTCCGTCTCCGCCAGTTTCCAGTCGTCCCGCTCGTCCAGATTGGGAAACCAGACGTCAGCGGGAAATTCCGCGTCGATCCTGGTCACATAGGCGGTGTCGCAGGCATCGACAAACAGATCGTACACGCTGGCCCCGCCGATGACAAAAGCGTCTTCCGGCGCCGCGGCCAGCAGGTCGGCCGCGCTTGCGTACACCTGCGCCCCTTCCGGGTGAAAATCCGGATTGCGGGACAGGATCAGGTTGGGTCTGCCCTTCAGGGGGCGGCCGCCGGGGAAGGTGGCCAGGGTCTTGCGGCCCAGGATCACCGGATGGCCCAGGGTCAGGGCCTTAAAGCGCTTCAGGTCCTCCGGGATATAGACCAGCTGGTCCCCGTCCTTTCCGATGGCCCAGTTCCGGTCCACGGCAACGATCAGATTCATGGGTACACGCTCCTATACCGCCACCGGGATCTTCTCTTCCAGCGGGTGGCCCTGATAGCCCTCCAGCCTGAGGCTGTCCTTGGTAAAGGCGTAAAAGTCGTCGATCTCCCGGTCGATCCACAGGGTGGGCGCGTCAAAGGGCTTGCGCTCGATGAGCTGCTCCACCACGGGGACATGGCGGTCGTAAATATGGGCGTCGGCGATGACATGGACCAGCTCGCCCGCCTCCAGACCGGACACCTGGGCTATCATATGGACCAGGGCGGCGTACTGCATGACGTTCCAGCCGTTGGCGGTCAGCATGTCCTGAGAGCGCTGGTTCAGGATGGCGTTCAGGGTCTTGCCCGACACGTTGAAGGTCATGGAATAGGCGCAGGGGTACAGCGCCATCTCATGCAGGTCGTGGTGGTTGTAAATATTGGTCATGATGCGCCGGGAGGCCGGATTGTGCTTCAGGTCGTACAGCACCCGGTCCACCTGGTCGAACTCCCCTTCGGGATAGATGTGCTTCACGCCCAGCTGATAACCGTAGGCCTTGCCGATGGAGCCGTTTTCATCGGCCCAGGCATCCCAGATATGGCTGGACAGCTCATGCACGTTGTTGGACTTTTTCTGCCAGATCCACAGCAGCTCATCCAGGGCGCTTTTAAAAAACTGCTTGCGCACGGTGAGCACCGGGAACTCCTCCCGCAGGTCGTAGCGGTTGACAATGCCGAATTTCTTGACCGTGTGAGCGGGGGTACCGTCCTCCCACTTGGGGCGGACGTTCTGATCCGTGTCCCACACACCGTGGGCAAGGATGTCCTTGCAGTTGTCGATGAAGATTTGATCCGCGCGGCTCATTGCGATTGCTCCTATCTTTCGAATTTGTCCATCAGGCTGCGCAGCTGGTCGGCCAGGCGGGCCAGATCCTTGTTGGGCACGCCCTTGCTGCGCTCGACCAGAGCTGCCAGCTCGCCCACGGTATCCTCCAGGCGGCGGTAGGCCGGGGAAACGGCACGGGCGGGGGCTGCCTTCTCCTTGACGGCGCGGGGCACGCCGGCGGCCAGCAGGGTGTTGGCTGCCAGGTCGTAGACCTCCTCATAGTCGGGGGCGTGGGCGGCCAGGCCCCTGTCCCGCAGGGTCTGGGCGTACAGCTCCGCCACCTCCGCCTCGCCGTGGACGACGAAATACTGGGCGGGTCGGGGCTCGTTGAACTGGTCGGCCCAGGCGAGCAGATGGTCCCGGTCGGCGTGGGAGGACAGGCCCTTGAAGTTGACGATGCGGGCGCGCACCAGGATCTCCTCGCCGAAGAGTTTGACGCTCTTGGCCCCGTCCAGCAGGACGCGGCCCAGGGAGCCGGGAGCCTGATAGCCCACGAAAACGATGGTGCACTCCGGCCGCCACAGGTTGTGCTTTAAATGGTGGCGGATGCGTCCCGCGTCGCACATGCCGGAGGCCGAGATGATGACCTTGGAGTTCCTATCCAGGTTCAGAGCCTTGGACTCCTCACTGGACTCGGTCAGCGTCAGCCCCGGGAAAGTGAACAGCGCGCCGCCCTTGATGGCCTCAATGGCCTCTTCGTCCAGGTACCCGTGCAGATCGCCGGAGAAGACCTTGGTGGCCTCGTTGGCCAGGGGAGAGTCCACCACCACCTGGAAATTGGGGTTGTGCTTGACCAGCCCGTCCTCCTTCATCTCCCGCATGAAGTACAGCAGTTCCTGGGTGCGGCCCACCGCAAAGGAGGGGATGATCACGTTGCCGCCCTGGTCAAAGGTCTCGTCAATGATCTGGGCCAGGGCTTCGGTATAGCTCTCGGGGGGCTCGTGGTTGCGGTCGCCGTAGGTGCTCTCGGTGACCACATAGTCGGCCTGGGGGTCCATGGGCTGGGGGTCCCGGATGATGGGCTGGTTGACGTTGCCCAGATCACCGGAAAAGACGATCTTCTTCTCCACACCGTCCTCACTGAGCCACAGCTCTGCGCAGGCGGAGCCCAGCAGATGGCCGGCATCGGAGAAGCGCAGGCGCACCCCCGGCTCGATGTCCAGGATCTCGCCGTACTCGCAGGGTTTGAGCAGCTTGACGACTTCCTCCACCTCGGCCACGGTGTACAGCGGCTCCACCGGCTCCCGACCGGCGCGCTTG
>JBJEYS010000303.1:0-4029 GCA_051886995.1 Oscillospiraceae bacterium
CCGTCTATTTCGGCGCGGCGGGCATCAAAAAGACCCGCTACGCCGTCCCCGCCGCTCTCTGCGCCGATCTGGCGGGCTTCATGGCGGCATCGTGGGCGGTACGATTGCTGTTTTAGGGGCTCCGGCGGAATGGAATAACGGCGGTGGGGGGGCAAGCCCCCGCCCTACGAACTTGACAAGAAAGTGCAAAATTTGACCTCCCTTCGCCTAAGACGAAAGGAGGTTTTCAACATGAACTATACGGAAAACCATAAACTTTGCCTGTGGGAGGCGTCCGACCCCATCCGGCGGGAGGATTTTAACGCGGTGAACAGGATCATCGACACGGCCATGGCGGAACTGGCGGCGGACCGGGTGGTCCTGGGCAGCTACACCGGGGACGGCACCACCGACCGGTTTTTCGACCTGGGCTTTACCCCCAGAGCGCTGTTTTTCTTTGTCCAGTTCGGCAGCAGTAATTCCCAGGAGTGCTTTATCCTGACGGAACAATTTGTCTTTCTGATCAGTTCCTCTCAGATCATGTTCACCACCACCACCGGCTGCGTCATTACCGAAAACGGGTTCCGGGTGGGCGGCGTCGCTTTCAATTACAGCGGAAAGACCGACTACTACATCGCCATCCGGTAAAAAAGGCGGCCCCCGAAACGGGGGCCGCCCTCTTTTAGGTATTGCGGTTTGTGTTCAGCGGAGATCAGCCGACGATGAAGACCAGGCTGATCACGTTGGAGGTCTCGACCACATAGGCCTTGGCGCCCTTGACCAGCTCGCCGCCGACAACAACAGTCTTGGCGTTGGTGGTCATAGCGGTGGAATCCACATAGACGGTGGTGCCGCTGACGATGCCGATGGTCTTCTCGGAGGTGGTCACAGGAGACTCATTGACGGTGCCGTCGGTCTTCAGGACGTAGATACCGGTGGACAGGCCAGCGGAGCCCTTAACCGTGCCGGTGGAGCCGTCAGCCTTCACGATGCTGTAGGTGTAGACATCGTTGCCCTCGGCGTCCTTGGTGGTGGTGTAGTCACCGTCCAGCAGGACATAGTTGGTGGTGTCAACAGCAGCAGCGCCGCTGAAGGTGGTGCCCTGAGCGAAGACGACCTTAGCCACGTTCACGTTGTTGGCAACATTCTTGCCGTCGTAGGTCACGTCGGCCACGATCTGGGCGCCGGAGATGCTGGTGTTCTCCAGAGCGGTCAGGCCGGTCTTGACAACGATCTTGTTGGAAGCATCCTTCAGGATGAAGACGGTCTTGTCGTTCAGGATAATGCCGCCGTCAGCATAGGTGGTCTTGGTGATGGTGCCGGAGGCGTTCACAGCAGCGCCGCTGGCAGTCTCAGTGCTGGTGAAGGCGGGAACCTCGGACACCAGAGCGGTGTCGGCATAGGTGAAGACCTTACCATCCAGAGCGGTGTCCAGAACGCCCTTGAAAACGCCCTTGGTAGCTTCGTCGCTGGTGGCCCAATCACCCAGGGTGACGGTGGCGCCGGCAACCTTGACAGAGTAGGTGGTGCCAGTCTTAGCAACGGGCAGATCCCAAACGGCCACGGTGCCGTCAGACAGCAGGACCTGGATCTGAGCGGACACTTCAACAGTGGTGGTAGTGGCGGGCCAGGCGGCGGCGGTGGACTTCACGACCACGTTCTTATCCAGAACCATGGCGTAGTTGGTGGGGATCACGGGAGTCTCGCCAGCGGGAGCGTTGACAGACAGGATCTTGCCGGCGTTATCCAGAGCGTAAACCTTCTCAACGCCGATGGCAGCCTTGACAGCAGTGCTGATGTCGGAGGTGCCGTTGATGCCGGACAGCTCATAGACCTTGCCGTTGATGGTGTACTTGCCGGCGTTGGTGTAGCTGGTCAGGGTGCCGGTGACGGTGGCGACCTTCTCCAGGCTGGTGCACTTCCAGGCGCCGTCAACAAAGGCAGCGGTGATCAGAACCTCGTCGCCCACCTTGTAGCCGGTGGCCTTGTAGGTCAGGCCGCCCAGAACGGTAACGGTGCCATTGGCCGCATCCACGGCGGAGATGGTGCGGTACATGCTGTTGACCAGGATGGCCTTAATGCCGGTAGCGGTCTTGTAGATCTCGATGGTCTGGCCCTCGCCGCCCAGAACATTCGCGGTGTCGTCCTTGGTCACGGCGAAAGTGGCGTAGGTGTTCAGGCCGACGCCCTCAGCCTCGTTGTTGACCAGGACGGTGACCTTGGAAGCGTCATAGGCCTTGCCCAGAGCGGTGTACAGCTCGCCGGACTTGACGGGCTTGTCATAGGTCAGAACGGGGGTCTCGGTGATGTAGGTCACAGTGACATCCTCGGTGCCGACCTTGGTGGCGGTCCACACGTTCATCGCGCGGCCGAAATCGTCCGTGGCGTTCTCGTTGCAGCTCAGGCCGAAGACATCAGCGGCCAGGGAGCCGGCGTTGTTCTTCTGGGGAACGATGGTATAGTCAGTACCCAGGGTAGCGCCGGGAATGACAGCATTCACGGTCAGGATCGCGTCGGAGCGGGAGTCAAAGACCTCGCCGTCCAGAGGATCGGCAGTAGCGGTGATAGCATTGACAACATACTTGCCGGTCTCAGCGCCGCCCTCGGTGTAGTTCAGGGCGGTGAAGGCCATCTGGCTGGCCTGCTCACGGGTCAGGGGGGCAGCCAGGGCAACGCCGTCCAGGTCCAGGCCCATCTTCATGGCGTCAACCGCGACGGAGGTGGCCCAGTTGTTGCCCACATAGCCGTTGGCCACGGGGTCCTTGCCCAGGGCGACCAGCAGCATCTTGGCGAAAGCCACGCCGGTCAGCTGACCCTCGGGGTCGAAGGCGTTGTCGCCGACGCCGGCGATGATGCCCAGGTTGGCGCAGTAGGAGACGAAGGGAGCGGACCAGCGGTCAGCGGCCACGTCGGTAAAGACGTCGGTGCCGGCCAGCTTCTTCGCAGTGGCGGGACCCATCAGCATGTAGCAGATGATCTTGGCAGCCTGCTCACGGGTCAGGATGTCGGTGGGGTTGAAGTTGGTGCCGTCGCCTTTCAGCACGCCGATGGCGGCCATGACTTCGACAGCCTCGGTGTAGGTGATCTCGTCGGCATCGGCGAAATCAGTGCTCGCGGCGTTGGCGCCGATGACCATCATGCCGAGCATCATGACCAGGGCCAGTGCCAGAGAGAGCACACGCTTGAGGTTTCTCATGGTTTGTTTCCTCCTTACATTTTTTGGCGAATTAGGGAGAAACTGGCTGTCAGCCAAGTATAACACCTCTAACGACCCCTCAAAAGTTAAAAAACCGGCCTGATTTTTCAAAAATCAGGCCGGTTTTGGGCGGAAAAGTTGGTTTGGTAGACGCTTGGTAGACTGGGAAAGGCTGGCAATTCTGAACCCCTTGCGCCCCAAGGGTTTGCGGGGATTTTTTGGTAGACATTTGGTAGACACGTCCTCGCAAGTTTCACATCCCTCGCTTTCCCGCAAGCGGGAAAGCTCGCTCGTTCCACTGCTCGTCCTTTCCCCAGAAAGCCGCTTGCGCGGCTTCCCGGGGGCCCCGTTTTGCAAGTTTCACATCCCTCGCTTTTCCGCGTGCTCTATCTACACGACACCCGTCCGGCATGGCCGGACGGCCATCTCGGCCTAAGAGCCGCCCTCTCGGGCGGTTGGCCTCGAAACGCGCCTGCGGGCGCAGTACGCTAAAACTTGCCACAGGCAAGTTTTCTTGACGCTGCAGTTTCCCCACCGAAACCGCTTCGCTGGGTTTCGGCGGGGGCCCCGTTTTGAAAATTACATATCCTTCGCTTCCGGCGGCGGGCGGATGGTATCCGCCCCTGCATTTATTTTGGGAGAATTTCAAATCGGAAATGTAGGGGAGGCTATCAGCCTCCCGCGGCGCAGGGCGCAAAAAACACCCCGTCAGGGGACGGGGTGTGGGGTCGATGGCAGTTGAATGATAAACGACGTCTTCTGGCCGGTGGACTCGGCGTGGATGGTGCCGCCGTGGGCCTCCACGATCTCCTTGGCGATGGCCAGGCCCAGGCCCGCGCCGCCGGTGCGGGAGG
>JBJEYS010000304.1:0-3964 GCA_051886995.1 Oscillospiraceae bacterium
GTTCATGCAATTTATTTTGCAATTTCTATATAGTTTTTATGAAATCTGCCAAATTATGAGCGCATGAACGGGCCAAATCGGGGTCCTTCCCTTCCACCATGACACGAATCAACGCCTCGGTGCCGGACGGACGTACCAAAATCCGCCCATCCCCACAAAGGGCTTCCTCCTCCCTTTTCACGGCCTCACTCAAAGAGTGGTCAGACATGATGCGGGATTTCATGGCGTTGTCCGACACCGGAACATTGACCAGATACTGCGGGTATTTTTGACACTGTGCAAACAATTCGGACGCCTTGCGCCCCGATGCGTGTAGGATCTGCAGCAGCTGAAGCGCGGTCAGCTCGCCGTCGCCGGTGGTGGCAAACTCACGGAAGATCATATGGCCGGATTGCTCGCCGCCCAGGACATACCCACACTCCTCCATCTTTTCCAGCACGTTGCGGTCACCCACATCAGTGGCAAAAAAGGCGATGTCGTTTTCCTTGGCAAACAAACGCAGGCCCAGATTGGACATGACAGTGGCAACAATGGCGTTTCCGGACAGACGGCCCTCCCTCTTCATGGCAAGGCCGCACACAGCCATGATCTGATCGCCGTCGATCTCCGCGCCGGTCTCATCCACGGCAAGGCATCGGTCGGCATCACCGTCGAAGGCGATTCCGATATCATACCCGCCCGCTTTGACCATGGCAGCCAGGGCGTCCAGGTGAGTGGACCCGCAGTTATCATTGATATTCACTCCATCGGGGTCCGCGTTGATCACATCAGTGCGCAGTTTGGGAAAACGGTCAAACAGCCGGGCGGCTGTTGCAGAGGAAGCGCCGTTGGCGCAGTCCACCAGGATGCGCAACCCTGACAGATCACTGTTGACCGTGGAAACCAGGTGATCAATGTAATCCTCTGACGCCTTCGGTGCCACATAGCGCACCTGGCCGAGCTCTCCGTGGGTCTTGCGGGGCACTTTATCGGTGCCGGACAGAATGACCGACTCGATCTTTTCCTCCAACTCATCGGAGAGCTTAAAGCCCTTCCCGTTAAAGATCTTGATTCCATTGTGTTCAAAGGGGTTGTGGGACGCAGAGATCACAATGCCCGCGTCCGCCTTTGCATCCACCGTGACCCAGGCCACAGCAGGAGTCGGAATGGTGCCCAAATCCAGCACATCAGCGCCGGCGGAGCAAAGTCCGGCCACCAGTGCACCTTTGAGCAGATCGCAGGAAATGCGGGTGTCCTTACCGATGGTGAACAGGGGCTTTCCTTCCTTTTTCTCCTCAGAGAGTACCAAAGCGGCAGCCAGACCCACCTTGTATGCCAGTTCAGCGTCCAGCCCGGCGTTAACCACACCGCGGATGCCGTCTGTTCCAAATAATTTACCCATTGAATGATTACACCTCAATTTTCAGATTCCAAATTCCCGTTTCAGTGCCTGCTCCGTTTGAAAGATCGGCATGATCATCAGAAGCAGCTGTAGGAAGACGATGACGCCACCGACCGCTCCCACCGTATCGATTTTCAGCGTAAAGAGCGCCAGCGGCACCATCGCGGCAAATGTGACGGCCAGAGTTGCCCAACCAAATTTGACCCACAGTTTCCCGAAATAAATATGGGCGAATATCCAGGCTTTGTGGCTGGACATGGAGCGCCGGGTACGATAACCGTACCCCATATTGATTTCCTTAGGCGGTTTTCTCTGCCAGCGATAACCAAAAAACAACATAGTGACCGGAATCAGCAGAACACATATCAACATAAAAACGTAAAAACCGATCATTACCCTCGCCTGCTTATATTATAAACTTAGCTGATCCAGTCCGACGCCTCCCGGCACGGGCAGTCCCAGATGTTCATAGGCCCGGCGCGTGACACAGCGGCCCCGGGGCGTGCGGGTCAGGAAGCCCATCTGCATCAGATAAGGTTCATACACATCTTCCAAAGTCACGGATTCCTCGTTGATGGTGGCGGCCAGGGTGTCTAAACCTACGGGGCCGCCGCCGTAATTGGTGATGATGCTCTCCAGCATCCGCCTGTCTACCGAATCCAGCCCCAGGTAATCCACCTCCAGGGCAGACAGGGCGGCGTCGGCCACTTCACGGGTAATGACGCCCCCGGCCTTGACCTGAGCGAAGTCCCGCACACGGCGGAGCATCCGATTGGCGATACGGGGTGTTCCGCGGGAGCGGCGGGCGATCTCCATAGCACCCGTCTCCTCGATGGGAACGTTCAGGATACCGGCGCTGCGCTTGACGATCAGGGCCAGATCTTCCGGCGTATACAACTCCAGACGCAGAGTGACGCCAAAACGGTCACGCAGAGGGGCAGACAGCTGCCCGGCCCGGGTTGTAGCGCCGATGAGGGTGAATTTGGGCAGATCCAGCCGAATGGAGTTGGCCGAAGGGCCCTTGCCGATGATGATGTCGATGGCAAAGTCCTCCATGGCCGGGTACAGGATCTCCTCCACCGAGCGATTGAGCCGGTGGATCTCATCCACAAAGAGGATGTCATTCTCGTTCAGGTTGGTCAGCAGCGCAGCCAGGTCGCCGGGCTTTTCAATAGCCGGGCCGGAGGTGATGCGGATGTTGACCCCCATCTCATTGGCAATAATGCCGCTGAGGGTGGTCTTGCCCAGGCCCGGAGGGCCGTGGAGCAAGACATGGTCCAGGGGCTCATTGCGCATTTTAGCCGCCTGGATGAAGACTTCCAGGTTCCCCTTGGCCTTTTGCTGGCCGATGTATTCGTTTAATGTCTTGGGGCGCAGAGAGCCTTCGTTCTCATCATCCCGGGTCAGAGATGTCGTTACAAGCGGCTCCTGGGTCTCAAAGCCCTCGTCTGAAAAATCAATGCTCAAAATATCACTTCCTTTTGAACCGGTTTCCCGTATTCGCGTAGATCACGGCTGTAATACAAATTACGAGCATCAGAATAATGCCGAGCCACACCAGAGCCATCTGCTCCAGAACATTGCCCAAGGCGCTTAGGACAAAACAGCCGGCACAGGCAAACATCAGCTTTCCCATAAAGCGGCACAGGGCCTTTTCGTCGTATTTGGCCCGCTCCTCCCGGCTCGACGTGTTGTACCCGGCAATCAGGAACGCGCCCTTCCCTTTGAAAAAAACGATCCCCAAAACGACAAAGACTGCAACAAAAATGAGTTGTACGATGACCGCGATGATTCGATCCATACTGTACTCCTTTCACTGCTTGCGGTTTTACTTCACCATCTTTTTCAGTGCCGCCTTGATGACAGCCTCCAGGGAAAGCTCCTCCATCGAAATCCCCTTCAGGGCCTCGTTGATCTCCGCCGGACCATAGCCCAGCACCGCCAGAGCAGCGGCGGCCTCGCTGGCCTTGTTCTCGGGGATAACGGTCACGCCGGTACCACCGTAGCTCTCCCCTGCCGGGACGCCCAGCTGGCCCTTGGCCAGCTTATCCTTCAACTCCAGGATCACCCGCTGGGCGATCTTCTTGCCCACCCCCGGCGCACCGGTCAGAGCCTTTTCGTCCCCAGTAATGATGGCGGTGGCCAGCCGTTCCGGCGTCGTGGAGGACAAAATGGCCAAAGCGGCCTTGGGCCCCACGCCTGAGACGCCGATCAGCATCTGAAAACAGTTTAGTTCGTTCTCCGTGGCAAAGCCGTACAGCTCGAAGATCTCCTCCCGAACATGGAGGTAGGTGTACAGCTTGGCTTTCTCTCCCTGTTTCAAAGCGGAGAGTGTATAACTCGTCGTCTTGCAGGCGTAGCCCACACCACCGCAGTCGATGACCGCCAGATACGGCCCTGTGTGGGCCACGATTCCATTCAGATAATAAAACATTGTTTAACCTCGGTTCAGGAGAGATGTAGAGCTTCTTGCGTGGCAAAGGGCAATGGCCACAGCGTCCGCCGCGTCGTCCGGCTTGGGCACGGACTTCAGGTTCAGCAGACGCTTGGTCATATCCATGACCTGGCGCTTTTCCGCCTTGC
>JBJEYS010000305.1:0-3953 GCA_051886995.1 Oscillospiraceae bacterium
CGGGCAGGGCGGAGGAGGTGACCGCCGCGCTGCCGGAGCCGACCAGGGCCAGCGCAAAGATGGGGGCGATCAGCAGGGCGGCCAGCATGAGAAGTCCCTGGAAGAAGTCGGTCCAGCAGACCGCGGAAAAGCCGCCCAGGAAGGTGTAGGCGATGATGATGATGGCGGCGATGTACATGGCCACGGTGGCGTCGACGCCGATAACGGTGTGGAACAGCGTGCCGCAGGCCTTAATGCTGGAGGCGGCGTAGACCGTGTAGGCCACCAGGAAGATCAGGGCGCAGAGGATCTGCAGGGCCTTGCTCTTGGACAGAAAGCGGTTGGTCAGGTACTGGGGGATGGTGATGGAGTCGTTGGCCGCGATGGAAAAGCGGCGCAGCCGGGGCGCCTCAAAGATCCAGCTCAGGGCGTAGCCAATGGCCAGGCCGATGGCGATCCAGGTTTGTCCCATGCCGTAGGCGTAGATGGACGCCGGGAGCCCCATCAAAACCCAGGCGCTCATGTCGGAGGCGCCGGCAGACAGAGCCGAGACCCAGGGACCCATTTTGCGGCCGCCCAGGAAGTAGTCTTTCTCACCGCCGCCTTTGGACTTGAAGAAAAATACCACGCCGATGCCCAGCATGAAGATCAGATAGATGATAAACACGATCAATTCAACATAATTCATCACGTTGCCTCTTCCTTTTACATGAATTTTTATCATAGTTTCATGCGTTTTATTTCTACGAAGTGATTATACCGTTTCTTTTTTCTCTTTGCAATGAAAACTTTTGCGCTTTAGCATAGAAAATTTCATTGCCAAGGAAGAGAAAAAGCGTTATGATGAACAAAATACCATGAATTTTCCGCATGAAAGGCGGCGAATTGCCTTGAGCTTGAAAAAATATGAAGCATTTGTCCAAACGGCCCGCCTGGGCAGCCTGACCAAAGCGGCCGAGTCTCTGGGCTCCACCCAGTCCCGCATCAGTCACATCCTGAGGGACCTGGAGGAGGAGTACGGGTTTGGATTGATGCAGCGCAGCCGGGGCGGTGTGAAGCTGACCGAAGCCGGGGCCATGGTCCTGCCGCGGATGGAGGCCATTCTGCAGAAGGAGCAGGAGCTGGAGCAGCTGCTGGAGGACATTCGCAGCGCCAACGCCGGCAGCGTGCGCCTGGGCGCCTTCACCAGCGTGGCGGTGCACTGGCTGCCGGGGATGATCCGCTCCTTTCAGGCGGCCCATCCCAAGACTGAGCTGGAGATGTTCAACGGCGATTACCACGATATCGAGCAGTGGCTGCGCAGCGGGGATATCGACCTGGCTTTCGTGACCCTGCCCGCACCGGAGGGTGTTCGGACCATCCCACTGCGCGACGACCCCCTGGTGGCTATTCTCCCCCAGGGGCACCGCCTGGCATCTCTGGAGCGCATCCCCATCGGTGAATTCGACCGGGAGCCCTTTATCAGTTTGTTACAGTCTTCCGCTCATGACATCCACCGGGCTTTGGACAAGGCCGGCGTGCGTCCCAACATCAAGTTTACCACCAAGGACGACTATGCCATCCTGGCCATGGTGGAGCAGGGGCTGGGCGTCTCCATTGTGCCGGAGCTGCTGCTGCGGGGCCGGAGGGAGAACCTGGTGGTCCGCCGCCTGGAGCCCCACGCCAAGCGCACCATCGCCCTGGCAATCCCGGAGGGGGACGCCCTGCCGGTGGTGGAGGCCTTCGCGCAGACGGCGGTGCAGTGGGTCGAGGAGCACGGATGATTTTACCTTTAATCGGCGCCTGACCGCAGCGGTCAGGCGCCGATTTTTGCGGTAAAATATAGAAAGTTAAATGATTCACAAAATGGGGGGTGACAAGGACAGGTTCATATGATACAATGCCTGCGAAAATACTTCAGAGGGAGGTCGTCAACCCCATGCGGCAGTATGAAACTCATGTCCAGGAGTTGAAAAACCAGGTCCTGCGGGCGGTGGCGGAGCTGGCCTGGGAGGACAGGCTCCAGACGGGCATTCTGGACATTCCCGAAAAGATCATCCCCGGGCCCAATCCGTCCACCCGGTGCTGCATTTATAAGGAGCGTGCCATCATCGGCAGCCGGATCAAGCTGGCCATGGGCGGTGACAAGGGCGACCCCAGCCTGGTGGAGGTGCTCGCCATCGCCTGTGACGAGTGCCCCGTGACCGAGATGACGGTCAGCGCCGCCTGCCGGGGCTGTCTGGCGACCCGGTGCGTCCATGTCTGCCCCCGGGACGCCATTACCATCGTCAACCACCGGGCCCAGATCGACCACGGCAAGTGCGTCATGTGCGGCAAGTGCCTGCCGGTGTGCCCCTACGGCGCCATCGTGAAGAATCTGCGCCCCTGCGAGCGGGGCTGCCCCGCCGGGGCCATCTCCATGGGGGAGGACCGCAAGGCCTCCATCGACCATGAGAAGTGTATCTCCTGCGGAAGCTGCATTTACCAGTGCCCCTTCGGCGCCATTATGGACAAATCCTTCCTGGTGGACGCCATCCAGATGCTGACGGGGGCGAGGCGCTGGGGCTACCACGTCTGGGCGGCCGTGGCACCCTCCGTCGCCGGCCAGTTTCAGCCCGCCACCGTGGGCCAGCTGGCCGCCGCGCTGAAAGCCATTGGGTTCCACGACGTCATGCCGGTGGCCTACGGCGCAGATCTGACCGCTCTGGAGGAGGCCGGGGAGCTTGCGGAGAAGGGAATGCTGGCGTCCTCCTGCTGCCCCGCCTTTGTCAACTATGTGGAAAAGAATTTCCCCGACCAGGCGGAGGAATTGATCTCCAAGACCCCGTCCCCCATGGTCATGGCCGCCCGGGCCATCAAGAAGCAGGACCCCGGCGCACGGGTGATCTTCATCGGTCCCTGCGTGGCAAAAAAGCAGGAGTTCCAGCTGGGCAAGACCATGGGCGCGGTGGACTGCGTGCTGACCTTCGAGGAGCTGAACGCCATGTTTGAGGCCAAAGGCGTGGTCCCTGAGGAGCTGGAGGAGGCGGCCCTGGAGGGGGCCAGCGCCCAGGGCTGGCGCTTCGCGGCCAGCGGCGGCGTCTCCGGCGCGGTGGAGCGTGCTCTGGAGGAGCAGGGGATCAGTTTTGACCTGAAGGCGGTGCCCTGCAGCGGCGTGGAGGAGTGCAAGGTCGCCTTACTCAAGGCGGGAAAGGGCATCCTGGATGGCAACTTCATCGAGGGAATGATCTGCGAGGGCGGCTGCATCCGCGGCCCCGCCAACCTGATCCGCGCCCACCGCAACAAGGGCGAGCTGGAGAAACAGGCCAAGCTGACGGAAAATGTGCCCATGAAAAAGAGTACATAAAAGAATACGGCGTCCGGCCAAACAGGCCGGACGCCGTAAAAATTTTATTTTCCGATCAGATGATCTTCTTCCACACCGGTGACGGTCACGTCCCGGATCACATTGTGCAGGCCGGGCTCCCTGACCCGCACCTCTACATAGTTGGGGGCGTGGCCCTTGGAGCAGCCGTTTTCGTCCTGCTCAAAGAGAACGGAGAGTGTGCACCCCACCAGACTGTCCAGATAGCGGCGCTCCAGGACTTGAGCCGCTTGCGCGGCCCGGTGGGCACGTTCCTCCTTGACCGCGGCGGACACCTGCTCCTTCAGGGCGGCGGCGGGAGTGCCGGGCCGGGGGGAGTAGGGGAAGATGTGCATGGAGGAGAACTGACAGGCCTCCAGAAAAGCCAGCGTCTGCGTAAATTCCTCCTCGGTCTCGCCGGGAAAGCCCACGATCAGGTCGGTGGTAATGGCGGGGGAATCAAAGTGGGCGCGCAGAAGCTGTACGGATTCCAGATAGCGGGCTGTGTCGTACTTGCGGTTCATCCTCTTTAAAGTGGCGTCGCAGCCGCTCTGCAGGGACAGGTGGAAGTGGGGACAGAGGTTGGGCAGGGCGGCGCACCGGCGGCAGAAGTCCTCCGTGACGGTGCGCGGCTCCAGGCTGCCCAGGCGGA
>JBJEYS010000306.1:0-3942 GCA_051886995.1 Oscillospiraceae bacterium
GTGATGGTGCAGATGACGATGGTGTCGATGAAGACCTCGAACACGCCCCACATGGCCTGCTCGGCGGGCTCATCGGTGGAGGAGGCGGCGTGGGCGATGGGGGCGGAGCCCAGGCCGGCTTCGTTGGAGAACACGCCGCGGGCAAAACCGTTCTTCATGGCCAGCATGATGGCGTAGCCGAAGATGCCGCTGCCCACGGAGCGCAGGCTGAAAGCATTGCTGAAGATGGCGCCGAAGGCCGCAGGGAGTTGGGGAATGCTCATGACGATCAGGACAAGGCCGGCCAGGATGTAGAAGATGGCCATAAAGGGAACCAGGTAGGAGGTCACCTGGCCGATGCGCTTAACACCGCCGATGATGACGATGGCCACCAAAACGGCCAGGATGATGCCGGTGATCAGGGGATCCAGGCCGAACAGACCGTTCACGGCACCGGCGATCTCGTTGGCCTGAGCGATGTTGCCGATGCCGAAGGAGGCCAGACCGCCCAGAATAGCGAAGATGACCGCCAGCCACTTCCAGTTCTTGCCCAGGCCCTTTTCGATGTAGTACATGGGGCCGCCCTTGTGAATGCCGTTTTCATCGGTGGAGCGGAACTTCATGGCCAGGGCGATCTCAGCGTACTTGGTGCACATGCCGAAGAAGGCGGACACCCACATCCAGAACACGGCGCCCGGGCCGCCGAGGAAGATGGCGCCGGTCACGCCGGCGATGTTGCCGGTGCCCACGGTACCGGCAAGTGCGGTGGTCACCGCCTGGAAGGGGGACAGGTTGTTGCCGTGGTCCTTGTCCTTCTTTTTGAACAAGGAGCCCACGGTGTTCTTCATGATGTAGCCAAACTTACGCACCTGGATGCAGCCGGTGCGGATGGTCAGGAAGACGCCGGTGCCGACCAGAAGCAGCAGCATGATGGGGCCCCAGGCAAAGCTGTTGACGGCACCGTTGACATTCGTGACGATGTCTAAAAACTTTTCCATTTCCATTCTCCTTTTTGATCTCGCTCCGGAAAACACAAAGGGAGTGGACGGTGGTCCACTCCCTTTTTGAAAACAAAGAGCACGGGCCGCTGCGGGTCCCGTGGCTGTCTCTGTCCTTTTGCCTGAGAGTTTCACACCTTTGTGCTTGCACCTTCGGCACCCGTGTCCTGCACGGGCTTCTCCAGAGTGCTGTCCGTCTGCGGTCTCTTCCGCCGGGAAAATCCTGCAAACATCTGCCAGCCGAGATTGAATTATGAGGGCATTATACAGTACAACACGTTAAATTGCAAGAGCGTAATTCAAATTCTGCAAAATTGACCCAAAAATTGCCGGTAATAGTCTTCGTTTTCCACACGTCCGACAGCGGAAAGGGACACCTGACGGGGCTCGAAGATCGTTCGGGCCAGTTCCAGTACGTCTTCACGGGTGACCGCGTCATAGGCGGCGATAATCTCATCGGGGCCCATGACCCGGCCGGTCAGCAGGATGGAACGGCCCAGATGGCTCATGCGGGACTGGGTGGACTCCAGCCCCATCAGGACGCTGGCCTTGGACTGCTCCCGGGCCCGGGAGAGTTCCTCCTCCGTGACCCCGTCCTGCACCAGCGCACGGACCACGGTCAAAACAGCCTCCAGGGCCTCCCGTTCGGTTTCCCGGCCCAGGGCGGTGTAGATACCGAACAGGCCGGTGTCCTCATGGCCCGCGCCGTAGGAGTAGATGGAGTAGCACAGCCCCCGCTTCTCCCGCACCTCCTGCCACAGGCGGGAGGACATGCCGCCGCCCAGGATAAAGGACAGCAGCTGCAGGGCAAAGCGCCGGTCGTCTCCATAGGGCAGGCCGGGGAATGCCAGGGTGATGTGGTTTTGCTCCGTGGCTTTCTTTTTCAGGGTAATCGCGCTTTGGTACGAGGCGGCCTTGGCCTTTTGCCAGGGCCGGGGGACCATGGCGGAGAAGCGGTCCTTCAGATCCTCCACTACCGCGTCAGTAAAGCTGCCCGCCAGGGCGACCACCGTCTCGTCGGGGCGGTAGTGGGCGTCCCGCCAGGCGCGCAGGGTATCCCCGGTCATCTTCTCCAGGGTGGAGGGCTTGCCCAGAATGGGGCGGGCCAGGGGGCTGCCCTTGTAGACCGCCGCGGCCAGGCGTTCGGAGCACAGGTCTTCCGGGTTGTCGGCGTACATACCGATCTCCTCCAGGATGACCCCGCGCTCGGTCTCCACATCCTCCTGCCGGAAGGCGGAGCGGAAAAACATATCGCACAGCACATCGGCGGCCTGGGACAGATGGGTATCCAGGGCGCGCACATAGAAGCAGGTGTTTTCCTTGGTGGTAAAGGCGTTGACCTGACCGCCGATGGCGTCCATTTCCTGGGCAATATCAGCGGCGGTGCGCGTCTCGGTCCCCTTGAAGACCATGTGCTCGATGAAATGGGCGGCACCGTTTTCGGCGGCGGTCTCGTGGCGGGAGCCGGCCCCCACCCAGATGCCCAGGGAGGCCGAACGCATGCCCTCCATGGGCTCGGTCAGGAGTCGCACGCCGTTTTCCAATGTGATCTGATTTACCAAAAAATTCAGTCCTTTGTAATGGTGGTTCCGAGGGATTTGCGGGAAAAGGCCTCCAGCAGCAGGGCGTGCTCCACCGTGCCGTTCAGGATGACCACCTTGCCCACGCCGCGCTCCACCGCCCGCAGGCAGTTGAGCACCTTGGGGGCCATGCCCCCGGCAATCAGGCCGCTGTCCAGCAGCTCCCGGCCGCGCTCCAGGTTCATGTGGGGGATGATAGTCTGTTGGTTGTGGCTGTCCACCAGCACTCCGTCCATGTCGGTCAGAAACAGCAGGCTGTCCGCGCCCATGGCCTCCGCCACGGCCCGGGCCGCGTCGTCGGCGTTGCAGTTGTAGCCCGGGCCGTCTCCCCCGGCGATGGGGGACACCACGGGGACGCAGCCGGCGTCCAGCAGGGTGTTCAGGAGGGAGGGGTCCACCTCCACGATCTCCCCCACCCGGCCCAGAGCGGGGTCCTTGGCCTTTGCGGTCAGCAGGCCGCCGTCCTTGCCGGAGATGCCCACGGCCCGCGCGCCCAGCTCACCCAGAGCGGAGACAATGGCCTTATTCACCTGGGCGGACAGGGCCAGCTCAGCGACGTCCAGCACGGACTCGTCGGTATAGCGGTAGCCGTCCACAAAGCGGGTGGGAACGTGCAGCTTGTCCAGCAGGCCGGTAATGGCCTTGCCGCCCCCGTGGACCAGTACCACCCGCACGCCCAGACGGGACAGGGCGGCGGCGTCCTGCAGGATGGTGTCGGTGGTGCCGATGGCGGAGCCGCCGTATTTGACCACCACGGTCTTGCCCACATAGGAAAGGGCGGCGGGCAGCACGTCCAGGAAGCCCCGGATCTTTTCCAGGCCGTCCAAGCCGTGGAGCACGTCATATTCATGCAGATAATCCCGGACGTAAGCCACGTCGGAGGGACAATCGATATATTCCACGCCCCGCTTCTGGCGGGTCTCCGCCCCCTTGCCGGTGATCAGGATCACCGTGGGCTCCTCGCAGCTGAGGATCGCCTGACGGATGGCCTCGCCCCGGTCGGGCTGGATGGAATACTGGCACCCCTGCTCCTCCACATGGGCGGCGATCTCACGGCAGATGGATTCGGTGTCCTCCTCGCCGGAGTCCTCCTCGGTCAGCACAACCAGGTCGGACCATTTGCCCGAGATCTCTCCCAGGTCCCGGCGGCGGTCCAGGGCCTTCTTGCCCGGACAGCCGAACACGGTGACGATGCGCCGGCCGGGATATTCAGCCCGGACGGAGTCAAACAGCTTTTCAAAGGACAGCCGGTTGTGGGCGTAGTCCACGATGGCGATGACCTTGTCGTCGGAGTTGGCGTAGATCTCCATGCGGCCGGGCACCCGGGCCTTCTGCAGGCCCACATAGATGTGCTGCTCGGGGATGCCCAGCGCCTCGCACACGGC
>JBJEYS010000307.1:0-3907 GCA_051886995.1 Oscillospiraceae bacterium
GCCAACGGCACCGGCCACAACGCCTATACCGCCGGCTACCGCATCGGCGGCAAGACGGGCACCTCGGAGACCCTGGACAAGGAGCGCAACATCGTCTCCTTTGTGGGCTTCGCCCCCGCCAACGACCCCCAGGTCATCGTCCTGCTGGCCTACGACGGGCCCAAAAAGTCCGCGCCGGGAAGCAACTACACCAAAGATCAATACTACATCAGCGGCGGCAATATGGCGGCCCCCATGGCCGGCAAGCTGATCGCCAACATTCTGGACTACATGGGCGTGGAGAAGCAGTATACCCCCGACGAGCTGTCCGGCGCCGACACCATGGTGCCCAAGGTGACGGGGCACTATCTGGACTACGCCGAGAGCGTGCTGAAGCAGGCCGGCCTGACCTACCGCACGGTGGGCGAGGGCACGGTGGTCAACGGGCAGATCCCCGCCTCGGGCGCGACCATCCCGGGCAACAGCCAGGTGGTGCTCTATCTGGGCGACGAGGAAGTGCCCACCGACCAGGTGGAGGTGCCCAATGTGGAGGGCATGACGCCGGAGGAGACCCAGAACGCCCTGAACAAGGTGGGGCTGTACCTGCGCGCCACCGGCGCGGCGGAGTACTATGTGTCCTCCAACAAGGCCGCCAGCCAGTCCATCGCGGCCGGCACCCTGGTGGACCGGGGGACCGTGATCGAGGTGCGCTTTACGGACAGCAGCATCAAGGACTATACCGGCGCAGTTATGGACGATTGACGCATCGATCAACGTGGAGGTATTGGATGAACTTAGACCGGCTGCTTGAGGGAGTGGCGCTGACAGCCTGCGCCGTCTCCCGGGACGTCCAAATCACTTCCGTTTCCTACGACACCCGCACCCTGGAGCCGGGCGCCCTGTTCGTGGCGCTGCCGGGCTACAAGACCGACGGGCACCTGCATATCGGCGAGGCCCTGGAAAAGGGAGCCGCGGCGGTGCTCTGCCAGCGCGCGCCGGAGGGGGAGGGCCCCTGGCTGGTGTGCCCGGACACCCGGGCGGCCCTGGCCACGGTGTCCGCCAACTGGTTTTCCCACCCCGGCCGGGAGATGAAGCTGCTGGCCGTCACCGGAACCAACGGCAAGACCACCACCACCTACCTGCTCAAGGAGGTGCTGGAGCGGTGCGCCGGGGCCAAGGTGGGCCTGATCGGCACCAACCGGAACATGATCGGCGGCGAGAGCTTTCCCGCCGCGCGCACCACCCCGGAATCCTGGGACCTGCAGCAGCTGCTGCGGCGTATGGCCGACGGGGGATGCACCCATGTGGTCATGGAGGTCTCCTCCCACGCGCTGGTGCTCCACCGGGTGGACACCCTGCGCTTTGCCGCGGGCATCTTCACCAACCTGACCCCCGACCACCTGGACTTTCACAAGACCATGGAGGCCTACCGGGACGCAAAGGGCAGACTGTTCGCGCAGACCGACCTGGCCGTTCTGAACCTGGACGATGAGGCGGGGCGGTATTTCAACGAGACGGTCTCCTGCCCCAAGTTTACCTACTCGGAAAATAAGAACGAGGCCGACCTGACGGCCAAGAACATCCGCCTGTTCCCCGAGCGGGTGGAGTTTGAAGCGGTGACCCTGGGGGACATCCGCCGGGTGCGGCTGCCCATACCGGGCGGGTTCACCATTTACAACGCCCTGGGCGTCATCGCCTGCGCCCTGGGGCTGGGCCTGCCGCTCTCCACAGTGGCGGAGTCCCTGGCCCACGCCAAGGGGGTGAAGGGACGGATCGAAGTGGTGCCCGTCCCGGCGCTCTATACCGTGCTCATCGACTACGCCCACACCCCCGACGCGCTGGAGAACATCCTGACCACCGTCCGCCCCCTGGCCCAGAACCGGGTCATCTGCCTGTTCGGCTGCGGCGGCGACCGGGACCGCACCAAGCGCCCCGTCATGGGGGCCATCGCCGCCGACCTGGCCGACTTCGTGATCGTCACCAGCGACAACCCCCGCACCGAGCCGCCCGGGGCCATCATCGACGACATCCTGAAGGGGATGGAGGGGACCAAGACCCCCTATGTGGTGGAGAGCGACCGCCGCGCCGCCATCCGGTACGCCCTGTCTCAGGGACGGCCGGGGGACGTGATCGTGCTGGCGGGGAAGGGGCACGAGACGTACCAGGAGATCAACGGCGTGCAGCATCACCTGGACGAGAGAGAAGAAATCAGAGACTTTTTCGCAAAACTGTGATACAATACAGTGCTATTTGAAAAAGTCCGGAGGTTCAGATCATGCAAATGATGATCCATTCTGTAATTGTCATTATCCTGTCCTTTGCCGTCACCGCGGTGGTGGGCCGCTTTCTGGTGCCCGCCCTGCGGCGGCTGAAGGCGGGGCAGTCCATCAAGACGGACGGCCCCACCTGGCATATGTCCAAGCAGGGTACGCCCACCATGGGCGGCATCATGTTCATCGTGGGCATCGCCGCCGCCGTCCTTGTGATGGGCTGGCGGGATTTTGCCCAGGGAGATTTCTCCGCCCTGTTTGTGCTGGCCTTTGCCCTGGTATACGGCGCCATCGGCTTTGTGGACGATTTCGCCAAGCTGAAAAAGCATGAAAACACCGGCCTGACCGCCCCCCAGAAGTTCCTGCTGCAGCTGGCGGCGGCCATCGCCTTCACCGCCCTGCTGCGCTACACCGGCCACCTGACGCCCAACCTGTACATCCCCTTCTTCAACACCGAGCTGGTGCTGCCCTGGGTGGTGTACATGATCTTCGCCGCCTTTGTCATGGTGGGCTGCGTCAACGCCGTCAACATCACCGACGGCATCGACGGCCTGGCCGCCGGCGTGACGGTGCCCGTGGCGCTGTTCTACACCGTGGTGTGCGCCCTCTGGGGCAAGACCGCCCTGGGCACCTTCTCGGGCGCCCTGCTGGGCGCGCTGTTCGGCTTTCTGCTCTACAATTTCCACCCCGCCAAGGTGTTCATGGGGGACACCGGCTCCCTGTTCCTGGGCGGCGCCGTGTGCGGCCTGGCCTTCGCCCTGGATATGCCCCTGATTCTGATCCTGATCGGCATCATCTACCTGGCGGAGACCGCCTCCGACATCATCCAGGTGGCCTACTTCAAGCTGACCCACGGCAAGCGGATCTTCCGCATGGCCCCCCTGCACCACCATCTGGAGCTGGGCGGCTGGTCGGAAAAGAAGCTGGTCTTCGTCTTTTCCGGCATTACGCTGGTGTTCTGCGCCCTGGCCCTGCTGGGCGTGGCGCAGCGGTATATGATCCCCTGACGGCAGAAAGGAGCGCCCCATGGCAAAGCCCAAACGCGACCTGACAATCGAAGAACAGCTGGCCCGGGGCCCCATGGACCTGCCCTTCCTGATGCTGACCCTGATGCTGCTGGGCATCGGGCTGATCATGGTGCTGTCGGCGTCCTACGCGTCGGCCTATTATGACACGAAGGTCAGTACGCCCTATTACTATTTCATCCGCCAGCTTGTGTTCGGCGTGGCGGGCGTGGCGGTGCTCTGGTTCGTGTCCAAGATCAACTACCAGCTCCTGCGGGGACTTTCGGTTTTTGTCCTGGGGGCGTCCATCGTCCTGCTGGTTTTGGTGCTGGTGCCCGGCATCGGCGTGAAGGCCAACGAGGCCCAGCGCTGGATCCAGCTGGGGCCGCTGAGCTTTCAGCCCTCCGAGGTGGCCAAACTGGGCGTGGTGCTCTATTTTGCCGCCCGGCTGTCCAAGCGCGGGACGGAAAAGAAGAAAAAGTGGAACAGCCGCTCCCCGGTGGGCCGGTTCCTGGGCTTTCTGGACCGCATCGGCCTGCTGGAGCTGATCCCCTATGCCGTCATCCTGCTGGTCATCGCCGCCCTGATGCTTCAGGAGCCCCATATGTCGGGCACCATCCTGATCCTGGTGGCCGGCGCGGCCATCCTGTTCGC
>JBJEYS010000308.1:0-17885 GCA_051886995.1 Oscillospiraceae bacterium
CCACCGCCGGCATCGCCCTGACCGACACCTTCGTGAAGGTGGTCTCCTGGTACGATAACGAGATCGGCTACTCCAACAAGGTGCTGGATCTGATCGCTTACATGTTCAGCGTGGATCACAAGTAATACACTCAGAGCAATACTTGTAAAGTAAGAAAGGCCTCCTGCCCCGGCGATTGCCAAGGCAGGAGGCCTTTTTTGCTATTGGGACTTATTCAGCAGTCTCCGCCCATCGGGGAGAAAGCTTTACTGCATGTTGTTCTCGTAGGCCTCGATCATTTTCTTGACCATCTGACCGCCGACGGAGCCGGCCTCGCGGGAGGTCAGGTCGCCGTTGTAGCCCTGCTTCAGGTTGACGCCGACTTCCTGAGCGGCCTCCATCTTGAACTTGTCCAGGGCCTCGCGGGCGCTGGGGACAACGGGCTGATTGGAGCTCTTGGAACTGGACATACTCGTATTCTCCTTCACAAACTTTTTCAGGTCTTACTCGACCCGAGCATAGTTTGTTCCGACGCTGTTTTTCTATGCCGCGTTTTTGTTTCCTTGTTTGCGTAAAGTTTCCAATTTCGGAGCAATATTGTATAACCACCCTTCTGTTTTGCAAATCTGCAAAACAGAAGGGTGGTTTGATCTGTCTCGAAATTTCACTGAACGGAAATTAGAAATTCGACTGAACAGAGTTACAAAATCTGACTGAATACAGGATAATAAGCACAGTTAATATTCGAGGTAAGCATTATGGATATCAGGATTACAGGAATCAAGAGATCGACGCCGTCATCGAGTTGCCAGACGGTCAGTGGTGTGCCTTTGAGATCAAGCTGGGAGCCCACCAGATCGACTCCGCCGCGGCAGACCACCTACTGTTCTATGTGTCCTGTGCGGCATGACCAATGCGGCCTATCAGCGCCCGGACGGGGTATTTGTGGTTTCAGTGACGGCGTTGAAGCATTGACGAAAGTCCTGTTTTTGGGACACTTAAAATGCTAAACTGACTAAGAACAGAGAATCTTAACCCTTTAAACGTGGAGAAGGATAACTCTGTTTACATCAAATTTCCATTTTTTATAATGTTTGCTGGCAAACCGCATTGCGATTTATTCACACAGAATATACCCATCGTATACGGTGCCATGACCGACAGGCTTACCATGATGCCTTTGATAAATAACATCTAAATTACAGTTGCCGCAATAATTGCAATTATTGTAAGAATATGTTATATTTTGTAAAGAATAAAGCCTGTTCCATTTCGCGCGGTGGATGCGAACGGCTGAACCGATATGATAAATTCAAATCCAGTGACTGTGCTCTAGAAACGGCAAGGCAGACAACAATAGTCGGACAGATAACAATATAGAAACGGGAATGAGGCGGTACAATGGAATTCCCAGCACATATACGCATTCGAAAAGATGGTACGCAGGACATCCAAACCGTTGTGGAACACTGCCGCGGGACCGCACGCTATGCCGCTGAATGCCTGTCCGGTATCGGCTTGTCCAAGGCTGCCTATCTGGCTGGGCTGCTGCATGACCTGGGCAAAGCCACGGCACAATTTCAGTCATACATTGAGGGTGCGGCCAATGGGGAAACTGTCCGGCGCGGAGCGGTAGTACATACTTTTGCGGGGGCACGGCTGCTGCTGGAGCAGTACCACGAGCCAACGCCTGTTTCTTATGATGACATCACATGTGAACTTCTGGCATTTGCAATTGGCGCCCACCATAGATTATTTGATTGTGTTGGTGAAACACGCTCTTCCGGCTTTCAGCATAGGCTTTTGTCCCATGACAGCGAATATCACGAATCCGTACAAAACTTTTTGAACAGCTGCGCCGGTCAGGATGAAATCGATTCGTTATTCCAGGAGGCCTGTCTGGAGCTGACAGGAGTTTTTGAAAAGATCCAGGATCAGCTGTGTTTAAATGCCGAGCTTGTCCGGCAGGAGCTTCCCTTTTACATCGGGCTTACGGCACGGCTGCTGCTGTCGGCGGTGATTCAGGGAGACCGCCGGGATACCGCGGAATTTATGACCGGAATGGCCCGACCCACATTTCCGAAGGACCGAGGCCCGATTTGGAAGGAGCGTCTCCGGTACATGGAACAAAAGCTGGAACACTTTTCAGCTGATACGGACATACAGAAAGCCCGACGGCAGATCTCAGACCAGTGCCGTCGTTTCGCGGAGCGGCCAGGCGGCATCTACCGCCTGAATGTGCCCACCGGTGCGGGAAAAACTCTGGGTTCTCTGCGCTATGCCCTGGCCCATGCCGCGCGGTGGAACAAATCCCATATTATTTTTACTGCTCCGCTGCTGACAATTCTGGAACAGAACTCCCTGGTTATCCGGGACTATGTGGGTGACAACAGCATCATTCTGGAGCACCACTCCAACCTTGTCCGCACACAGGAAGATCCTGAGCAGTTGGATCTTCAGGAGCTTTTGGCTGAGGACTGGAGCGCACCGATGATCATCACCACACTGGTTCAGCTGCTGAACACCCTGTTCAGCGGAACGACCACCTCCATCCGTCGTTTTCAGGCCCTCTCCAACAGTGTCATCATCCTGGACGAAGTCCAGACTGTGCCCACGAAAATGCTGACGCTTTTCAATCTGGCGGTGAACTTCCTGACGGAGATCTGCGGAGCCACCGTGGTGCTCTGCTCTGCCACGCAGCCCTGTCTGGAAAAGGCCGCGCATCCGCTGGTATCCGTTCCGCAGGAGATGGTTCCCTATGACCGCGAGCTGTGGAAAGCATTCCATAGAACGCAAATTCAAAACGCCGGGAATTTGCGGCTGGAGGATATTCCGGCCTTTGCGCTGGAAATTCTGGAGAGCGCGGGCAGCCTGCTGATCGTATGCAATAAGAAAGATGAGGCGGCGTATCTCTATCAGGAGTTGTCCGGATGCGGCTTCAACTGCTGCCACCTGTCCGCCGCCATGTGTACAGCCCACCGCCGTACGGTGCTGGCCAGCCTTCAGGCCGCGCTGGCCGCGGGGGAAAAGACGGTCTGCGTGTCCACACAAGTCATCGAGGCGGGAGTGGACATCTCCTTTGAGCGGGTGATTCGGCTTTCCGCGGGAATGGACAGTGTGATACAGGCCGCCGGGCGCTGCAATCGCGACGGGGAACAGACCGAACCTGCACCGGTCTACCTGATACAATGCCAAAATGAGAATCTGGCAAGACTGCCGGACATTCAGCGTGGAAAAGACGCCACCGGTGAACTGCTGGCGCAGTACCGCCAGCGGCCGGAACGATTCCGGAATAATTTGTCCTCCGACGAGGCCATCGGCTGCTACTATCGCCGGCTCTATCAGGAGATGCAGGAAGGCTTCCAGGATTACAGGATCAAGGACAAGCACGATACGATCTTTTCCCTTCTGGCCGATAACAGCTATTTCTCGGATGAGAGGGCGGAGGCCCATGGAACCTACTTCTTGAACCAGGCCTTTCAGCTGGCCGGCAGGCTGTTTCAGGTGTATGACGAAGACAGCATTGATGTCATCGTTCCGTATGGGGAAGGCCGGGCGGTGATCGCCGATCTGGGTTCCGACCGGGCCGGACGGGATCTGGTATACCGGCAGCGCTGTCTGGAGCGGGCCAAGCCGTACACGGTTTCCCTGTACCAGTACCAGCGGCAGCAGTTGGAGCAGAAGCACGGACTGCTGCCCATCCGGGATAACGATGACAGCATCCTGGTCCTAGCAGAAGGGTTTTATGACGAGCAGACCGGTTTCTCACTCAACGGGACCGAAGTACAATTTTGGGAGGTGTAAGCATGAAGAATACGAAATATCCAAACATCGTGGAATTTCAGGTGATCGGAGATTATGCTCTGTTTTCCGATCCCATCCTGCGTCTTGGGGGAGAAAAGTGCACCTATCAGGTGCCGACCTACGAGGCGCTGAAGGGAATCCTGTCTTCCGTTTACTGGAAACCGACGATTATCTGGTACATCGATGAAGTGCGGGTGATGAACCCCATCCAAACGGAGGTCAAGGGCATCCGGCCTGTCAAGTACCACGGGGGCAACGACTTGGCGTACTATACCTATCTCAAGGACTGCCGCTACCAAGTGCGGGCCCATTTTGAGTGGAACGAAAACCGGCCGGAGCTTGCCGGGGACCGCAATGAGAATAAACACCATGAGATTGCCAAAAAGATGATCCGCAAAGGCGGACGCCGGGATATTTTTCTTGGGACACGGGAGTGCCAGGGCTATGTAGAACCCTGTGTATTCGGCGATGAGGCGGGCCATTATGATGCTCTTCCGGAACTGAGCTTCGGCCTGATGTATCACGGAATCACCTATGCGGACGAGGCGTACTCCGCGGAAACGGCGGGCAAAATGACGTCGAATTTCTGGAGCCCGGTCATGCGGCAGGGGATCATCACGTTTCCAAAGCCGGAGGAATGTCCCCTGCACAAGCCCTTGGGAGATATGGAGGTCAAGCCCTTCGGAGAGTCGCTGGACAACTTCACCGGCCTGCGAGAATTCGGGGAGGTGAACTGAATGGGGCTGCTGCAGAAAGCCTGCGAGACCTATGACTGCCATGCCCGTTATGCGGGTTTGCTTCGGGAGGGCCATGAGACCCTGGCGCCCATCTCCCACATCCTCACCTCCGCACAGCTCGAGATCAAGCTGGATCAGAACGGAAACTTTGTGGAGGCCAGATCGGTGGATAAAACCGAGCCCAAAATCGTGATCCCGGTCACGGAAGAGTCCGGCGGGCGCACCTCCGCCCCCTGTGCCCACCCGTTGTGTGAGCAGCTGGGCTATCTGGCGGGTTGCGATGAAAAAAAGTACGCCCTGTATGTGGACCAGTTGGCGGATTGGGTGGATTCACCCTATGGGCACCCAAAGCTCCGGCCCATCCTGACCTATGTCAGAAGCAGGGCGATCCTGACGGATTTGACCCGGAGCGGTGTGATCCAGCTGGATGAAAAAGGGCGCCTAAAGGATGAAAAGGCGCTGGTGCGGTGGCGTGTCGTCGGTCTGGATGAGGAGGACAGCCGCTGCTGGGTGGATCAAAGCCTGTTCCGCGCATTCATCGACTATTACCGTGCAAAAACGGAACAGCAGGCGCAGATGATGTGCATGATCGACGGAAAACTGGCCCGGCCTGCCAGCCAGCACCCCAAGGGGATCATTCCCCTGTGCGGCGGCAACGCCAAGCTGATCTCCGCCAATGACAGAAGCGGCTTTACCTACCGGGGCCGTTTTTCGGAGGACTGGCAGGGGGCCACGGTCAGCTACGAGGCGTCCCAGAAAGCCCACAACGCCTTGCGCTGGCTCGCGGCGGAGCAGGGGGCACAGGTGGTGTACGGCGGCAGAGCCTTTTTGTGCTGGAATCCCCAGGGGAAAAAGGTGTGCGGCGTGACCGGTCCTTTCCGGGTCGCCGCGGAGCCTGTCACGGAGCCCACGGAATATCAGGAGGACCTGCGAAAGACGCTTCTGGGCTACAAGGCGGAACTCCCGGGCTCTGCGGGCGTGGTCATCGCCGCCTTTGACGCCGCTACAACAGGGCGTCTGTCCCTGACCTATTACAATGAGCTGATGGGCTCCGATTTTCTGCAAAGGCTGTACGACTGGGACGTATCCTGCTGCTGGTCCAACCGGAGGGGCGAGATCTGGTCGCCCTCTCTCCTGCAGATCGTCAACTGCGCCTTTGGAACCCAACAAGGGCAGCTGATGAAAACAGATGACCGGGTGCTGAAGCAACAGATGCAGAGGCTGGTCTCGTGCCGGGTGGACCGTGCCAGACTGCCCGCCGATATCAAGCAAGCGCTTGTACAAAGAGCCTCCAGACCGCTGGCCCATGAACCGGCTGTGCGGGAAAAGATTTTGTTCACAGCGTGTGCCGTCTTGAGAAAGTATTATTTTGACCGAAACAAGGAGGAATGGAATATGGAACTGGATCCCGGCAAGCACGACCGCAGCTATCAATTCGGACGGCTGCTGGCCGTCCTGGAAAAGGTGGAGCGGGACACCTACGGCAGCGATGAGGGGCGGGAACCCAATGCCATCCGGCAGCAGTCGGTATTCTGCCAGCGGCCCATGTACGCGGCGGCCAATATTGAGAAGCAGTTGGAACGGGCCTATTTCCCCCGGCTGCGGCCGGGTACACGGGCGTTTTATAAAAATACCATCAGTCAGATCATGGAAGAGATCCACAAGTTCCCGGACAGCCAGTGGAACCAACCCTTGGCGGATACTTATTTGATGGGTTACTATCTCCAGCGCAGCGCACTGTATTCACCCAAGGAAAAACATACTGAGGAGGACAATGAATATGAACACTTTGCAGAATAAGATCGATTTTGCGGCACTGATCTCGGTCAGCATGGCCAATGCCAACGGAGATCCCCTGAACGGGAACCGTCCCCGGACGGACTATAACGGCTTTGGCGAGATCTCCGATGTGTGTATCAAGCGGAAGATTCGCAACCGGATGCAGGATCAAGGCTGCAAAATCTTTGTCCAGTCTGATGACCGCTGTGACGATGGCAGCGGAAGCCTGAGTGAGCGGGCCTCCGCTGTTCTGAAAGGCATTAAAAGCCGGGAGGAATATATCCAGAAAGCCTGCGAGACCTGGCTGGATGTGCGCACCTTCGGGCAGGTGTTTGCCTTCAAGGGCAAGGACGCCGGCGGCGTCTCTGTTGGTGTGCGGGGTCCGGTCTCTATCCATCAGGCGGTCAGCGTCTCACCCATTGAGGTGCAGTCCCTTCAGATTACGAAAAGTGTCAACGGTGAGCCGGGGGAGAAGCGTTCCTCCGACACTATGGGCATGAAGCATTTTGTCCAGTTTGGGCTGTATATGCTCAAGGGTTCCATCAATGTACAGCTGGCGGAAAAGACGGGCTTTACGGAGGAGGACGCACAGATCGTCAAAGAGTGCCTGCGGACCCTGTTTGTCAACGATGCTTCTGCTGCCCGTCCGGACGGCTCCATGGAGGTAGTCAAACTCTACTGGTGGCGTCACAACTGCAAAGACGGGCAATACTCCTCGGCCAAGGTGCACCGCTCAGTCAAGGTCGCACTGAAGGATCCGGAGCTGATCCCCTCTTTCGTTAGCGACTACGTCATTACGCTGGAAGGGCTGCCCGGTCTGGAGCCGGAAGTGATCGATGGACTATAAGGAGGAGGACTACCTCCAGCTCTCCGGGCTCCAGCACTTCAAGTTCTACCGCCGGCAGTGGGCGCTGATCCACATTGAAAATCAGTGGGCGGAAAACTGGAGAACGGCTGACGGGGCGATCATGCATGAAAAGGCCCATGACTCGGAATCGAAAGAGCGCCGGGGCGATCTTCTGATTACCAGGGATATGCACGTCTTTTCTCCCACGCTGGGCATTTCCGGTGCCTGTGATGTGGTGGAATTCCGCAGGTCGGAAGACGGAGTGCCCCTTCACGGGCAGGAGGGCCTGTACCAACCCTTCCCCGTGGAGTATAAGCGCGGTTCGCCCCGTGGGGACACCTCCAATGCCCTGCAGCTCTGCGCCCAAGCCATGTGCCTGGAGGAAATGCTGTGCTGTGAGATCCCAGAGGGAGCCCTGTATTACGGGGAGACCCGCCGCCGGGAAACGGTAAAACTGACCCGGGAGCTCCGGCAGGAGGTCCGGACTTGTCTTATGGAAATGCATGCGCTGTACGAAAGGGGCCATACGCCCAGGGTCAAGTCAACAAAAACCTGCAATGCCTGTTCTCTGAAAGAGCTTTGCCTGCCCAAGCTCCTGCGCGGCGGTTCTGCCCACGACTATGTGAAGGCGAGATTGGAGGAACTATGAGGCATTTGCTGAACACCCTCTTCGTCACCTCGGAGGATGCCTATTTGACGCTGAACGGTGAAAATGTGGTGGTCAACCGGGACAAGCAGGAGGTCGGACGGTTTCCTCTGCACAACCTCTCCGGCATTATCTCTTTTTCCTACGCTGGCGCATTCCCGGCTCTGATGGGGGCCTGTGCCGAACGGGACGTGGGGTTGGCTTTTTGTACGCCGAGAGGACGTTTCCTGGCGCGCACCGCCGGGCTCAGCAACGGAAATGTGCTCCTGCGGCGGATGCAGTACCGTGCGGCGGATGACCCTGTCCAAAGTTGTCAAATCGCCAGATATATGATCTTCGGCAAACTGTATAACGCCCGCTGGAGCATCGAGCGTACCCGCAGAGACCACGCACCTCGGATTGACGGGGAAAAATTCCGGGCCGCGTCAGAGACAATCAAGGGGCTACTCTCTCAAGTCGCAGAGGTGTCTTCCCTGGAGTCTCTGCGGGGCCTGGAGGGTGTCGGTGCGGCGGCGTATTTTGAGGCGTTCGACGATATGCTCCTCCGGGAGAAGGCATCTTTTTATTTCCACGGTAGAAACCGTCGGCCGCCACTAGACAATGTCAATGCCATGCTGTCCTTTTCCTATAGCCTTCTGGCCAACGACTGTGCCTCAGCGCTGGAGAGCGTAGGGCTGGATGCCTATGTGGGCTTTCTCCATCGGGACCGCCCCGGGAGGACCTCTCTGGCTTTGGATCTGATGGAGGAGCTGCGCCCCTGCATGGCGGACCGTTTTGTGCTGACGTTGGTCAACAACCGTGTCTTGGTACCCGAAGATTTCGATACAGCGGAAAATGGTGCGGTTCGTATGTCAGATGATGCGAGAAGAAAATTCCTGAAAAGCTGGCAGGAGCGTAAACAGGAGGTCATCACCCACCCTTACTTGGGAGAAAAACTGCCGTGGGGGCTGGTGCCATATATGCAGGCATTACTGTTGGCACGGTATCTCCGGGGAGATTTGGACGCATATCTGCCCTTTTTGTGGAAATGAGGTATGCAAGATGCTGGTACTGATCACCTATGATGTAAAAACGGAAGATGCCGCCGGACGCAAACGGCTGCGGCAGATTGCAAAGCAGTGTGTCAATTACGGACAGCGTGTTCAGAATTCCGTATTTGAATGCGTTATCGATGCGGCACAGGCTAAAATGCTGCAGCACAAGCTTTGCGCGATTATGGATGAAAAACGGGACAGCCTGCGGTTCTATTATTTGGGAAATCACTATCAAACAAAAGTCGAGCACTTTGGAATGAAAGCGACCTATGAGGCGGAAGGGGTGTTGATCATTTAAAGGTGCGAAGAGGAAGTGAGCAGAAATTCCCCGGTCTGTTCGCACTGCGTTTCTGCCTTAGAAATTTATGCTTTTAAAAAGCATATTCGTTTTTGTAATATCTGAATTGCGATTCGTAGCTTCTTATGTCATTTATGTCTAATATATAATGTGTTATTTTGTACATATTTGCTGTCCCACCCCGCACGGGGTGGGTGGATTGAAATCGATGAATAAGCAGCCCGTCCTGTACATGCAGAGTCCCACCCCGCACGGGGTGGGTGGATTGAAATGTAGTCCATGGCGCCGTAGATGTCCGTCACGCCGGGGTCCCACCCCGCACGGGGTGGGTGGATTGAAATTGATCCACGATGGCGCCGTCACACATTCCCAGCGTCCCACCCCGCACGGGGTGGGTGGATTGAAATGCCTGTGTGGTAGAATATGGGCGAAAGGGGGTGATGTCCCACCCCGCACGGGGTGGGTGGATTGAAATTGTCACCTGCACAATCGGCTTCATAAGCTGCTCGGTCCCACCCCGCACGGGGTGGGTGGATTGAAATTCCAGGAAGGTCTGATAGGTTTTGCTCCCGAAGGAGGTCCCACCCCGCACGGGGTGGGTGGATTGAAATTTGAAGGTGGCCAGGTTGCCGTTGATCCGGGCGTCGTCCCACCCCGCACGGGGTGGGTGGATTGAAATGGAGATGATGGCAAGCCTGTGGCGCAGGACGCGCGTCCCACCCCGCACGGGGTGGGTGGATTGAAATGGCCTGATCGGCACCGCTGCGGCTACCGTAAGCGTCCCACCCCGCACGGGGTGGGTGGATTGAAATCTTCCCTTTGCGGTGTCTCTCAAAAAGAGGCTTTTCTGTCCCACCCCGCACGGGGTGGGTGGATTGAAATCGCCGGCTTCCGGAACTGGATGATTATTTGGACAAGTCCCACCCCGCACGGGGTGGGTGGATTGAAATTTAAAAAATTTGAGGTGAAAAATAAATGGCTGACGTCCCACCCCGCACGGGGTGGGTGGATTGAAATTGCGCGGCGCTCTGCCAGGATTTTTGACCGTGCCGTCCCACCCCGCACGGGGTGGGTGGATTGAAATCTCCCGGTGGGACAGAATCAGCATCCGCTCCCCGTCCCACCCCGCACGGGGTGGGTGGATTGAAATTGTGCGCACTCAGCACACAGCGGAACGCCGTAGGTCCCACCCCGCACGGGGTGGGTGGATTGAATGATATCCCGGCTATTCCAGCATCCTGATCGTGACATTGATAAAGAAAACACATCACAGAGCAAAACCCTCTGTGATGTGCTTTTTGTGGGTCAATTTTTCGATTATAAGTAATTCTTGATAACTTTTCCCTTGTAATCTTTAAAATGGTGCAGGTACACGCAGGCCCTGAACGGCCTCCATCTTGAACTTGTCCAGGGCCTCGCGGGCGCTGGGGACAACGGGCTGATTGGAGCTCTTGGAACTGGACATACTCGTATTCTCCTTCACAAACTTTTTCAGGTCTTACTCGACCCGAGCATAGTTTGTTCCGACGCTGTTTTTCTATGCCGCGTTTTTGTTTCCTTGTTTGCGTAAAGTTTCCAATTTTAGTGCAATATCGTATAAAGCCGGCCCATGTGGGCCGGCTTTTATGGTGCCGCATTTTACTTCATTTGATCCAGCCGCGCCGCCCAGTCTCCCTCCCGGAAGCCCGTCAGCACGAAATCATCCCCGATCAGCAGGGGGCGCTTCACCAGCATTCCGTCCGAGGCCAGCAGTTCCAACTGCTCCTCCTCGCTCATGCCGGGCAGCCTGTTCTTCAGATCCAGCGCCTTGTACTGCAGCCCGCTGGTGTTGAAAAACTTTTTCAGCGGCAGCCCGCTGGCGGCGTACCAGCGGCGCAGTTCCTCCACTGTGGGCCGGTCCTCTTTAATGTCCCGCTGTGTGAAGGGGATCCCGTTCTCCTCCAGCCACTTTTTCGCCTTCTGGCAGGTCGTACACTTCGGATAGCAAATAAACTGCATGGTCCTTCCTCCTGTTTGATCGCTGTTCCCGCCCCTCCGTGAAGCCGAAAGGCCGCGGAGGGGCTTTTTACGCTCCTTTTATCCGGCGGAGCTGCCCACTTCCACAACAGCGTTGACATACCGCACCATCTCCTCCGCAAGGGCCTGCGGCGTAAAGCGGGCGGGATGCAGCATCCAGCTTTTCACAACCGAAATGCAGCCGAAAATGGAAAACAGGCACATATGCTCGTATTCCTCCGCCGAAACGGGCGGATCCCGCTGCATCAGCTTGTGGTCAATATAGGGGAGCAAAATGATCTGCATCGTACGCTTGGGCAGCATATAATCCTCCGCGTCCCCCATGGAGAATGCCTGCAGCGCCTGGATATGATCCAGAGTGTATTGAAAATGCTCCTCCAAAAGCCGCTTGGTATGCTCCTCGTCATGGCAGGTCTCTTTCGACGCCAGCATCTGCGTCTCCTCAATGATCTCCCGCTCGATCGCGTTGAGCAGCTCATATTGACTGCCGTAATAGGCATAAAACGTAGATCTGCTCACGTTCGCGCGCTCGCAAATTTCCTTAATACTGATTTGATGGATGCTTTTATGCTCCAAAAGCTCGATCAGACTCTGCTTCAGTAAAGTCTGTGTCATTTTGACACGGCGGGAACTTTTCATACGGCCTCCTCGTTTTCTCCTTTTTGCACAAATACTTTTCTTACAAAAATGCGGAAAATGTTCAAATCCGAACAAAACAAGGTCATCTGTTTATTGTACCGTCCTACCCCTTCTACTATAATGAAGGTGGATTAAACCGGAGCATTGGCTTGTCCGCTTGACAATATTATTATTATATGCACCGTGCAAGGGAGAAGTCAATCCTTATACAAAAAATTCAGGAGGTACCCCATGAGAGAATGGAAAATGGAAGGAAAACCCGCGCTGGTCCTGCTGCACTATCAGGAGGGCATCATTGGCAAGGGCAGCTGGATCCAGGGCTGGTACGAGCCCGCCAAGCAGGCCTGCATCGCCTCGGGTATGTTTGAGAACACCAAGGCCCTGCTGGACGCGTTCCGGGAGAAGGGCCTGCCCGTCGTTTTCGTAAATGCCATCCCCAACCCCTTCGGCAAACTGCCCAAGTACGGCTACCTGATGGACAAGAACCGGGAGCACTACAACCCCGAGGTCATGTTTGAAAACGAGGAGCTGGTGGAAGGCCTGAAGGTCATGCCCGAGATGGAACGCCGCCCCGACGAGCCGGTTTTGTACAACTGGCTGCTGGCCGGCTTCACCAACTCCGGTCTGGATGCCGTTCTGCGCGCTCAGGGCGTTGAGACCATCGTGCTCTGCGGCTTCGCTTTGAACTCCGTAGTCTACCACACCGCCGTCCAGGCGGGCGACCTGTGGTACAACTGCATCATTCCCAGCGACACCTCCGCCGTCTACATGCCCCGCAAGCCCGGCGAAAAGCCCGACATCGACGAGATCGTGACCAAAGTGGTCCTGGAGGAGATGGCTCCCTCGCTGTCCCTGGTGACCACTGCCGCAGATGTGATCGCGCACCTGCCCGACAACAGCAAATAAGAGAGGAGCGAAGATCACTATGGCAGCTAATTCGAACAACAGCCCCCGCGTCAGCATCTATTCCGGCAATGAGATCCAGGCCCATGTGTCCGGCTATATCCCCCAGCCCCAGGCCGTGCCCTACGGCACCGATGTCCAGGGCGTCTACTTCGACGGCTATCCCCAGATCGTCAAGTCCGATCCGGCGGAGCCGACCTACGGGATCAAGGTGGAAAAGGACGTCATGGTGCCCCTGCGTGACGGCGTGCGCATCGCCATCGACATCTACCACCCCGACGTGGAAGGGGAAAAGTTCCCCGTCATCCTCTGCTGGGGCGAGTGGGGCAAGGACAGCCAGGACATCGTCGCCTGGATGAAGGACACCCCCCAGAAGTATTTTGATTCTCCCTTCTGGAACGGCAGCATTGAGGGCTGCGACTATACCTACACCGTGCCCCGCGGCTACATTCATGTGATCGCGGAGCCCCGCGGCCTGGGCAATTCCGAGGGCGTCAACCTGGGTGACTCCACCCTCCACGACCGCCGGGACATCTACGACACCGTCGAGTGGATCGCGGCCCAGCCCTGGTGCACCGGCAAGGTGGTCATGATGGGCCCGTCCTCTTACTCCCGCGCTCAGCTGCAGGCCGGCCAGGAACCTGCCCCCCATCTGGTGGCCCTGCGCCCCGATGAGGCCCCGGAGCCCTTCGCCGCCGAGAACTTCACCGGCATCTTCGATCCCCTGCTGTATAACGTCCACGCCGGCATCCACGCCTACGACCAGCTGCCCCCCGTGTCCTACACCCAGCCCGAAGGGCGGATGCAGCCCCGGTTCCTCTCCCAGTACACCAAGGAGGAACAGAAGGAGAAGCTCCAGGAACTGCTGGATGACCCCGATATCAAATACAGCCTGAAGTTCTATCCTGAGGTGCGCTATCCCGCCAGCTCCGCCACACTGGTGGATGACCTGCTCTACTTCAAGCACCCCACCCCGGTGGACAACGGCTTCCAGAACATCAAGGTTCCCATGTACATCGGCACTGCCTGGAACAACCGCCTGTACGAGTGGGGCACCTTTGAGGCCTTCCGTAAGGCCGATGTGCCGGAGGATCAGAAGAAGCTGATCGTGTACCCGCCCCTGTTCCCCTCCCGCCCCTACGCCTGGTACCACGATGAGGGCGTGCGCTGGTTCGATTACTGGGTCAAGGGCGTCGACAACGGCATCATGGACGAGCCCCGGGTCAAGATCTTCGTCATGGGTGTGAACAAGTGGAAGTTTGAGAACGAGTGGCCCCTGGCCCGGACGCAGTACACCAAGTTTTACCTGCACCCCCAGGGCGGCCTGAGCACCGAACCCGCCGCCGCCGACAGCGAGCCCGAGACCTTCACCCAGCCCGCCCCCTACATGGATCCCACCGTCTACTGCCTGCGCTACAGCACGGATGCCTTTGCCGAAGACACCGAGGTCATCGGTGAGCTGGCCCTCCATCTGGACGCGGCCATCGACATTGATGACACCAACTGGATCGCGGATGTCATGGACGTGGACCCTGAGGGCAACCGCTTCATGATCAGCTCCGGACACCTGAAAGCGAAGTTCCGCGCCCTGGACGAGGAAAAGTCCCTGCCCCACCGCCCGGTGCATCCGCGCCAGGAGCCCGTGCCCGTCGTCCCCGGCGAGGTCAACCGGTACGACATTGCCCTGGTCCCCACGGCAAACGTGTTCCGGAAAGGGCACCGCATGGAGCTGGTCATCCGCAACCAGGACGACATGCTGGGCAAGCTGGCCAAGAACGGCGTGTACCTGATGCCCTTCATGCGCACCGCCACCCACTCCATCCACTTCGGCGAATCCCACCTGCTGGTGCCCGTCATCCCCAAAGTGAATTGATTCCCCCTGTAAAAATTTTTAAAATTCAATTTTACAATCACATAAGGAGGAACAAAAAATGAAAAGCTTAAAGAAACTGACAGCGCTGTTGCTCGCGGCAAGTCTTGTGTTCTCCCTGGTTCTGCTTTCCGGCTGCAGTGACTCCGGCGAGAGCAGCAAGAACTCCCCCGCGCCCAGCAGCACGACGCAGAGCTCCGGCGACAACGGCAAGGATTCCGGCAAGACCTACACCCTGGGCATCTCTACCCCGCAGCCCGCTGAGTCCGCCGGCGGCAAGGTCCTGCAGGCCGCCTGTGACGAGATGACCGAAAAGAGCAACGGCCGGCTGAAGTTCGACATCTACTTTTCCGGTCAGCTGGTGCCCGTGTTCAACTCTCTGGAAAGTGTCCAGAACGGCACCGTGGACATTGCTTTCTTCCCCACTTCCACCCACGCCGATTATCTGCCCATCAACGGCAATCTGCTGATCCTGCCCTTCATCGGCTATCCCGGTGACGATACCATCGATGACGTATACACTCAGCTGTGTGAAGAGTTCCCCGAGATCGTCAGTGAAGTCACCGACAAGGGCGTCACTCCCCTGAGCACCTTCTTCTTTGGCCGCGAGGACCTGTATTTCACCAACGGCAAGTCCGTTGAGACCACCTCCGATTTCGCCGGTCTGAAGGTAGCCATCTCCAATGCTCCCGTGGGCAGCATCGTGAATGACTTCGGCGGCGCCCCTGTCACCACCACCCAGGGCGACATCTACACCAACCTGAGCGGCGGTGTCACCGAGTCCGTGATCCATCACACCTCCTTCCTGCTGGCCGGCGGCTGCGTGGATCTGATCAAGAGCGCCACCATGTTCGGCAGCACCGGTCTGGTCCGTGAGATGGGTATGTACGTTATCAATACCCAGGTCCTGGACGGCATTCCCAGCGACCTGCAGGATATTCTGAAGGAAGGTTTCGCCGGTGTCGGCAAGGGCACCGTGGCCGCCGACAACAACATCTACAATATGGTTATGGGCAAGCTGAAGGAGGCCGGCTGCGAGTTTACCGAACTGACCGACGAACAGGTGGAGCCCTTCATGGAAGCCGCCAAGGAAGTTCAGTCCGAAGCCATTGCCCGGGTGGCGGCCACTGGTGTGGACGCTCAGGCCATCTTTGACAGGGCTCAGGAGCTGTCCGCACAGCATTGATCCATCGGCGCTGTGCGTCCATGACATAAATCCAGAAAACCGGCGGCTGTCCGCCTTTGCAGCAGCCGCCGGCTTTCCCGTATCCGTACACGGGAGGTAGTTATGAAAATAATCCGAAAAATCACGGATGTTGCCCGGTGGCTGGTCATGATCGCCGTGGTGTTCATGATGATGATCACTGTGGTGGACGTGGTCCTGCGAAAGTTTTTCCTGAGCCCCATCCTGGGCGTCACGGAATACTCCCAGATGATCATGGTGGTCATTCTGCTGGCTGCCGCCTCCACCGGCATGGCGGATGGACACATTAAGGTGGACCTTGTCACATCCCGTCTGCCCAAAAAGGTCCAGACAGTGCTTGAGATCATTACCCTGATCCTGACCTTCGGCACATCCCTTCTGATGTCCACCAGCGTGGCTTACGCGGGCATCAAGGCCATCAACAGCGGTCTGAAATTCCTGACCGTCAAGATCTCTCAGGCACCGTTTATCCTGCTGTATGCACTCGGTCTGCTCATTTTGGCCATTGCGGCCATCTGCCTTTTGGTCGAGGCCGTAAGGAGGTTGAAGAAGCATGAGTAATCTGGCCATCGGCGTTATTTGCATTATCGTGCTGTTCATCCTCCTGGCCATGAAGATGTGGGTCGGTATGGCTATGGCCCTGTCGGGCTTTTTGGGCCTGTTCCTGATTCGCGGCTTTGGTTCGGCCTGGCAGATGCTGTACACCACCACGTTCAACAATATCGCCAGCTATTCCCTGACTGTTATGCCCATGTTCGTGTTCATGGGCTGCATCATCTCCGAGACCGATATCGGCTCCAACCTGTA
The DNA here is from genome assembly GCA_051886995.1 of Oscillospiraceae bacterium. Classification (GTDB taxonomy): domain Bacteria; phylum Bacillota; class Clostridia; order Oscillospirales; family Oscillospiraceae; genus JAJPXI01. The sequence goes on from JBJEYS010000308.1 coordinate 16,564, forward strand.
CAAGACCATGCACGCCTGGCTGGGCCGTTTGCGCGGCGGTCTGGCTTACGCCACCGTGCTGGCCACCGGCTTTTTGGGCGCCATCACCGGCTCTCAGCTGACCGGCGCCATCGTCATGACCAAAGTGGCCCTGCCGGAAATGGAAAAGCTGAATTATAAGGACGAACTGTCCACCGGCTGCATTGCCGCGGCTTCTCCCCTGGGCATCCTGATCCCGCCCTCCACCGCCTTCATTATTTATGGTCTGCTGACCGAAGTGGCCATCGGCAAGTTGTTCATCGCCGGCATTGTCCCCGGCATCATTACCATTGCAGTATTTTTCGTGACCATCTCCATCTGGTGCAGGATCAAAAAGGATCTGGGCCCTGCTTCCTCCACCAAATACAGCTGGGGCGAAAAGTTTCGCTCTCTGGGCCATATGATGCCCATCTTGATCCTGTTCCTTCTGGTCATGATCGGTATCTACGCCGGTTGGTTTACCGCCACCGAGGCGGGCGCCATCGGCGCCTTCGGCGCACTGATCATTTCCATCGCCACCCGTCAGATGACCTGGAAGCGCTTCATCAAGAGCCTGAAAGACACTGCCAACCTGATGGGCATGATCATCCTGCAGATGGCCGGCACCTATATCTTCAGTGCCGCCATGACCATGAGCGGTCTGCCCGCCCGGCTGGGCAATCTCGTTGCCGGTCTGGCTTTGCCCTCCATCGTCGTCATCCTGGCCATCATCCTGCTCTATCTGATCCTGGGCTGCTTCCTGCCCGAGTTCCCCATGATCATGCTGACCGTTCCCATTCTGTTCCCCATCATCAAAGCGCTAAATTACGACCCGATCTGGTTTGGCGTACTGATCGTCGTAGTCATGTCGGTCGGTATGCTGACCCCGCCGGTGGGCATGGTGGTATACACCTTGTCCGGGATCTGCAAAAAGCCGGTGGGCACAATATTCAAGGGCGTGATCCCCTTTATTCTGGCTGAGGTCGTGGTCATCGTCCTCCTGATCGCGTTCCCCGAAATCGCAACCTGGCTGCCCAACATCATGAAATAGCGCAGCAAATAAAACGCCTCCCGCGCGGCAGAAACGAGAACTGCCGCGCGGGAGGTTTTTTACAGCCATGTTTTAAAGAATGAAAACCAGTTTTCCCCGGCGATGCCGGAGCGCTCCGCCGCCATATAGCCCCGGCGCTCCAGCTCCCGCAGGAAGCCGGGCACCGCGCTGTGGTCGGGCAGGATGTCGAAGGCGGCCATGGTCACGCCCGCGGAGGTGAAGGTGCGGTCCGGGCTGCCGATGCGCTCCATGAGATCCAGCCCCAGGCCCAGCC
>JBJEYS010000309.1:0-17860 GCA_051886995.1 Oscillospiraceae bacterium
AGCCCACCGGCACATCGCCGGTGGCCAGGGCCAGACGGCCCTCCTCCAGGGCCAGACGCATATAGTCTTCATGGGTCATGGTTGGTTCCTCCTGAGGGTGATCAAGGGGTTTTTCTATATTTTAATCAATTCTGAGCGGAAACGCAATTAAGTTTTGCGGAAGTCTCCGCGCAAAAGAGATCCTGCCGAAGCTCGTCCTTTGACAAAGAGTGGTTTCTTTCGTCCCAACGCCCGGCGGAAGGCTTTTTCGATCTCGCAGATGACCACGGGCGCCACGGCCAGGGCCAGCACCACCAGCCACTCCATGGGGTCCAGAAAGACTACGGAGAACACCTTTTGCAGGGGGGGCAGGCAGAGCACGCTCATCTGCATGGCCAGGCCCACCAGGAAGGCTTCGTTCATGGCCTTGTTGGAGAATACGCCGATGTGGAACAGGGAGCGGTCCTCGCTGCGTACGTCGAAGGCATGAAACAGCTGGGAGAGGGTCAGGGTGGCGAAGGCCATGGTGTTGGCGGTAGCGTCGGCCACAGCGGGGTCACCCAGCACATATTCCCCCAGCCAGTAGGAGGCCAGGGTCAGGCCGCCCACCATGATGCCCTGCCAGGCCAAACGGAGGGAAAAGCCCCTGTTGAACAGGCTTTCGCCCGCACCCCGGGGCTTGTGCTCCATGACATCCGTCTCTACCGGCTCCATGCCCAGGGCCAGGGCAGGGAGGGAGTCGGTGACCAGGTTCAGCCACAGAAGCTGCACGGGGATCAGGGGCATTTGATGGCAGCCCAGCAGGGTGGCAATGAAGATGGTCAGGATCTCTCCGATGTTACAGGAAAGCAGATAGTGGATGGCCTTTTTGATGTTGGCGTAAATGCCCCGGCCCTGCTCCACCGCATGGACAATGGTGGCGAAATTGTCATCGGTCAGAATCATGTCAGCGGCGCTTTTTGCCACGTCGGTGCCCGAAACGCCCATGGCGCAGCCGATGTCGGCGGCCTTCAGGGCGGGGGCGTCGTTGACCCCGTCGCCCGTCATGGCCACGACCTTGCCCTGCTTCTGCCAGGCTTGGACGATGCGCATTTTGTGCTCCGGCGAGACCCGGGCGTAGACCGAGAATTTCTCCACCTCCTGCTCCAGGAGCTCCTGGGGCATGAAGTCCAAATCCTCTCCGGTGATGGCCAGGTCGCCGTCCCGGAAGATGTCCAGCTCCCGGGCAATGGCCACGGCGGTCAGCTTGTGGTCGCCCGTAATCATGACCGGACGGATGCCGGCGGCATAGCACCGCTCCACGGCATCCTTGACCTCCGGTCGGGGCGGGTCAATCATACCCGTCAGGCCCACGAAGGTCAGATCCCGCTCCAACGTGTCCGGGTCCAGCCTGGCGGGGACGGCATCCAGGTCCCGCCAGGCCATGCCCAGCACCCGCAGGGCCCGGGCGGCCATGGATTCGTTGGCGGCCAGGACCTGATGCCGCAGCGCCCCGGTCAGCGGGGTGGGGGAGCCCGTCCAAATAAACCGGCACCGCCCCAGCAGAACGTCGGGCGCGCCCTTGACGTAGAGGCACCAGCCGCCCCCCGGCCTGGGGTGGAGGGTGCTCATCAGCTTGCGCTCTGAATCGAAGGGCAGCTCCGCCCGGCGGGGGAAAAGGCGCTCCAGCCCGTTCTTGTCCAGCCCCTCGGCCAGGGCGCGGGTCACCAGGGCGGTTTCGGTGGGGTCGCCCGTTACCTTGGCCACCCCGCCGCTCTCATAAGTAAGCACGGCGTCGCTGCAAAGGGCGCCGACGGTCAGAACGTCCGAGCGGCGTTCCCCGGCGGCAGCCCACACATCCACCACCGTCATTTTGTTCTGAGTCAGGGTTCCGGTCTTGTCCGAGCAGATGACGCCCGCGCAGCCCAGGGTCTCCACCGCGGGCAGCTTCTTTACAATGGCGTTGCGTTTCACCATTCGCTGTACGCCAAGGGCCAGCACGATGGTGACGATGGCGGGCAGGCCCTCCGGGATGGCGGCCACCGCCAGGGACACGGCAGTCAGGAACATGTTCAACAGGTTTTTGCCCTGGAACAGACCCACCCCGAAGGTCACCGCGCATACAAACAGGCACACCAGGGAGAGGATCTTGGAGATCTCCACCATGCGCAGCTGTAGGGGGGTGGCTGTGTCGCCGGCATCCCGGAGCAGGCCGGCGATGCGGCCCATCTCGGTATTCATGCCGGTGTCGGTCACCACACAGGTTGCCCGCCCGTTGGTGACCACCGTGGCCGAGATGACCATGTTGACCCGGTCGCCCAGGGGGGTGTCCGGGGGCAGGGCGTCCACCGCCTGTTTGGAGACGGGGGCGGATTCCCCTGTCATGGCCGACTCATCGGTTTTCAGGGCGGAGCACTCCAGGATGCGGGCATCGGCGGGTACCAGGTCACCTGCCTCCAGCAGGATGATGTCGCCGGGCACCAGCGCACCGGTCTCCAGCCGGACCTGTTTTCCGTCCCGGATCACCTTGGCCAGGGGGGCCGACATGTTCCGCAGGGCCTCCAGCGCCCGTTCCGCGCTGCCCTCCTGGGAGATGGAGATGACGGCGTTGACCACAACGATGACCAGGATAATGACCGTGTCCACCCAGTCCTCAAAGCCGCTGGCCGCCAGGGACAGCACCGCCGCCGCCAGCAGGACCAGGATCATGGGGTCCTTCAGCTGGGCGAAAAACCGCGCCGCCAGGCTTTTCTTTTTCTGCTGCTCCAGGGCGTTGGGACCGTACCGCTCCAGCCGCTGCCGGGCCTGGGCCTCCGACAGCCCGGCGTCACGGCTTGTCTCCAATTCAGCTATAATCGTCCCGGGTGTTTTGCTGTACCATTCACTCATAGGCGCCTCGCTCCTTTTATCTGCTGCGTGGAACCAGTATATGAGCCTTTCCGGGAAAAAAGAACCGAAAACAGGGAGCGAGAGATATCCCGCACAGGGGCGGCAGGAACAGGGGGAATACGTGGCGCCGGGCAAAAATCGGAGGCCGCGGCAGAAAAAGTTTCTGCCGCGGCCTCCGAATTCCTTTCAGCTTCCGTGAACAGGGACGGTCACGGAAGTCTGTTCGGTCAAATCAGCTTACTGCTTCCTGTATCCGCATTTGGGGCAAACGCCGTTCTCATCCAGCGCGACGCCGCAAAGCGGGCAGCGGGCGATCTCCTTCTTGGGCTCGTATTCTTCCGTAGCCGCGTTAACGCCGCTGGTAAAGGTGAGCTTTGCGATGTTCAGCTTATCCTTCAGCAGATCGTATACGATCTTGATCATGCCTTCCACAGTCATGGTTTCCTTCGTGACCACCAGACGGCACTCCGGATACGCGGCGGCAAGCTCCGTCTTGAACGCGGGGCCCTTCATCTGATTGGTCGGCGCGCCGTTGCGAATGCCCTGCGCCTCATAAACGCCGAGGATCGCAGGCAGCAGAGGATCGTCCTCTCTCAGAATCAGGGCATGGTCAAAGTTCTTCAGGACTTCCCAGGCGGTTTTTTGGATCTCATTGCAGGGGAACACCATATTGACGCCGGGCTCCACGGAATCCTCCACCTCAATGGTCAGAGTTCCGGTGTGTCCGTGCAAATACTGCGCCTCGCCCTGGAATCCATAGAATCTGTGTGCGTATTGCAGGTCTAATGTGGTAATGCTTCTCATAGCGATTCTCCTTATACATTCTTATATTTACGGGTTGCCGCCATACGCGTGCGCCCGTATACGCCAATGTTCCCATTTTGCCAGCCGCGGGGGAGGGATCATTGCTTACATGCGGGACAGATCCCCTTAAAAACAATATCATGTCCGGTGAACTGAAAGCCGTGGGTATCCCGGACCGATTTCTCCAGATCTTCCATGTACTCCATGTCCACATCGAAGACACGGCCGCATTTTACACATCGGATGTGATAATGGTCGTGGCACAGGTGGTCGTAACGGTCTGCCCCACCGGGAATTTCCCGCTTCCGGATCTCACCCGTTTCACACAGCCGCTGCAGATTCCGATACACGGTTCCCCGGCTGATCGAGGGATGCTCCTGAACGACGGCATTGTAAATTTCGTCTGCAGTAGGGTGACACTGCAGTTTGTTGACCGCGTCCAAAATTAAAGCGCGCTGGATCGTATTGCGTCTCATCATCATTTCGTCAATTCCAATCGAAATATTTTCTTTGTTAGGATTATATATCAATAAGAACTATATGTCAATATAGTTCTGCTTTTTTCATGACAAAAAACCCCCGGTAGAGATCGCAAACACGATCCCCACCGGGGGTTTCGGACAGCAATTCAGAATATACCAGACAAGGGGAACGAAAGGATCAGAACACCCCCAAATGCTCCAGCAGGATCTTTACGCCCATTAAAATCAGGATGACGCCGCCCAGGATCTGGGCCGCTGTGCGGTAGCGCTGACCGAACACGGCACCCAGCCGCACGCCCAGGGCGGACAGCAGGAAGGTGATAACTCCGATGAACAGGACCGCGGGGACGATATCGACCCGCAGAAAGGCGAAGGTGACGCCCACGGCCAAGGCGTCGATGCTGGTAGCCAGGGCCATAGGGAGCATGGCCCGCCAGGCGAAGGAGCCGTCCACACACTCGTCCTCATCCCCGCCCCGGGCCTCCCGGAGCATGTTGATCCCCAGGAAGACCAGCAGCACAAAGGCGATCCAGTGGTCGTAGCGCTCGATGGCGGCCTGAAAGCGGCTGCCCAGCAGCCAGCCCAGCAGGGGCATCAGCGCCTGAAAGCCGCCGAACCAGAGCCCTGCGCAGAGGGCGTGGCGCAGAGAGACCTTCTGCACTGACAACCCCTTACAGATGGAGACCGCAAAGGCGTCCATGGACAGACCCACCGCGATAATAAACAGTTCCCACAAACTCATAGTGTGCATCCCCTTTGCTCTAACAAAAAATGAGACTTATCTGTGTAAACAGATAAGTCTCATCATTTAAAACAAAGCCAGAAGGCCGGGCCTTCAGTATGTTGACTTCGTTACGCTTTTCATTCAAGCGCCGACTACTCCCTTATTGTTTGACACTGTACCATGGGGGAGTGAAGTTAGTCAATGCTAATTTTCCGGAGTGTCCGTCGTAGCCCCGCCCTCGGCTTCCGCTGCGGCCTCGGCGGCGAAGGCGTTCTGATAGGCCGCGTATTTTTCGTAGAACAGGGGCACGTCCAGGGCTTCGTACTCGTCGGACCGGACGATGTCGGCCTCATTGGTCCAGGCGTCCAGCTGATCGTACAGCAGGTCGGCGCGGTACTCCGCCCGGGCGTCCTCCGTGTCCGGATCCAGGCGGAGAATGATGTGGTAGCCGTAGGGGGACTCCACCAGGCCGCTGATCTGGCCGAACTCCAGAGCGCGGGTGGCGTCTTCAAATTCGGAGACCATCTCCCCGGCGGTGAAGGTGTAGCCGTCCGGGTTGTAGGCCAGGCCGGTGTCCTCGCTGTACTCGTTCATCAGGGCATCGAAGTCGGTGAGCAGTTCGCCGCTGGCCTGCAGCTGGGCAAGCAGAGCCTCGGCCGTGGCCTTCTTTTCGGCAATGACGGCATCGTCCAGGGACTCATAGGTGGCGGGGTCCACGGTCATCAGCAGGATGTGCTTGGCGTACAGAATGTCGTTTTCCGCAATGTAGGCGTCCATTTCCTCGGCTGTGGGGCGGTCGGCAAACAGGCCGTCCCGGAGCTGGGCGTAGTAATAGGAAGCGGCGTTGATGTTATAAAAGGTTTCATAATCAAAGCCCGCCTTGCGCAGTTCATCCTGGAAGGCCTCTTCGCCGCCCATCATCATCATGGTCAGGGCCATGTTGCCGTCCAACTCGTCGATCTGCTCCTGGGTCAGTTCATAGCCCAGCTCCTGGGCCTTGGCGGCGATCAGATTGTACTGCACGGCGGCGTTCAGGGAGACCTCCTTCAGATACTCGGCCAGGGAGGCATCGGAGCCCATGGTCATGCCGTAGTAGGTCTCCAGGTAGGAGATGTTGGACGTCAGCCAGTACAGATAGGAGTACGCCGTCACGGGTACGCCGTTGACGGTGGCCAGGGCGAAATTTCCCGGAATGCCGGAGGCGGCCAGACATACGTCCTCCACGGAGGTGTCCACCGCAAAGTCCGGGGGAAGAAGGCTGTCGGAGGTGGGTTCGGCGGAAGCGGAGGGAGTTTCAGACGGGGAAGTGTCCTCTCCGGAATCCTGGCCGGTACAGGCGGCCAGGGAAAAGGCCATCACGCCGGCGAGCAGCAGGGAGCAAAAGCGGGTACGAGATTTCATGACAGGTTCTCCAATCTTTCAGTATTTCCGGCAGCGTCATAGTCGGCGACCAGACGCTCGCCCAATTTCAGGACGTCCTCGCCCTTTTTGACCTTCAGGGACAGATAGGGCTTTTCTCCGGCGGAAAACAGCAGACGGCCCTTGTACTTGTCGCTGCCGCACAGACGGGAGATGCGCTCCAGATCAAATCCATCCAGGGTGAAATTCAGGGCCATGCCCTTCTGAGAGATCTCGGAGATGCCGCACAGGGCGGCCTTTCCACGCAGCAGGGCCACCGAGATCAGGTTGTTGACCGGCCGCGGGGGATCGCCGAAGCGGTCGATCAATTCGTCCACCATGTCGTCGGCGTCCTCCTCGGTGCGGATCTGGGCAATGCGGCGGTACAAATCCATCCGCTGCTCCGGGGAGGGGACATAGCGGTCTGGGATGTGGGCGGACACCGCCAGGTCGGCGGCGCACTCGGTCTGGATGGGGGGCTTTTCGCCCCGTTCCTCCAGCACGGCCTCCTCCAGCAGCTTCAGGTACATATCGTAGCCCACGCTGACCAGAAAGCCCGACTGCTCCGGGCCCAGGATGTTGCCCGCGCCGCGAATTTCCAAATCACGCATAGCGATCTTGAAGCCGGAGCCGAACTCGGCAAACTCCCGGATGGCGGAAAGCCGCTTGGAGGCCACCTCGGAGAGCACCTTGCCCTTGCGGTAGGTCATGTAGGCGTAGGCCCGCCGGCCCGAGCGGCCCACCCGGCCCCGGATCTGGTGGAGCTGGGCCAGGCCCATCTTGTCGGCGTCCTCGATGATGAGCGTGTTGACGTTGCCCAGGTCGATGCCGGTCTCAATAATGGTGGTGCAGACCAGGATGTCCAGCTCGTTGTCGGTCATCTGCTGCATGACGTCGCTGAGTTCCTCCTGGCTCATCTTGCCGTGGGCGATGCCGATGCGCACATCCTCGCCCAGCATGCGCTTGATGCGCCCGGCGGTCTGGGTGATGGTTTCCACCCGGTTGTGCAGGTAGTATACCTGCCCGCCCCGCTCCAGCTCCCGGCGCATGGCGTCGGCCAGAAGGGACCAGTCGTGCTCCACCACATAGGTCTGCACCGGTTGGCGGCCCTGGGGCGGCTCCTCCAGGGTAGACATGTCCCGGATGCCGCTCAGGGCCATGTTCAACGTGCGGGGAATGGGGGTGGCCGACAGGGTCAGCACGTCCACCTGCTTGGAGATCTCCTTCAGCCGCTCCTTGTGGGTGACGCCGAAGCGCTGCTCCTCGTCCACCACCAGCAGGCCCAGATCCTTGAATTTTACGTCCTTCTGCAGCAGCCGATGGGTGCCGATCAGCAGATCCACCTTGCCGTCGGCCACCTTCTGCAGGGCGGCCTTCATCTGAGCGGCGGTGCGGAAGCGGGAGACCACCTCGATCTCCACGGGGTATTTGGCAAAGCGCCGCTTGGCGGTCAGGTAGTGCTGGCGGGCCAGCACGGTGGTGGGCACCAGGATGGCGGCCTGCTTGCCGTCCAGCACGCATTTCATAATGGCCCGAAAGGCCACCTCGGTCTTGCCGTAGCCCACGTCGCCGCACAGCAGCCGGTCCATGGGCTGGGGCCGTTCCATATCCGCCTTGATCTCGGCGATGCAGCGCAGCTGATCCTCGGTCTCGGCGTACTCGAATTCGTCCTCAAATTCCTTCATCCAGGGGGAGTCGGGGGAAAAGGAGTAGCCCGGCTGGCGCTGGCGCTCGGCGTAGAGCTGGATCAGCCCCTTTGCCAGGTCGGCCACCGCCTTTTTGGCCCGGGTCTTGGCCTTCTCCCAGTCGGTGCCGCCCAGACGGGAGAGCTTGTGCTCCTGCTCGCCCTCCCCGGAGCCGATGTACTTGCTGACCAGATCCAGCTGGGTGGCGGGCACATACAGGGTGTCCCCTCCGGCGTAGGCGATCTTCACATAGTCCTTTTCCACCCCGTCCACCGGCATCTTGACCATGGCCAGGAAGCGGCCGATGCCGTGGTGCTCATGCACCACCAGGTCGCCGGGGGACAGGTCGGCGTAGCTCTGGAGCTTCTGGCGGTTGGTGGTATCCTTTTTCCTGCTCTTTTTGGCGGGGACGGCCTGGCCCTCGGTCAAAATGGCCACCTTGGCCCCGGCGTACTCCACGCCGGCGGACAGGCCGCCCACGGAGATGACCGCCTTGCCCGGCGCGGGCAGCTCGTGGAGCTGGAAGTCCACGGCGGTCTTGCGCTTCTGCTCCCGCAGCAGGGCCTGCAGGTTCAGGGCCCGCTGCTCACTGCCCACCAGCACCACCACGCCTGTGTCGCTGTTTTCGTAGTGCTCCAGGTCGGCCACGGCGGTCTCCAGGCTGGCGCCGAAGGAGGGCAGCTGCTTGGCCAGCAGATTCAGCAGGGTGCGGGGCCGGGCGGGGTATTCGGACACGGCAAAGGAGTCCAGGAAGCACACCGGCCAGTCCTCCAGCACGCCCATCAGCTCATCAAAGGTGCGGGCATAGACCGCGCCCTTGCCGTCAATGATTTGATTCTCAATGAGGGCTTTGACGTCCTCATTTAATTGCCATAAGTAGTTCTTGGCCCGCTCCGCCACCCGGGGACTCTCGGAAAACAGGATCACGGCGTCCGGGGGCAGGTAGTCGGCGGCGGTGGCCATTTTGGGGTAGATCTTGGGCAGGTTTTTGTCCCCGCCGGGGCAGTCCGGATCGGGGGAGAGGGAGGGCAGCACCTCCCCGGCGGGAAGGATGACGGCCTGCTCCAGGCTCTGGACACGCCGCTGGGAGGACACGTCGAACAGGCCCATGGAGTCCACATCGTCTCCCCAGAACTCCACGCGCACGGGCTTGACCTGGGCGGGGGAAAAGAAGTCCAGGATGCCGCCCCGCAGGGCAAACTGGCCCACGCCCTCCACCTGTTCGCAGCGGGAGTAGCCAGCCGCCGTCAGACGCTCGGCCAGTTCGTTCAGATCGTAGGAGCCGTGGGCGTCCAGAGTGAAGCGCACGCCGGTCAGCTTTTCCCGGGGAATGGTGCGCTGGAGCAGGGCCTCCACCGTGGTCACCACAAGGGGGGCGCGTCCGTCCAGCATGGCCTCCATGATCTCCAGCCGCTTGTGCTCCCACTGGCGGGAGGCGGCGGCGCTTTCATGGAAGACGAATTCCCGGGCGGTCAGCAGCAAAGCCTGCTCGCCGGTGAAGGCGGCCAGATCGGAGCAAAGGCGCTCTCCCTCCCGCTCATCGGCGCACACCAGCACCACCGGGCGCTCCTGCGCCTGCCGGATGGCGGCGGCGAAGTGTGCCCGGTGGATGGGGGACAGCCCGGAGACCGCCGCCGGGCAGCCGCCCGAGTCAATGGCCGCCAAGAGCCGTTGAAACTCCGGTATTTGATTGACGATGGAGGTCAGCAGTTTCATAAATCGCCTCAGGGATTAGAAAATTTTGGAAGTCACGGGCGCGGCAGGGCCGCAAAAAACGAAAGAAAGGGGGAGACGTTCAGTTGAACTTCCCCATGGCTTTGTCGGGGCCCTCTTTGATATAATACGCCGCGGCCTGGGCCGCTTTTTGCACCATCTCGTCGATGACCTTTTTATCTTCGGGCGGAAATTTCCCCAGCACCCAGTCGGCCATGTCGTAGTCGGGGTGGGGCTTGCCGCCCACGCCGATCTTCACCCGGGGAAAGGCGTCGGTGCCCAGGTGCTGAATGATGCTCTTCAGGCCGTTGTGTCCGCCCGCGCTGCCGCTTTTGCGGATGCGCAGCTTGCCCACGGGCAGGGAGACGTCGTCGGACAGGACCAGGACCCGCTCCGGGGGGATCTTATAAAACCGGGCGGCCTCGCCCACGGCCTCGCCGGACAGGTTCATATAGGTAATGGGTTTCATCAGCAGTACCTTGGCGTCGCCGATGGTGCAGGTGTTGGTCAAAGCCTTGTATTTCAGCTTCTGCACCGGCACATGGGCGGTCTCGGCCAGCTCGTCCAGGGCGCGAAAGCCCACGTTGTGCCGGGTATTTTCGTACTGGTCACCGGGATTGCCCAGGCCTACAATGAGCCATTCGGCCCCAGATGTCTTTTTCAGGAACATAGTCCACCTCAAGGGGAAAATGGGGCGGGGGATACCCCCGCCCCTGAATCAATATACGGCTTACAGGAACAGCTTGGAGACCGAGGACTCGTGATAGATGCGGTCGATGGCCTCGGCAAACATATGAGATACGGAGAGGTATTTGATCTTGGGACAGGCCTTGGCCGCCTCGTTGGCGGGGATGGTGTCCAGGAAGATGACCTCGTCAATGACGCTGTCGGTGATGCGCTGCACGGCAGGGCCGGACAGCACGCCGTGGCTGGCGCAGGCGGTGACGGACTTGGCGCCGCCGATCTCCACCAGGGCCTTGGCGGCGTGGCAGAGGGAGCCGCCGGTGTCCACCATGTCGTCCAGCAGGATGACGTACTTGTCCTTGACGTCGCCGATGATGTTCATGACCTCGGAGGAGTTGGCCTTCTGGCGGCGCTTATCCACAATGGCCATGGGCATATCCAGCTTCTGGGCAAAGGCGCGGGCGCGGGCCACGGAGCCCACGTCGGGGGAGACCACCATGGTCTGCTCGTGGACGGGAGCGAACTTCTGGGTGAAGTAATCCACGAACACGGGGGAGCCCAGCAGATTATCCACGGGAATGTCGAAGAAGCCCTGGATCTGGTTGGCGTGCAGGTCCATGGTCAGCACGCGGTCGGCGCCGGCGCGGGTGATCAGGTTGGCCACCAGCTTGGCGGAAATGGGATCGCGGGGCTTGGTCTTGCGGTCCTGGCGGGCATAGCCGAAATAGGGGACCACGGCGGTGATCCGGCCGGCGGAGGCCCGCTTCAGCGCGTCGATCATAATCAGCAGCTCCATCAGGTTGTCGTTGACGGGGCCGCAGGTGGACTGGACGACGAATACGTCGGAGCCGCGGACGGTCTCATAGATGGAGACAAAGTTTTCTCCGTCGGAGAACGCACCCACCTCGGCGTTGCCCAGACTGATGCCGATGTCCTTGCAGATGGCTTCCGCCAACGGGCGGTTGGAGTTGCCGGCGAAGATTTTAATATCCTTTCCGTGCGCGATCATGTTGCATCCCTCTCTCATTTGTTTGTGGTGTTTGCCGTTTTATATATTTTAATTGTTTTTTTCGCTTCTCTTTCTGCGCTTGGTGGCCCACTGCCGCTTGACCACCTGGACGCTGCGGGCGATGGCCAGGGCGCCGGCGGGCACATCGTCGGTGATGGTGGAGCCGGCGGCGGTATAGGCCCCGTCACCCACCTGGACGGGGGCCACCAGGTTGGTATTGCAGCCGATAAAGGCGTCATCCCCGATGGTGGTGCGGAATTTGGTCTCGCCGTCGTAGTTGACAGTGACCGTGCCGCAGCCGAAGTTGACGTGCTTGCCCACATCGGAGTCCCCCACATAGGTCAGGTGGGAGATCTTGGTGTTGTCGCCGATGGAGGAGTTCTTCAGCTCCACGAAGTCGCCCACCTTGACGTGGGCGCCCACATGGCAGTTGGGGCGGACATAGGCGAAGGGGCCCACGGTGGTGTCGGAGTCCACCGTGCTCTCGTTGAGCTGGGAGGAGTTCACCGTCACCCGGTCGCCCACGGTGCAGTCCCGGATCATGGTGTTGGGGCCGATCTCGCAGTTTTCGCCGATCACGGTGTTCCCGCGCAGGATGGTGCCCGGCAGCAAGACGGTACCGACGCCTACCCGGACATTGGGGCCCACATAGACCGTGTCGGGGTCCACCACCCGGGCACCCCGGCTGACCAGCCGGGCCACGGTCAGCTTGCGGGCCACGGCCTGAACGTCCATCAGGTCCAGTCGGGATTCCAGCCTGTGGATCGCGCGGCTGGCCCAGTCTGCGCCCTCGCAGAACTCCTGGCCGGTCTGCCGCAGAACCTCCTCAAAGTCGTCGAAGGTACCCTCCTCCAGCGCCTGACGCAGCGCGGCGGTGTCCAGGCGGAAGACGCCTGTGCCTATCATGTTCCGGCCCGGCGCCTCCGAAGAGACCAGGCGCTGCGCGCCCACGTCGGTCAGGAAGACAGGAGAGGTGAACACTACCACGCGCCCGTCCAGCTCCTCCAGAAAGCGGGAGAGCGTTTCGAAGGCGTTTTCATCGCCGGTGGTGACAAACTGTGCCCCCTCGGGGAAGCAGGCACACGCGGCGGCGCGGTCGTCCTCATGGCAGACGACTAAAAAGCGCCCCAGCCCCGCCGCCTGTAAGGTTTGGGAAAGCCAGGCCGCCGCCGGTTCAAACAGAATGGGCTCCAGCATCAGGGTGCCCGTATGGTCTTTGGTCAGAAAAATGATCGCTCCGATCATATCGTTCATGAAAAGGATCACCCTTATACAAAAGTAAAGTTATTATAGCAGAAAGTAAAAACTTTGGCAACGGGGACCCACCGTCAAAAACCACCTTTTCCGGGAGAAAAAAGGCGGAAAAATTGGTGCAAGTGTCCGTCCGGCGCAGACAGGGGCGAAAAACGGCGTGTTCAGAAAATTGTAAGAAAGTCTTAAGGGAAAAATGCTTGTTTCCCGCGGTCCGGCACCGTATACTGACTGTACCAAGATAAATCATACAGTTTGACGTAAGGAGGGTGGACGTGATCAGTCTGAATTATCGGGACGCGCGCCCCATCTATGAACAGGTGAAAGACGGGCTGCGCCATTTGGTGGTGACGGGGGCCATCCTGCCCGGGGATAAGCTGCCCTCGGTGCGGGCATTGGCCTCCTCACTGGCCATCAACCCCAACACCATCCAGCGGGCCTACGAGGCCCTGGAAAAGGAGGGGTATCTGTACTCCGTGGCAGGAAAGGGCTCCTTCGCCGCGGAGCAGAAGGATGTCAACGAGGAGCGGCGCCGGGAACTGCTGAGCCGGTTCGATACGGCGGCGGCAGAGCTTTTGTTCCTGGGCATGACGCCCCAGGAGCTGTCCGACCGCCTGCGCCGGGCGGCGGCAGGTGCGGAAAAGGGAAACGATGAGGAGGTGCAGCTATGATCGAAGTGAAAGGCGTCGTCAAGAATTTCGACGACTTCCGGGCCCTGGACGGCCTGACCATGACGGTGCCCACCGGCTCCATTTACGGCCTGGTGGGACCCAACGGAGCGGGCAAGTCCACCATCCTGCGCCACATCACCGGCATTTACCGGTCGGACGGGGGCACGATCACCGTGGACGGACAGGACGTTTACGAAAACCCGGCGGTGAAGGCCCGGCTGACCGCCATCCCTGATGAGCTGTACTACTTCCTGTCGGCCTCCACACGGGACATGATGAAGTTCTACAAGGGCTTTTACCCCAAATTCGACGAGAAACGCTATCAGGCCCTGAAAGACATCTTTACCACTGTGGATGAAAAGCGGCCCATCCGCCGCCTGTCCAAGGGTATGCAGAAGCAGAGCGCCTTCTGGCTGGCCCTGTGCTGCAGGCCCGATTACCTGATCCTGGACGAACCGGTGGACGGCCTGGACCCAGTCATGCGCCGTCAGGTGTGGAGCCTGCTGATGGGCGATGTGGCCGAGCACGGCACCACGGTGCTGGTGTCCTCCCACAACCTGCGGGAGCTGGAGGACGTGTGCGACCATGTGGGCATTCTGTCCCGGGGCAAGGTACTGGTGGAGCGCTCCCTGTCCGACCTGCAGGGCAACGTGGTGAAGATGCAGGTGGTGTTCCAGGAGAAGGAGATGCCCAAACTGCCGGAGGACATGGAGGTTCTGCATGTGTCCCAGGTGGGGCGCATCCACACCCTGATCGTCCGGGGCCGGGCGGAGGAGATCACCAACCGCTTGGCGGTATATTCGCCCATTTTGATGGAGGCGCTGCCCCTGACCCTGGAGGAGATCTTTATCTATGAGCTGGGAGGTGAGGACTATGCGGTCCGCGAGATCATGGTTTAATCCGACCCTGTATAAAAAGAACCTGACCCGGTTCTGGCCCATCTGGGGGCTGTATCTGCTGATTTGGCTGTTCGTGTTCCCCATCAGCCTGATCCTGGACAATTACGGCGACCCCTTCCGCTTTGCCCACTGGAACGTGCTCTCCCTGGTCAAGAGCCTGGGGCTGCCCCTGGCGGCGGTCTTTTCCCTGCTGGCGGCGTGTGCCGTGTGGTCTTATCTCTGCAACAACCGCGCGGTTTGCCTGATGCACACTCTGCCCGTTCGCCGGGAGGGCCTGTTCCTGACCAATTTCCTGTCCGGCATGACCTTCCTGGCGGGCCCGAACCTGATCGTCTTTGTGCTGACCCTGCTGGCCGAGGCGACCCGGGGCGCTGTGGATGCGGGTTCCCTGGCCGTGTGGTTCTTCAGCGTGACCCTGATGGAGCTGTTCTTTTTCTGCTTCGCCACCTTCTGCACCATGTTCACCGGGCATATCCTGGGCCTGCCCGCCTTTTACGTCATCTTCAACTGCCTGGCGGCGGGGCTGGTGGCCTTGCTGGACCTGACCCTGTCCCGCTTCGTGTTCGGCTATACGGGCATCCGGGGGCTTTGGAGGGCGGCGGAGTGGCTGACCCCCGTCTGGAAGCTGGAAGATAATCTGGAGGTGCGGGTGCAGAACATAGACGGCATGGTCCAGTATGAGACTGCCTGGCTGTCCGGCTTGGGCTACATCCTGGTCTATGTCATTTTCGGCCTGATCCTGGCCGGTCTGGCTCTGGCGCTGTACCGCCGCCGGGACATGGAACGGGTCGGGGACGTGGTCACCGTGCCCTGGATGCGCCCCGTGTTCCAGTACGGCGTGGCCTTCTGCTGCGCCCTGGCCTTCGGCAGCCTGTTCTACGAGATCTTCTGCGGCGCCCTGCCAGAGGGGGCGTGGACCCTGCTGGTGTTCATGCTGCTCTGCGGCGCGGCGGGTTACTTTCTGGCCCGGATGCTGCTGGAGAAATCCTTCCGGGTGTTCCACTGCTGGAAGGGGTGCGTGCCCTTCCTGGCGGCGCTGGCGGTGCTTGTCTGCGTCATGGAGTTTGATCTGACCGGCTTCGAGCGGCGTGTGCCCGACGCGGAGGATGTGGCGTCGGTGCAGGTGTCTCGTATGTATACGGCCCCCTACGACTCGGGAGACCTTCTGGCAATGGAGACTTCTGACCCCGAAGTCATCAGCGCGGTTCTGGAGGCCCACCAGGCCGTGACAGACAACAAGGAAGCCATTGAGCGCGGGGGCACACCCGGAAGCGGTGCGTGGACCACCTCCGGATTTGAGGTGGTCTACACGCTGAAAAGCGGCAAGACCGTCCGCCGGGATTACAGCTATGAGATCCCGGTCAGCACCGGGGCTTTGGATGACCCCACATCTCCCGCCGCCAAGCTGGACGCCCTGGTCAACCTGCCCCAGGTGATCGAGAAGATGTACGGTCTGGCTGACAAGTCGGCGGAGGATGTCATCAGCATGACCCTGAGCAGCTATACGCCGGAAGAAGGTTTCCGCGAGATCGCGGTCAGCAAAGATGCCCGTGAAAAGGTGTTCCGGGCCGTCCAGGCCGACTTTGCCGAGGGCAACCTGGGCCGGCGCTACCTGCTGGAGAATGAAGACCGCATGGAGAACTGCTTTGTCAACGACCTGGAGATCGTGTTCTACCGCGGCCGCTCGGATCAGGTCCATGAAGTCGTCAACAGCTACGGTGAAGTGGAGATCGTACCCGTTCCTGAGGACGTCCCGACGTCCGCCGAGCCGGAGATTATTACCGAGCGGATCACCGTGACCCTGCAGACCACGGCGAAGCACACCCTGGCGGCGCTGCAGGAGGCCGGGGTATTGCAGGGACAGGTAAACCTGTTTACCCACGCCCAAGTGGATGCGGTAGAGGTGCAGGAGAAAAACGGCGAAAGCTGGACGGGGAGCGACTGGGAAGACTATGCCTGGGCTACCCTCGGCGAATAAATGACATAACACACGGCCCCGGTTCCGAACTCGTTCGGGATCGGGGCCAAAAGCCGCTTTTGGGGAGAAAAAAGTGTAAGCTGGCGGTTGATTTTTGCAATTCATAGGTATATAATTTCCAGTGCAGTGATAAACCCCTGTGGGAACTTATAAATTTTGGAGGTCGTAAAACATGAGAGACATCTATGTCGTCAACTGCTGCCGTACTGCCGTAGGCTCCTTCGGCGGCTCCCTGAAGGACACCCCCGCCACTGATCTGGGCGCCGTGGTGGTCAAAGAGGCTCTGAACCGCGCCGGCGTGAAGCCCGAGCAGGTCGATGAGCTGATGTTCGGCTGCATCCTGACCGCCGCTCAGGGTCAGAACCCCGCCCGTCAGGTCGGCATCAAGGCCGGTCTGCCCTTCTCCGTCCCCGCTTACACCGTGGGCATGGTCTGCGGTTCCGGCATGAAGTCCGTCATCGAGGCCGCTCGTGCCATCGCTGCCGGCGATGCCGAGATCATCGTGGCCGGCGGCACCGAGAACATGTCCGCCGCTCCCTATGCTCTGCCCGCCGAGCGCTGGGGCGCCCGCATGGGCGACAAGAAGGTCGTTGACACCATGATCAAGGACGGCCTGTGGGACGCTTACAACAACTATCACATGGGCACCACCGCTGAGAACATCTGCGACATCTGGGGCATTACCCGTGAGGAGCTGGACGCTTTCGGCCTGGCTTCCCAGCAGAAGACCGAGGCGGCTCAGGCTGCCGGCAAGTTCGACGACGAGATCGTTCCCGTCATGGTCAAGAAGAAGAAGGAAATGGTCGAGTTCAAGGTGGACGAGTTCCCCCGCGCCGGCACCACCGCTGAGGCTCTGGCTAAGCTGAAGGGCGCTTTCCCCTGCGGCCCCGAGGGCGTTGAGGATGAGATCGTCCATACCTTCGAGCTGACCGGTGTTCACGAGGCTGACACCAACAAGCACACCCCCCGCGTCACCGCCGGCAACGCTTCCGGCATCAACGACGGCGCTGCCGCCATCGTGCTGGCCTCCAAGGAAGCTGTTGAGAAGTACGGCCTGAAGCCCATGGCCAAGCTGGTCAGCTGGGGCCACGGCGGCGTCGATCCCAAGATCATGGGTGTCGGCCCTGTTCCCGCTTCCCGTCAGGCTATGGAGAAGGCCGGCCTGAAGATCGAGGACATCGACCTGGTCGAGGCCAACGAGGCTTTTGCCGCTCAGTCCATCGCGGTCGCCCGTGAGCTGCACTTCGATATGAGCAAGGTCAACGTCAACGGCGGCGCCATCTCCATCGGCCACCCCGTCGGCGCTTCCGGCGCCCGTATCATCGTCACCCTGCTGCACGAGATGCAGAAGCGCGACGATGCCAAGAAGGGCCTGGCCACTCTGTGCATCGGCGGCGGCATGGGCGTCGCCACCATCTTCGAGAAGTGCTGAAATAAGAAGCGCGCAGGATCGGCGCATAGGGGCGCTTGAACCGAGGCAAGGGCGAAAAACCGAAGCCGCTTGCGGCTGTTATAAGCCCGAGCCAGAGGGAAAGCGCCCCGGCCATGCGCCCAATCCGAAGCATGACAACGCAACTTTAAATAATTAGGAGGTATTTCCATGCCTAAGTTTATTTCTGTGCAGGAGACCGCGGATCTCGTCAAGGACGGGATGACCATCGCGATCGGCGGCTTCCTGGGCTGCGGCAATCCGCACCACATCATCGACGTGCTGG
>JBJEYS010000310.1:0-3867 GCA_051886995.1 Oscillospiraceae bacterium
GAGGCCACCAGCGAGAAGGGCGCCATGGCCTGGCATCTGGACGGGCGGGCCCAGGCCCTCTGGGGCACCCACACCCATGTGCCCACCGCCGACTGCCAGGTGCTGCCCCAGGGACTGGGCTTCGTCACCGACCTGGGCTTTACCGGCCCCGCCCGGTCCGTCCTGGGCGTCCGGCCCCAGCAGGCCCTGAACCGCTTCCTGGGCGCGCCCCCCAGCCGGTTTGAAAGCGCCGACGGCCCCTGCAAGCTGGACGCCGTGCTCTTTACCATCGACACCGACACCAAACGCTGTACGTCCGTGGTCCGGGTGGATGAACAGGAGTGATCCCGCCCCCGCCGAAGGCCCGCGTCCCATATGCTCCCGCCCTTGGGTGGGAGCATATTTTTTTCTGAAAAATAAAACCAAATGGCCGTCCGGCGGGTCTTACTGTACGGATGCGGGAAATGGGGAGCAATTATTCCCCAGTCTCGTTGACAGAGAAACACAAAGAAGATAGAATAAATCAAATCAATGCCGCGTATTGCGGCGGGACGGGGATTACAATGAAAAAGATGAAAAAAAGAATGTTGTCCGGCCTGCTGGCCTTTGCGCTTCTGCTGGCCGCGCCCATCTGGACGGTGGAGGCCAAGGCGGCGGAGCAGCTGCTGAACACCAAGAAGCTGACCGCGGAGATCGCCCGGGCCTATTTGGATGTGGTGCAGGAACAGGCCGGGAGCTGGGGGTATACCACCAGCACTTCCATCATGGCCGGTGATACGAGCGGAAACGGCTTTGCCGGCGGCGTACTGAAGGACTTCGACCGCAACGGCGTGCCCGAGCTTTACATCGTGCGCACCGATTCCCTTTCCGATGCTCCGTCGACTTACGCCTACGAGCAGGTCTGGACCTGGAACGGGAGCAAGGCGGTGCTTTTGTTTGAAAACGACCTCTATGCATACGGCAGCCGCGATCTGAATTCCACCTCTCTGCACACGGTGAACGGCATAACATATTTTCACGATGGCGGCGGCGGCTATCCCGGCGCGGGCAGCGGCTACTGTGAGTGGGGCACCATTTACCGCCTTCAGAACGGTGCGTGGAAGGAAGTCCTGACGTACAGCTATCAGGAACCGCAAGAATATGACGAGAATTTCCAGCTGAAGGAGGTTCCGCCGGTCATTTCGGTCACGGAAAACGGCGCGCAGCGCACCTGCAGTGAAACGGAGTACCGGAAGCTGCTGAAGCGGTACACGGCCGATGATCCCATTCAGTTGGTCACCGAGGGCGCCGGATGCATGGGACTGCTTTTTGAACCCAACGGGAAAGAACTGTGCTCCGCGCTGGAGACCAAAGCCCTGTCAGGGGCGGACGCCCAGACCTTGCTCAGCCGCGTCGCCTATCTGGGCGACCGCACAAAATGCAAAATGGACGCGAAGATGGCGGCGGGTTACGCCCAGGTGCTGGCAAAGATGCCCGCCACCTTTCGGGATGAGTGGGGCTACTCCGGGGAATTGAAGGCACTTCTGTTAGACCCGGCAGGGGACGGGATGCCCCTGATGCTGACCGCCTATGCCGGGGAATATGGGGATCTGATATATGCTTACAGCACCGGGAAAGACGTCACCTTCTGGACCTGGGACGGCAAGCAGGCGAAGGCGTTCGATTTTGATAAGGATCTGGAATCGGGATTTACGTTCGGATATGGCTTCGGTAAGAAGGATGGGAAAAACGTGCTGTCCGTCGGGGACGGCTGTTCCCTGAGCGTGGGCGACATGAGCGGATCGCTTACCTATGAAGTCTCCAACGCGCAGCTGACGTTATTGGATCATTTTATGTTTTACAGCGCCTGGTCGGATGACGGCGTGACCGCCCAGGGGGCCCGCCTGCCCCTGGTCAACGCCCGCAAGGACGAATGGGGCTATGAGGCTTCCGTGGATGAGCTTCTCCGGGCCGGCTGGACCGCAGACTGGGCCGATGAGGGAGTGATCCACAGCCTCAGTCTGTATCTCCACAACGGAGAGCCTGCTTCCCAGTCCGCCTGGGAGGAAGACAACCTGGATGAATGGTATTCGGGTTTCGAATTCGCGGAGGTCTCCACCGGCGGCTCTTATCTGATGGGCGACTGGTCCGCCGGCGCCGACGCCGCCGCCCTGCTGCAGCAGTACGCCGACGCCTACGGCAGGCCCAGCTATACCTATGAAGAGGTCACGGACGCCCTGACCGCCGACCAGGTGGCCGCTATCGCCGCCGCCATCGCCGAGCGGCTGGGCGGGGAGCTGGGCGAGATCTACCGGCTGAGCGACGATCTGTACTACGTCGTCATCTATGTGGACGGCGCCGTTTCCGGCGGGGCCCTGGTCAAGCAGACCAAAACCGGCTTCCGGGTGGTCTCCGCCGACAGCGGCGAGGCCGCCGCCCAGGAGGCGCTGGACGCCGCCCTGCGCGCCGACCAGACCACCTCCAACCTGACCTTCGATTACAGCAAGCTGGGGGAGGAGCCCCTGACCTACCTGAAAAACGTGCTGGCCCAGATGGACGGCACGGCCCCCAACGACGCCGCCAAGGGCGAGCTGGCCACCTTCCTGGAGACCGTGCTCACCCAGCAGAGCGCCTACGGCGTCTCCGCGAAAAAGAACCAGATCGTTATCGACGGCGGCGCGGTGGAGCAGAGCCTGTCCCAGGCGCAGGAGTTCCGCACCCGGTATGAGCAGGTGCTCACCGACGAGGGGATCACCCTGAATAAAACCGTCACCCTGATCCTGCGCATCGTCTGCCGGGACCTGGAGGACGGCAAGCCCGTCCAGATCACCTTTGACAAGAGCGTGCTGGAGCAGATGGGGCAGGCGGACGGCGTCCAGGTCCTGCTGGGCGACGCCAGCCACGGCGTGCGCCTGACCAAAGCCGCCCTGTCCGCCCTGCTGGAGCGGTACGCCGCCGTGGTGGTCCAGCTGAACCGGACCGGGGACAACACCTGGCAGATCAATTTCCTGGACGACGCCGGCCAGGTTGTGGATCAGCTGGAGCAAAGCGTGTTCTTCCTCCTGCCCGCCGACAGCGAGCTGGCCACCGTCCTGGCCACCTACAGCGGCGGCTCGGACAACTGGGGCGGCCAGTATGACCGCGCCAACGGCGCTCTGGAATTCTCCACCAAATTTTCCGGCGTCTATGAGATCGTCCGCAACGAGGTGGCGCTCAACGACATCGGAGACCTGGACGAGGATGTGCAGAAGGCCATCCGCTTCATGGTATCCAAGGGTTATTTTACCGCCGACGGCGGCAATTTTGACCCCAACGGCCCGCTGAAGCGCTATGACTTCACCGCCGCCCTGGTGGGCATGTTCTTCGCCCTTGACCGGAGCCTGACCACCACCTTCCCCGACGTACCCGCCGACAGCCCCTTCTACGCCCATGTGGCCTCTGCCCAGCACGACAACATCGTCCAGGGATATGATGACGGAACCTTCTCCGGCGACAACCTGATCACCCGGGAACAGGTGCTGGCCCTGGCCGCCCGCACCCTGGCGGAAAAGAAGGGGTACGCCATGCCTGCTGACCCGGAGACCTATCTGGATATTTACAGCGACGGCAGCGACACCAGCGACTGGGCGGTCGATACGATGGCGCTGGCCATCCGCGAGGGGCTGCTCCCGGCGGAGCTGACCGCCCTGGAGCCTTTGCGGGAGATCACCCGGGCGGAGGCGGCCGATATCCTCTACCGGCTGTTCATGCTGCTCTATGAAGTGTCCCCCGCCCCCATCGAGATGGAGGAGATCCCCCAGGAGAGCGCCTCCTTCCCGGTGGTTCCCGTGGTCATCGGCGCCGGGGCCGCTGTGGTCCTGGCCGCGGCAGGCGGCGTGTTCGTCCTCAAGAAAAAGAAAAAATAAAGCC
>JBJEYS010000311.1:0-3867 GCA_051886995.1 Oscillospiraceae bacterium
CGGAGGAGGTCTGGCAGGCCATCTGCTGGCACACCACCGGCAAGGCGGACATGACCCTGCTGGAAAAGATTCTGTACATTGCCGATTATATGGAGCCCACCCGCGATTTTGAGGGGGTGGAGAAGCTGCGTGAACTGGCATATGATGATTTGGACGCCGCGGTGCTGCTGGGTACCGAAATGAGTGTGGAGGAGATGCGGCAGCGGGGCAATCCCATCCACCCCAACACCCTGGCGGCACGGGATTACCTGCTGCGAGAGCCGAGTACAAAATTGGAATAAAGGAATGGATCCATGAGCGAATACAGAAACAGAAAAGGCGGGGCACACCTGCAGAAGAAAGCGAAAAAGCCGCGCACCCGGCAAGAGAAGATCCGGCTGACGGTGATTCTGGCGCTGGTCATCCTGCTGGCTCTGCTGTTGGTGCTCTTTGCCGTGTACCGGGCCTGGGCCAAGCCCCCGGAGGTGCCCGGTGAGGAACCGAACAAGACGGCTGATTCCGCGGCAAACGAAATACCCGGTGTGGAGACCGGCGGCGAACGCAAGAAGGATTTTTACACCTTCCTGGTGGTGGGCCGGGATACCGGGGGCGGCGGCAATACCGACACCATCCTCCTGGCTGCCTATGACATTTCCAATCAGAGGCTGAACGTTATGAGTATCCCCCGGGATACGATGGTGAACGTCTCCTGGGATATTAAGCGGATCAATTCAGTCTATAATGCCAATGGCGGCGGAGACGAGGGTATCCGGGCCCTGTACACGGAGGTCAGCCAGCTGGTGGGCTTTGTGCCCGATTTTGAAGTTGTGGTGGAATGGAAGGCCGTGGGCGAGCTGGTGGATGCCATCGGCGGCGTGTGGTTCGATGTGCCCCGGAACATGAATTATGACGACCCCACTCAGGACCTGCACATTCACATCAACAAGGGCTATCAGCAGCTGGACGGCGAGCAGGCCATGGGCGTAGTCCGCTGGCGGCAGAACAATGACGGCACCGGATATGTCACCGGCGACATCGGGCGCATCGAGACCCAGCAGGCTTTTCTGAAGGCGGTCATCGCGCAGTGCCTGAAGATCCAGAACGTCACCAAGATCCAGGAGTTTGCCAGGATCTTTACCGAGAACGTTCAGACTGACCTGACCGTGGGCAATCTGGTCTGGTTCGCCGAGCAGGCCATCTTCGGCGGCCTGACCATGGAGAACGTGAGCTTTATCACCCTGCCGGGCAATTACAATGCCTCGGCATGGAGCCGCACCTATCAAAATTACCAGTCTTATGTGCTGCCCGATGGGGAAGAGCTTCTGGCGGTGGTGAACGAGTACTTTAACCCCTATTTGGAGGATCGGGTCGCTTCGCAGCAGGATATTATGAGCATCAATGCGGACGGCAGCCTGTCTTCCTCCACCGGGGTGATCGAAGATACCAAAGCGGCCAGCCCGCCGGTGAAGCCGACCCCCAAGCCGGAGCCTTCGCCGGAACCGTCCGCGGAACCCTCTCCGGAACCCTCGTCTGAGCCCTCTCCGGAACCTTCATCGGAACCCTCACCGGACGTGCCCGATGAGCCTGTGACTCCGGAAGAACCGGCGGTCAGCCCGGAACCGGAGGAGCCTTCGGCGGAGCCCACACCGTCCCAGGAGGAGCCGGACATTCCGGTCCTGCCGCCCCTGGAGCCCGCCGCCTGACGCGGCACACCCTGATTGAAACAGGAAGGAGAACAACGATATGATGAATTCCAAAGATATGGCCATGGAGATCGCCAAGGCGCTGGACAGCAAGAAGGGTGAGGACATCCAGGTGCTGAAGACCGGCGACCTGACCACGCTGGCCGACTATTTTGTGCTCTGCACCGCCACCTCCACGACCCAGATCAAGGCCCTGTCCGACATCTGTGAGAAGACCATGAAGGATCTGGGCGAGCCGCCCCACCACATCGAGGGGCACCGGGGCGGCACCTGGGTGCTGATGGACTTTTCTGCCGTTGTGGTGCATATTTTCAACGACGAGGCCCGCAAGTTCTACGACCTGGAGCGTCTCTGGAAAGACGCCGAGCAGGTGGACCTGAGCGAAGTGCTGAAGAAGGATTGAAACCATAAAGAGCGGGCCGCCGCGCAAATTGCGCGGCGGCCCTTGCAATCTCACGGCTTTTCCATTATAATATCTAAGATTATACAAGAATCGTTGGCGGGCGGCCAGCCTGCCGTGTAATAAGGAAGTGCGAGAGAGATGAAGTACGATTTTGCCAGCATTGAGCCCAAGTGGCAGAAGAAGTGGCTGGAAGAGAAGACCTACGCCGCGAAGAACGGCGGGGACAAGCCCAAGTTCTACGGACTGGTGGAGTTCCCCTACCCCTCCGGCCAGGGCCTGCACGTGGGCCATGCCCGGCCCTACACCGCCATGGACGTGGTGGCCCGCAAGAAGCGCATGGACGGTTACAATGTCCTGTTCCCCATGGGTTATGATGCCTTCGGCCTGCCCACCGAGAACTATGCCATTAAGAACCACATCCACCCCGCCAAGGTGACCCACGACAACATTGCCAACTTTACCAAGCAGCTGCAGATGCTGGGCTACTCCTTCGACTGGGACCGCGTGGTCAACACCACCGACCCCGAATACTACAAGTGGACCCAGTGGATCTTCCTGCAGCTGTACAAGAAGGGACTGGCCTACAAGACCACCATGCCCGTGAACTGGTGCACCTCCTGCAAGTGCGTGCTGGCCAACGAGGAGGTCGTGGAGGGCGTGTGCGAGCGCTGCGGCGCCCCCGTGGTCCGCAAGGAGAAGAGCCAGTGGATGCTGAAGATCACCGAGTACGCCCAGCGCCTGATCGACGACCTGGACGGCCTGGACTTCATCGAGCGGGTCAAGATCCAGCAGAAGAACTGGATCGGCCGCTCCACCGGCGCGGAGGTCACCTTCAAGGCCACCACCGGGGACGACATCGTGGTCTTTACCACCCGCCCCGACACCCTGTTCGGCGCCACCTACATGGTCATCTCTCCGGAGCATGAGTATGTGAAGAAGTGGGCGGACAAGCTGAGCAACCTGGCCGAGGTGGAGGAGTATGTGGCCGCCGCCGCCCGCAAGAGCGACTTCGAGCGCACCGAGCTGGCCGCCGACAAGGAGAAGACCGGCGTCATGCTCCAGGGCGTGCGCGCCATCAACCCGGTCAACGGCCGGGAGATCCCCATCTTTATCTCCGACTATGTGCTGGCCTCCTACGGCACCGGCGCCATCATGGCCGTGCCTGCCCACGATACCCGTGACTGGGCCTTCGCCAAGAAGTTCGGCTGCGAGATCATCGAGGTGGTCGCCGGCGGTGAGGACGTTCAGAAAGAGGCCTTTACCGCCAAGGACGACACCGGCGTCCTGGTCAACTCCGATTTCCTGAACGGCCTGACCGTGAAGCAGGCCATCCCCGTCATCACCAAGTGGCTGGAGGAGAAGGGCATCGGCCACGAGAAGGTCAACTACAAGCTGCGCGACTGGGTGTTCTCCCGTCAGCGCTACTGGGGCGAGCCCATCCCCATGATCTGGTGCGACAAGTGCGGCTGGGTGCCCATGGACGAGAAGGATCTGCCCCTGTTGCTGCCCGATGTGAAGAGCTACGAGCCCACCGACAACGGCGAATCTCCCCTGGCCCACATGACCGACTGGGTCAACACCACCTGCCCCCACTGCGGCGGCCCCGCCCGGCGTGAGACCGACACCATGCCCCAGTGGGCCGGCTCCAGCTGGTACTTCCTGCGCTATATGGACCCCCACAACCCCGACGCCCTTGCCTCCAAAGAGGCCATGGACTACTGGTCCCCGGTGGACTGGTACAACGGCGGCATGGAGCACACCACCCTGCACCTGCTGTACAGC
>JBJEYS010000312.1:0-2433 GCA_051886995.1 Oscillospiraceae bacterium
CGGTAAAGGGCGCGGCAAAGTGCAATTATATTGGCGGCGGCAAGCGAAGCGGTTCTGTCCAGATTTCCACGCCGCCCTATTCCGGCTCCCCCTTGGTCAAGGGCGGGTTCACTCTGGCTCTGCAGGCAGTCAGCCCCCGCCGAGTCAAATCCAACCGCCGCCGGGTGTTGGTCACCAATGTTTCTCCCAGCAATACCGCGGCTTTGCAGACCCTGTCCGTCGGCACCCACAGCCTGGTCAAGGTGGACGAGGGAGACGGCGTGACCTGGATGTTTGACAGCAAGCAGGTGCCCAGCGCCAACGTGGCGACCAAGTTTGAGATGGGCGGCAAGCCCACCTGCACCTTTATGGGCGAGACCATCACCGGCGAGTCCTTTACTCTGACCGTCCAGCTTCAATTCAAGTAAGTGTGTTAAAACTGAAAATATAAGGATTTGGAGGAAATGACATGAGCAAGGAAATCATCAAGGAAAACGTTGTGGCTGCCCCTACTCTGTTTATCGGCGTCGGCGGTACCGGCTGCAATATCGTCAAGCGCGTGGCGGAGATGTGCCGCCCCGGCGAGGTTGAGAACATCAACTTCGTTTGCCTGGATACCAACGTGAATGATCTTTCCAGTGTGGCAAGCAGCAAAGCCCATATTTACTATGTCCAGACCTCGAATACCCAGACCGTGGGCGACTACCTGGACTACGACCAGGACGCCCTGAAGAACTGGTTCCCCAAGAATGCGGTCATGTATGACAAAACCGTCTCCGAGGGCGCCGGCCAGGTGCGCGCCATCTCCCGCCTGGCTCTGAACGCCACCATCAAGACCGGCCACATCAAGCCCCTGTACAGCGCCATCGACGACCTGTTCCGCAAGGACGGCAAGGAGATGAAGCAGGCCATGCGCGTGGTCATGGTGTCCACCGCCTCCGGCGGCACCGGCTCCGGCATCATCCTGCCCCTGGCCATGTTCGTGCGCGACTATGTGAACACCAAGTATCCCAACACCTCTCTGATCGTCCGCTCCGTGATCCTGCTGCCCGAGACCCTGGACAGCGTCATCGACTCCACCGCCGAGCGCGAGAGCCAGCGCCGCAACGCCTACGCCACCATCAAGGAGATCAACGCTTTCATGATGAAGGGCTCCGGCTTTATGGATGTGGGCGACGGCGAACTGAGCCGTTACCGCAACCTGCACATCGACTTTGCCGCCGCGGGCACCGATGAGCTGAAGAGCCTGTCCCTGCTGCCCTTCGATTTCTGCTTCCTGATGGACGGCCAGAACGCCGAGGACACCACCATGATCAGCCTGGATCAGTACAAGGCCCAGGCCGCTCAGGCTCTGTATGAGCAGAACATCGGCCCCATGCAGAAGAATGCCTTCTCCGTGGAGGACAATATTATCAAGGAAATGTCCAACCCCGGCAACTTCGGCCGCAACCGTTTCGGCGGCATCGGCGCCGGTGTGGTGCGTTATCCCTATGAGGAGATTGCCGATTATATCGCCTACGGCTGGGCCAAGGACAGCGTCGGCGGCGAAGGCGAGGCCGCCAAGTGGTCCAAGTACGACAATGCCTATGAGGTCGCCAAGCGCGATGCCATCAAGAAGGGCCTGCCCCAGACGGAGATCCCCACCCGCGGTGAGGTGTACATCAACAAGCTGCGTACCGCAACCGACAATTTCTCCAAGGACCTGAACAACCAGTTCCTGAAGGATGCCGACAAGCGCGTCAAGAGCTTTTTCAAGGCTTTTGAAGATGAGATCGTCAACGCTCTGTCCAGTGACACCACCATCCGCAGTGCCCGTGATGACGCAAACGCCCTGGCCAACGAGATCGATTACGGCGAAGAGGAAAACAAGGGGCACGCAGTGGAGAACAAGGAGAAGCTGCGTACTTACGAGGCCGTTCTGCGCGGCAGCGCCAAGAAAGTGGCCGAAAACGCCGCGGAGGCCCTGTTTGTAAACGAAAACAAGACGATCAACGAAAAGAAACCTGGTACGCTGGAGTTCCTACTGAAAAACGCTTTCGGCGATGTATGTCATCCCAATGCTGCCCGCTGTATGCTCTACCTGGCCAAGCTGGAGATGGACAAGCGCCTGAAAAACGCCAACTCCACCCTGAACAATGTGACCCTGCCCCGTTTGGAACTGTATGCTCCCGATGCCAACGATGCCGGCATGTTCGATGCCAAGAACAGCAAGAAGAAGGTGGAGGTCAGCCTGGACGAGCTGTGCGAGGCCGAGCTGAATCCCGATCAGTACAGCAAAATCAGCCTTTGGCTGAAGGGCGCTGACAGCATTTATCCCAAGTTGAACGAGCTGTTCCCTGACTATCACAAGCACATCAAGGAGTACGGCGAACTGACCGCCAAGTTGGAAGCCTACAAGTTTGGCTCCGAGTATCTGGATGACCTGTGCAAAATGTACGAGAGCTTTTTCTTCTC
>JBJEYS010000312.1:2533-17737 GCA_051886995.1 Oscillospiraceae bacterium
ATCTTTGACGACATCCTGTTGGGCTACTTCAAGAAGGATGTGCGCCGTAAGTGCAGTGAAACCATTGACGTCAACATCATCGAGGCCATTGCCCTGGAGAACCGCCTGCAGGCCCGCCTGAAGATGCGCGATGAGCAGCAGGGCAGCGGCAAGAAGCTGATCGATAAGGTCACCAACGAGGATAACCTACGCCACATCCGCAGCATTATCGCCATGGGTGAACGCCTGGCTGCTCCCGGCATCCAGCGTCTGCGCAACGAGGAGGCCCGGGAAGTCAAACTGTGTGCCTATAACAAGTCCCTGAGCGATATGCGTGCCTACCGCATCGGGGAATTGGTCCCCAAGGGCTCCGCAGTGGACACCATTTCCCGCTATGAGCTGCATTTCTTCAATGCCCTGTACAATCTGACTCCCGACAAACTCAGCAAATTCGCCGCCCGAAGTGAGACTGAGACCGGCGTCAATGACGCGGGCCTGTATCACAGCGCCTATATTTCCTACTCCCGGAACATCGGCCCCGATTCTACCAAGAATTCCATGATCTCCACCCACATCGACAAGCGCTGGGATTCTCTGTCTGCCATGCCCGAGCTGGATTTCGGCTTCCAGGCGGAGCAGATGATGAAGGTCCATCAGACCCTGATCTACGGCCTGGTCCACCGGGCCATCGCTTCCCGCCACATCTCCACGGCCGCAGGCGGCAAAAAAGTGTATAAGTACGAGAACTCCGACGAGCGCTATGTAAATATGGTGGTCTCCAACGGGACCCTGTGCGACGAGTTCTATGAGATCCTGGACTCCCTGTATATCAGCCCCGCCATTGTCAAAGACATGGATGTGATCAAGGAGAAGAAGCGCGCGCGCGACCGTGTGAAGAACTCCAACTACGAGGCCACCACCTTCGCTAAGGACCTCAGCGAGTTCTGCATCGAGGCCGTGCACGAGGGCCCCACCAGCCTGTTTGAGATTCCCCTGGTCTATTACAACTCCCTGCCCAATAGCCTGCGTTTCATTGATGAAATCACTGGGGTTGTGGAAGCGGTTATTAAGACCTTCAAGGATGAACTGGCCGTGTGGGAGAACCCGGATGACGCCCGCTTCCTGCTGTGCGACCTGCTCAAGAAGCAGTTTATGCTGCTGATCGACAATTGCGAGAAGTTTGACGCCCTGAACTGCAGAAACAATCTGTCGGAGAATCCCGTCATCGATATCATTTACAGAAAGGTGAAGAATTCCTTCTCCACTGCTCCCGAGCCCGATGATTACGAGCAGACCCTCGAAGAGATGAGAAGCCGGATCCGCTGATATGCAGCTGAGACAAAGAATTCGGCTCGCATATGAGCTTGGGAAACGGAGGTGAATGAATTGTTCACTGTTGTGATTGCGGAAAAAGAGCATATCGACAGCATCCGGGAATACAGTGAGTTCCTGAAGCCGTTTATTGATGACGCCCATGTGGAATTCTGTGAGTGGAGGCTGGAGGAGGATACCCTGGCAGATTCGGTGCCTCATTTGGTGGAGACCGTCGCGCGGGAGCGGGAATGGCGTGCCGTCGTTCTCTGTGATGCAGTTGGTACGGAGCGCAAAAATCCCTTCGACCGGGTGGAGTTTACGCCGCCTTTGTTCACTCCTCTTGATTCCGAGGATGTAGAGGAGGTAAAGGAGCACCGCCGGGAATACCTGGAACAACTGAAGCAGGCAAAATTCCGTGCCTTTGATCAGGCGGCGCGGCAGCCGCTGACCCGCCTGATGACCCGTCTGTGTGCCGGACCGCTGGTGACAAAAAACAAAAACAGCCGTACTGCCGAGTACATGAATTCCATTGAGTTCCTGGACTATACCGAGTACCAGGCAGAGAGTGCCCGCAAGCAGGAACTTCGTGAGCAAATCATCGCTGGAGAAAAACCGGGCATTTCACTGCCCGCTGAGGTGCTCTGCGTGGCCCAGCGCACATACACCGAGCAGGAGTATGACATCAACACCTCGTGGGTATCCCATGAAGATATCCAGTATTCCAGATTCTACGATTGGAACCTGTATTTTGACAAAATGCGCTATCTGATCTTTGACATCCTGCCCCGGGACAATCAGGATTATGAATTTGATTACATCAGGTTTCTCTACGCGATCATGATCCTGGCCAACAACGACACGCCGTCCGGCGTCCTGCGGCCCAACCGCGTGTTCTGCCTTGACTGCGAGAATGACGAGGATGCGTTGGTACGGCTGATGTCTTTGTACGATGCTAAACTGGCCCAGACCGGCAGCGTACTGACGAGTAAAGTCAATGAGATACAGAAGGCGGAAAAGGCCCGGCTCAGTGACCGGGATGCCAAGATGATCTTCTGCTCCAACATCAATGTGCCCGTGACGGTTTCGCAGGAGGTTGACCGCAGCGGCCTGTACGCTGACCCCGGAGCCCTGGGCCTGTCTACAGACTGCCCGAAGGATGAGTATGGCGAATGGGACCGCACATATCTGAATTCCCGCAAGACCCTGCACAGGCTGCTCAAGCAGCCCCGGCGCGCGCTGAAAAGCGCCGCGGCCGACATGCGCAGGATGAATCATGTGGATCTGGACAAGGCGGGGATCCTGAACGAGTTTCAGGCGGAGGATGTGAAGGAGTACACCGGAGAGGAAGAACTGAATATGGTGTCCGTGGTCACGCCCAATCTGTTCGACACCGAACGCTATGAGGAGCAGATGACCGAGCACGACCGGGCCATCCACCGGAAAATTGAGACCCGTATGACCCGGAAGACCACTATCGCCCTTGGCCTTACGGCTTTGGGCCTGTATCTGATCGGTTTCCTGCCGCTGCTGTTCAACAATCTGTCCAATGCGGAAAACACCGTGTGGTCGCTGGTTCTCATGGGCGCGGCGGTGCTGCTGCTGGCAGGGGTCAGCGTTGTGTGCCTGCTGTTCCTGCGGGGGAGCCTGCGGGAGCTGTACCGATCCTTCAACCGCCTGATGCACGGTATCAATGGGGAGATTGACGGTTCGCTGGCGCTCTTCTCCCGCTATCTCAGCCACGCCTGCAATGTGATGCGGGGCTTCAGTGTGCTCAATTTCCTGGCACGGAACGAGGATCCTGATACCATGCGCGTCCGTGTGCTGAAAAAGCACTTGGCGGATATCCAACGCACCCGGGAGGAACTGCGGGAGATTTTTGGCCGCTATGTTTCTGAAAATGCGGACATTACCCCCAACAAGGTGGATGCGTACCTTTACGATTTCTCCCGTGCCGTGGATTTTCCCTACCCGGTTCCCTATTCCGAGGGAATGAAATGCCAAATTGAATTCATGCAGCCCGGCAATACCGTGCAGGTGCCGGTTAACTTTGTAAAGCGCATCACGGTCAGGAGGGAGGAGCTGTATGATTGAGACATTAGTCCGAATGGCGAAATACCTGCTCTGCCTGCTCCCCTTCATCCTGTTTGCTTTGCTGAACATGAAGGCGAACCTGAAAAAGCAATACCGCAGCCGCCAGTTTCTGATGCCCATCCTGACGCTGCTGTACTGCGTTGTGCTGATCGTGTTCCTGAACAGGATCAATACACAGCTGGAAGCTTTGATCTACCGGCTGCCGGAGTTCGTGAATGATCTGGCACTGAAAGCCACTACAGTGTTGGGCGGCGCACTGCAGCCGCTGGCAGGTGTGCTCAGTTCGCTGAGCGCCCTCCTGGAGAGCCTGCTGCAAAGGATCAGTCCGATGCACCTGATCCTCTTTGCGTCCAACGCGGTTTTCATGCTGGCGCATGTCATTCTGAAGCGTATCATCGTCACAATCCTGAATGTGGCCTTTAAGTCCGGCGGAAGCGTCCATGACTTTTTTGCGGACATCTTCTATGAGAAAAACGAGGAAACGGGGCTGTGGCATGTGCGCGACCATTTCGGCCAGGCGCGCACCTTCCTGAAGACCTTGTATATTGCCGCGCTGATTTTGTCGGCCGCCGCGGTTTTGGCCTCCTGTGAGCTGTATCGGAACGGTCTGCTGGCGGTGCCTTTCTACCCGGTCTTTGGCCTGATGATCGTGGGCGAAGTGTACTTCTTCCTCGACGGTCTCACCCGCCGGGAGATGGACAGCCTGCTGACCGGTGAGGCTGATGAGGCCAGCTGCGTCAGCAACTATATGCTGCTGCGCAAGGTGCTTGCCAAGCTGTTCGGCGATAAGCTGGGTGCGGACAACACCACAGTGGACAACGGCCTGGTCCATGCGCGCACCCACGACGAGCTGCTCCACGAACTGGAGCAGGACGGCACTGCAATGGTCGAGGCCTACGGCCGCTTTATGCGCATCCGGTCAGAGAACGGCCTGGAGTTGGATCACAATTACCTGGCCTCCGGGCTGGAATTGCTGCGGGGCAACAGCATCCTGTTCAACAATCCGTTCTACTATGATCTGATCCCCTATGTGTCTTATCCCATGAACCGTGCCCTGCTGCGGCGCAAAAAAGTGCTTATCGTGCTGGGCCGCCACGACATTGAAGGAGATGTGGAGACCTGGTGCCGCGATGGCCTGACCGCCGTGACGGGCGTTCCCACCCTGTGGAACATCGGCGTGCTGTCAGATGAGCCCCAGGAACTGGACGTGGGGATCATAACCCGCTCCAGCGTGCACGACCTGGCTCTGCATGAGGCCAACAGCGAGTTTTTCCGCGCGGTGGAGTTTGTGATCATCATCGAACCCTCCAAGCTGGTGACCACCGCCCAGATCGGCCTGAACTCCCTGGTGCGCCGCTGCCGCCAGAATGGCAAGCAGCTGACCTTCTGCTCCACGGACAAAAACTGTGACGGCCTTGTGGATGCTTTATCCCACATCCTGCTGACCAGTCTGACTGAGGTGTCCGCCACCGGTCACCATAAGGGCACGTCCTCCTATATGTGTTGGGAGACTGATGGGGAGCACCTGCAGCACAGGCTGCTGCCCAACCTGTCCCGTTATCTGGGCATGGGAACTGAGCTGTCTTTTGCCGCCCTGAAAAACCAGATCCCCCAGACCGAGTGGTACGGCGGCGAGGT
Source organism: Oscillospiraceae bacterium (assembly GCA_051886995.1). Lineage (GTDB taxonomy): Bacteria > Bacillota > Clostridia > Oscillospirales > Oscillospiraceae > JAJPXI01. The sequence goes on from JBJEYS010000312.1 coordinate 7,556, forward strand.
GTTCCCAGTGGTGGACATCCACTGGATTGCAAGCCAGTATTACTACGATCTGTTGCACTACGCCAATCTTCCCACGTCCCAGGAGGCCATGGACGAATACTTCAGGGTGTCTCCCAACCTCTGGAATGCGAAGGTGAAAAAGAACCAATATCTCACCGTGGAAGATGAAGCGTGCAATATGTTCGAGATCAAGCGGGCGTTTTCCACCCGCGCGAAGAATCAAGGCTTTGTCAACATCATTTCTCCGGAGTACTTGCTCAAGGATTACATGCTGGACAACGACAGCATCTTTACCGCAGACCCCAAGGCTATTCCTTACATCGTGGCTGATTACGCACCCACCACCCGCAATGTCGTGCTGCGGCTTTGCCTGCGCATGAGCGCCGGGCAGGTCAGCGAAGAGGAGATCCGCCAGGAGTTGATGCTGATCGACGTTGACACCACGGATCTGCCGGCCAGCCTGTGGCATGAGATCTGCGTATGCTGCCGGGGTGTCGGCTGCACCGCCGCAGATAAGGACGGCAACGAACTTCTTGTGGTCGATTGCGCGGACGTACATGCGGTTTTTGCGCCCGAGACTCTGCGCGTCAAGCGGAAGTTTTCCCTGGAGAGCGGGAAGATGGAGAACCTGTACTTCATCACCGACTCGAAATTTGTTTCCCTCCTGCTGGGTGATCTCCAGAATGCCGGATACATCGCCGAGGACGAGAAGGGCGATAAACAATATCTGGGTACCGAGCTGCGCGGCCATGTGTTCCAGAAGTACCTGCCGGGCCAATTCTTTACCTTTGGCGGCAAGTACTATGAGATGCTGCGGGTCACCCGCACAGGCCAGGTTCTGGTGCGCCGTGCCGCCGACCATATTACCGGCCGGCCGGCCTATCGGCAGGTGCGCAATTATTATCTGGCCAACGCGGTCGATTCCTCTGCTATGGGCGATAAGATGGATATTGCGGGCCTGCAGATCACCAAGCAGTATGCTGATATCAGAGTGGAGACGCCGGCCTATTGGCAGATGGATAAGTACAACGACTTTGCCAATGCCCGCAAGGTGTCCATCAACGGCGTGCCCGAGCGCGTCTACCACAGCAAGCAGGTGCTGCGCATCGACCTGCCCGGCGAGGGGCTGACGGATGAGGTCTGTGGTACCATTACCCTGCTGTTCAATGAGGTGTTCCGCACTCTCTTTGCCGAAAATCACGCCTTCATCGCGGCGGTGACGCCCGGTGAAGCCGCCGTGCCTGCCACCTACAGTCTCAGCGGCGAGGGGGGATTCGACCCGGGCCGGAACTGCATCTATATCATTGAGGATTCCCAGCTGGACCTGGGCCTGCTGGTGGCCGTGCAGCGCAACCTGAACCGGATCTTCGCCATGATCTGCGACTATCTTGACTGGCACCTGAGCGCCATGGAGAAGAGCCTCAATCCTCCGCCCAAGCCGGAGATGCCCGACTTCACGGTAGAACCGGAGGCCGGGGAGGACGAGCCGAAGACATGGATCGGGAAACTCGTCAAAAAAGTCGGCGGTTTCTTTAAGAAGGTCGGGCAGAAGATCGGCGGCTTCTTTGGCAGGCTGTTCAAACGCAAGCCCAAGGACGGGGAAGCACCCGTGGATGAGGATGTCCCAGTCCCGCCGGAGGCGGAAGAGACCGCGGCCCCCGACGGAGAAGATGCAGCGGAGCCAGAGAGCGGCGAGACCGAATTCGAACCTGCGCCCTTGACCGTGGAGGAGAACGAAGGAGTCATCGAGCCGAATTACGACGCGCCCGCAGAAGATTCTGCTGCGGAGGACGAAGAGAACGGATCGGAGGAGGCTGACGGCACCGACGACACCATGGAGTCTTTCTCCTTGATGAATACCGGATCTGCTGGCATTACTGCCGGGCCTGATGCACCCGCGGAAGAGTCCGACGAAGAAAAAACAGAAGAGCTGGAGCACGATGCGGAGCAGGATGAGCTTGCCTTCGAGCCGGTCAGAGCCGAAGCGGCCGGGAAGACCGTCATCGTCCGCAAGCCTTACCACGAGCGCTATTATCTGCTCTACGGCGGTGCGGAAGTCCCCGCTCAGATCGATATTGAGGGGACGCACAGCTATCTGGAAGGGTTGGGCTTCGGCAGAAGCGAGCTGAAGCAGGCCCGTGACGGTATGGGCGTCGCCGACATGATCGAAAAGAATTTCGTGCCTGACAGACCGGGCAGCAAGTATTGCGACTTTTGCGGTGCTGAGTTGGTGGGCACTGAGTACGAGATCCTCTCCGATGGCCGCGAACGCTGCATGATGTGCAGTAAAACGGCGGTAAAGACTGAGGAGGAATTCCGTGACATCTACAAGACTGTGATACGCAACCTGGAGACCTTCTTCGATGCCAAGATTACTGCTCCGGTGCGGGTGGAAATGGTCAACGCCAAAAAGCTGCATAAACGGCTGGGCAAGAGCTTTGTTCCCACCGGAAACTTCGACGGACGGATCCTGGGCGTGGCCATCAGGAATAAGAAGGGTTACTCCATCCTGGTGGAGAATGGCGCACCGCGCATGCAGTCCACGATGACCATCGCCCATGAACTGACCCACATCTGGCAGTACCTGAACTGGGATAAGAAGACCATCCTGCTTAACTACGGCCAGGCGCAGGAGCTTGAGGTGTACGAAGGCATGGCCAAATGGAGTGAAATCCAGTACGCCTACCTGATCGGGGAATCGGCTGCCGCCAAGCGCGAGGAAATGATTACCCGCGCGCGTCAGGATGAGTATGGCCGGGGCTTTTGCAAATACCTTGCAAAATATCCTCTGTCCACCGAGATCAAACTGAAAGGGGACACCCCCTTCAACGACCGGGAAAAACCCCTTTAAATACCGGAACAATGCCCACGGCGCATCCCGTAGCAGGGATGCGCCGTGGGATCGGTATTTAAGTATCGTTAGGAATTGAGAGAAGGACCTCTGATATGAAGAAGATGATGCGGCGTATGGCCGCGGCTATTCTGGCGGCTGCCGTCATGCTGACCCTTTTGGCGGGCTGCGGAGCCGAAAGCAGTGTGAAAGATACCATTTCCGAATTTGAAAGCGCCTGCCATGCGCTGGATGTGAGGGGAATGCTTGAATGTGTCGACCCGACGGTTTCAAAGCCTGTCCTCAGCGCTTTGAATTTGCTGGGTGTGGAGAACACCAGCGAAACATTGACCGACTTGATTGGCGTCCTTGGTATTTTCGGCGATGCTGACCGGGTGACACAGGAGTTTATCCAGTCGATTCACATTGTTCCGAATGACTATGCGTTCAATGCGGACAAGGACGAATGCTCCGTGGTTGCTGCATTGAGCTATGGAGATGATAACAGTGAAACGATCACCATTCAGATGGTGTGCAAGGAAGACGCCTGGTATATTTCCAATTTTGATTTCTAAGCCCGGCTGCCCCAGTGCAGCAGAATTTCTGCAAGTCACTTTGCGGGCGAGGGGAGAAGCGTGATGAAAAAGAACATTAAGCTGCGGGAACACCTGAGCCTGCAGATCGCCAAATACCCCCGCAGAATGATTCTTCTGGTCATTCTGCTGCTCAATGTCTGCCTGATTGCTCTGGCGGCGCTGATTATCTCCCGGCTGGCACCGTCCACCCTGCAGAACCGCGGCTTCTGGGCCTCGGTGTTTTATACGATTACGATGATCCTGGACGCAGGCTGTATCGCTTCGGTCATCGAGGATGTGGGACAGGCCAGCGTCGCGGTGATCTTCACCTGCCTGCTGACCGTGGTTATCGGCATGATCACCTTCACCGGCGCCGTCATCGGTTATGTGACCAACTATATCTCCAATTTCATCGAGAACTCCAACGCCGGCGCCCACCAGCTGCGGCTGTCCGGCCACACGGTCATTCTGAACTGGAATAACCGGGCGTCCGAGATCGTGAACGATCTGCTGTACAGCGGTCGGAAGGAGAACGTGGTGGTGTTGGTCAGCGACGGCAAGGAGGCGGTGGAACGGGACGTGGCTGACCGTCTGTCCGATACGCTGGCACGGGAGAGAAAAGCCACGGCGGAGGAGAGCAAACACATGGGTTGGCTGCAGCGCGTGCGCTACCGGCATACCCACGGCCTGCGCAACAGGGTGTGTGTAGTGGTCCGCCAGGGTGATACGTTTTCCACCAAGCAGCTGAATGATATTTCCCTGAGCCAGGCCAGAACGGTCATCATTTTAAGCCAAGATATGATCCACTCCGTGTGCAAGCTGGAGGTGGACTACCGGCAGGAGATGTACACCAAGGGAAATCCGCAGACGGTCAAGACCCTGATCCAGGTGGCGGACATCACCGCCGCGGAGACCTCCGCCGATGACCAAAAGATCGTGGTGGAGGTGGAGGACGACTGGACCGCCATGCTGGTGGACCGCATCATCGAGCACAAGGAACGCCTGGGTAAATGCAACATCGTACCGGTGCGGGTCAATAAGGTGCTGGGCCAAATCCTCTCCCAGTTCTCTATCATGCCGGAACTGAACCTGGTCTACAGCGAGCTGTTTTCCAACAAGGGGGCCGCCTTCTATGCCGCGCCCCTGCCTGCGGACCGGGATGTGGACGCTTACTGCCAGACCTTCCTGCGGGATCACCGCCACGCCATTCCCTTGTCCACCCTGGAGACCAAACAGGGCTGCCAGTGCTTTTATGTGTGCGACACGTCGATCGACCTGAAACGAAGAACGGACACCGCCGTGCCCAGGATCAAGGTGTCGGTTAACAAGAACTATCTGATGGATCGTCACCGCATCATTATGTTGGGCCACAACAGCAAGAACAAGGCGATCATGGACGGTTTTGACGCCTTCCGGGCAGAGTGGAACACCGACCGGGAGCTGTTGGACATCCTGGTTATCGATGACAAAGCCAGTTTGGAGCGGCTGGATCACTACCGCCAGTACCCCTACGTGTCCGCCGTGGTGGAGGCCGAGGTATACGACAGAGATGTGATCATTCAGACCATCGACCGGTTCATCCGGGAAAGCGAAGGAGACACCAGCGTTCTGATCCTCTCCGATGATATGGCGCTGAGCGAGGAACTGGATGCCAATGCCCTGACGTACCTGATTTACGTGCAGGACATCATTTCTGCTCGCCTGAAGGAGAATGCTGACTTTGACCGTGCCAGCGTGGACGTGGTGGTGGAGATCCTGAATCCGAAAAACTACGATGTGGTCCACAGTTACAGTGTTGATAATATTGTGATCAGCAACCGCTATATCAGCAAGATGGTTACACAGATCGGTGAAAAAGAGGCGCTGTTTGAGTTCTACAGCGATATTTTGACTTACGATGACAATAATTCCAGCTTCGAGAGCAAGGAACTGTACATTAAGCCTGCGGGCAAATTTTTTGATGGGTTGCCCGGTCCCTGTACAGCGGAGGAACTGATCCGTGCCGTATACGATAACTCCCCAAAGGAGAACCGGTCTGTTTTGCTCGGTATGGTCACGCCTACCGGCGAAATGCGCATATTTGTAGGCGACCAATCGAAGATTCATTTGGAATTGACAGACAAAGATAAATTGATTTTGTACAGCGCCCATTGAGCGGACTGAGAAGGGTGGGGAAGGCTTGAACTGGTATATCTGCTTTTTGCTCTGCGTTCTGATCGGAGGCGCTGCTTTGAAGCTCGCCCTGGACCGGAAGCGGGGCGGCATGCGCATCCTCTATATCATGTTTGGCTGTTTGGCGGCGGCCTATATTCTCTATATCCCGCCGTTTTTTGAACAGTACGGTTTTGCCGCGGCGCTGTTTGGCTGCTTCATCAACGTTATGCAGGTCATTTCCCTGGATGCGGACTATCTGTTCTTTTATGACCTGATTATGGGCCAACTGGGTGCCGGAGTTTTTGCAAATCTGTATCTGGCACTCTTGGCGGTGCTGCACTTCCTGCTGCCGGTTGTGTCGGCCATGACGGCGGTCACGCTGATCCTGCGCTGTCTGGCCCAGCTCCGTCTGGGGCTGATCAAGCGGCACAGAAGGCCTCTGCACGTGTTTTCCCAGATCAACGACAGGGCGGTACTCCTGGCCGGGGACATTGCCCGCCGGGAGGGGAAATGCGACATCCTGTTTCTGGGGGAGCCGGAGGGCCCGGCCCTGGCTGAGCTGCGGCAGCGGCTGCACTGCACCGTGCTCAACGAAAAGATCGGGAACATCAGAGCCGGCGCAAAGCGGCGGAAGGTCTACTACTACTGCATTTCGGAAGGCCGGGAGGAGAATCTGAACGACGCGCTGTCTGTTCTGAATTTTCTGGAGGACAAAGAGCCGGCGGTACAGCGCAACAACCGTATTTTCCTGTTTTCCTCCGATCGGATGGCGGAGCTGATGCTCGACTCCATCCACAAAGGATCGATCAACATCAGCCTGATCGATGAGACGAGGATCGCCGTGTACAATCTGTTGGAGCAGTACCCTCTGCCGCAGTATGCCCCCAATGGAGAGATCAACGTACTGCTCTGCGGCTTTTCCAATCTGGGGGAGACGTTCCTGCGCTCCGCCGCCTGGTGCGGACAGTTGAGCGGGTACAGCCTGCGCTTTCGTGTTATCGGCAGAGACATACGAAACCAGGCGGATGACTTCCGGGCCAGGTATCCCGGCCTGATGACCGACCGGTACAGCATCGAGTTCTTTTCCTATGAAAATGAGTTGGAGTTCCGGCAGATGCTGCATGCCCACGGACCGGGAGCCAACTATGTCGTGGCTGCCTGCGGAAATGAAGAGGAGACCGTGGAAAAGGCGGTCTGCCTGCGCCGCTTCTTCTACCGGGCGGACGGACAGTTCAACAACGCGCCCCCGATCTTCGCCTACATCCCGAACAGCGAAAAGGCTGGGGCTGTCGCCGCCCTGACCACCGCTGAGGCAAAGCCGGAACGGCGCATGCCCTACGACATTACTCCCTTCGGCATGGCCGATGGGTTGTATACCTTCCGGAACATTACGGACTCCGACCTGGAGCGGCTGTCCCGGAACGTGCATCTGGTGTACGAGGATATCTTCAGTGATGACGGCATCGACGTGGCCGCGGCGCTGGAACGGTACAACCTGTTTGAGGTGAACAAGAGCTCCAACCGGGCTAACGCCCTGCATATCCGCTATAAGCTGGCCATGCTGGGCCTGGACTACACGGACGACCCGCAGGCGGACGAGGTGGACTTTGCGGAATACCTGACTGATGAGGCCCTGGAGCGACTGACGGTCGCCGAGCACGACCGCTGGATGGCCTTCCTGGAAAGTGAAGGGTGGGAGGGCTCCACCGTGGAGGAGGCCCTTGCCTACCAGAAGTCGGGCATCAGTAAGGGGAGACACAACTGCCCACTGCTGAAGCTGCACCCGTATATCTGCCCGTTCGATGAACTGAAGGAGCGATCCGACCGGCTGGGCCTGCCCGATTCCACCGTATATGACCGGGAACTGATCGCGCGCATACCCGATATCCTGCACGACAAATGGAAGGTATCCGGCAAGAGTTATAAAATCATAAAGATCCAATCTGGGTTGGGAGGATAAATACAATGGATGACCAGGCGAAAAAGATGGAAGATATCATTGACGCTTTGAAAGAGACCTATGAAATGGTGCAGACCAAATTTGAGGCTTACAGCGGGGATGAGCCCTATTTGTTTGTCAGCTATTCGCACCAGGATTCCAAAAAGGTGTATCCGATTCTGGATGCTCTGTATGATAAAAAATACAGAATCTGGTACGATGAGTCCTGCGAGAACGGGAACGATTTCCGGGATGAGCTACGCCACCGCATTGAAAAAGCGGAGGCCGTGATCCTGTTCGTCTCCGCCGCGTCCATGGCCTCGCCCTTCTGTGGTATGGAGATCATCGTGGCCCGGGAGAACGGCAAGAAGCTGTACCCCATTTATCTGGAGGAAGCGGTGGTCCCGCCCGCGTTCGAGATCCTGCTGGCCAACACCCATCACAGCATGGCGGACAATATGGACAAGCTGATCAAGGCCATGGTGCGGGATCTGCCCGCCGCTGCCATGGACCGCCTGACCACCCGGGAGGGCAAGCTTGAGAAGTGCGAAGACAACGGCTGGAGCATTGAGGTGGACGAGGGAATCACCATGATCTGCGCGGGAGCCTTCAAGGACCGCCGCGCCCTGCATACCATTAAGCTGCCCGAGACTTTGGAGGAGATTGAGCCGGAGAGCTTCCGCGGCTGTAGCAATCTGGAGAGCATGGACATCCCCGAGAAGACCGCGCGGATCGGCGGCAGCGCCTTCCGCGACTGCGTTAGTATGAGATCTCTGTCCGTCCGGAACCACAAGATCAAGATCGGCGAGCGGGCCTTTGAAAACTGCGCCTCTCTGGCCGACGTCGCCCTGCCCGACGGCCTGACCGAGCTCTACGGCGGCGTGTTCAACAGCTGCAAGAGTCTGAAAAAGATTGACCTGCCCCAGAGTCTGACGGTCCTGGGCGAAAGCGCGTTCTCCGACTGCGTAGGCCTGGAATCCATTGAAATCCCGGAATCGGTCACCAAGATCGACGACCTGGTCTTCAACGGCTGCACGAACCTGACCAAGGTGGAGCTGGCGGAGGGCTTAAAGAAGATCGGCAAGGGGGCTTTTAAAAACTGCAAGTCTCTGACCAAGATCACCATTCCCTCCACTGTGACTAGCCTGAGCGATGCCCTGTTCCGGGGCTGCGAGTCCCTGAAATCCATCAAGGTCTCCCCCAAGAACAAGTTCTACAAGTCCGCCCCCAACAAGCGTGACGGAAACGACCACGTTCTGTTCAACAAGAACAAGTCCATGATCATCGCCTATCCTGCCAGCAGCCGCGAGGTACAGTACGATATTCCGGACAGCGTGACCGTCATCAGCGACTGGGCCTTCAGCGAATGCAAGAAGCTCAATCGAATCACTATCCCTGACAGTGTTCATGAGATCGGTGAAGGTGCGTTCTGCAACTGCGTCCTGCTGGATGAGGTGGAGATCCCCGACAGCGTGATCAAGATCGACGATTGTGCCTTCCGGGGCTGCGTCAGCCTGGAGAAGGTCATCATCCCGGATTCCGTGGTGGAGCTGGGCTGGGGGCTGTTTGACAGCTGCGAGGATATAGTCACCGTGTACTGCGCGGAGGGCTCCGCCGCCCAGGAATACTGCATGCGCAACGGCATCAAGGAGGCGCGGATCAGGGAGGAAGAAGCGGACTGATGACAAAGACGGTGTCTTTTGTACGGGAATTCGTAAAAAAGAATGTGGTCATGACCGTGGCCCTGGTTGCCGCTATCATCACCAGCTTCGTGATCCCTCCTGATAAAGCATATCTCGGCTATTTTGATTTTAAGACGCTGACCTGCCTTTTCTGCGTGCTGGCTGTGGTGTGTGCTCTGAAGAACATCCGCTTCTTTTACATCCTGGCCCAAAAGGTGGTCCAGCTGTTCAAAAACGCCCGTATGAGTATCCTGGCCCTGGTGTATATCACCTTCATCGGCTCGATGCTCATCGCCAACGACATGGCCCTGCTGACCTTTCTGCCCTTGGGCTACTTTGTGCTGACCTCCACGGGCAAGGGAAAGTATATGGCCTTCACCTTTATCATGCAGAACATTGCCGCCAACCTGGGCGGTATGCTGACCCCCTTCGGCAACCCCCAGAACCTGTATTTGTACACCAAGTTCAACATCCCCACCCCGGAGTTCATGGGCATCATGGCGCCGCCTTTTTTTCTGTCCGTGCTGCTGATCACGGTGTGCTGCATCGTGTTCGTCAAGCCGGAGCCGCTGCGGGTGGAGGACGAGCCGGCCCGCCTTCCTCCGGCGCGGACGGTTTTGTACCTGTGCCTGTTCCTGCTGTCCATCATCATCGTTTTCCGGGTGATCCCCTATTGGATCGGCCTGATCGTCATTCCCGTGGTGCTGCTCTTTGCCGATCGTAAGGCGCTGAAGATGGTAGACTACCCTCTGCTGTTTACCTTTGTGTTCTTCTTCATCTTCGCGGGCAACATGGCCCGCATCGAACCTATCCGGGCGTTCCTGTCCATGCTGTTGGACAAGAGCACCCTGCTGTTCAGCGTGCTGTCCTGCCAGTTCATCAGCAACGTGCCCTCCGCCATCCTGCTCAGCCAGTTTACGACCAATTACCAGGAGCTGCTGGTGGGTGTGAACATCGGCGGCACGGGCACTCTGATCGCCTCGCTGGCCAGCTTGATCACCT
>JBJEYS010000313.1:0-3814 GCA_051886995.1 Oscillospiraceae bacterium
CGGCCCAGCAGTTCTCGGTGCCGGAGCACAGGCCGGCGTTCTCCTCGCCGTCCACGCCGCAGTAGAGGGGGATCATCTGCAGCTCGTCATCGGTGAAACCGGCTTCAATCAGGCTGGCATACTCCCAGGAGCCGTTCTGATAAAAGACAGCCTTGCGCTCCACGAACTCACCCTTAGACATATCGCCGGTGGCGGAGGCCAGGGCGGCGCCGGTGGTGGCGGAGTCGGTGATGTACAGATCCCAGATGTTCTTATAGGCGTCCAGATAGGTGCCCTTGATCTCGGCGGGCTGAGAAGTCACGCCGTCGTCGCGGAACTCGTAGTACAGGGGCATGTTGGCCAGGTGGCCGGAGAAGCGCCAGCTGGAGGAACCGTCCAGGCCGGCGGAGGAGAAGGCGTCGAAGCCCAGCTGGCCGGCGCGGGCGTGGATGTCGTCAGCGACCTTCTTCAGAGTCTCAAAATTGGTGATGTCGGAGATGTCATAGCCGGCCTGCTTCAGCAGGGTCTTGTTGACGATGATGCCGAAGCTCTCGGTGCAGTAGCCGATGGAGGCGACGGTACCCGCGGGGGTGTAGAGGATGATGTCCTGGTTCAGCTCGTTGAACACGTCGGTGCCCTTCAGGTCATAGCAGTAATCGCCATAGGTCTTGACAGCGCCGGGGTTGCCCACGTTGAACAGAGTGGGAGCGTCCTTCTTGTCCAGCTCAGCGATCAGCTGGGTGTTGTACTCACCGGAGGCGGCGGTGACGATCTTGACCTTGACGCCGGTCTCCTTCTCGTAGGTCTTGGCGATCTCCTGCAGGGCCTGGTCGGCCTCGGGCTTGAAGTTCAGCCAGTAGACGGAGCCTTCATCCTTGCCGCCGCAGCCGGCTAGCAGGGAGAAGACCATGATTGCGCTGATTGCGAGGGCGATAAGACGCTTTTTCATTTTCATTTTCCTCCTGTAAGATTAATTTTAAGTACATGCGCAAGAGGCGAAGCATTACATGGAAACGTTTCCAAACCTCTTAACAAACATGATAAACTATTTTCCCGGAAGTTGCAATCCTTTTTTGACGTTTTTGCTAATTTTGTGAAAGTGGCCAATTCCCTTTCGTGCGCTTTTCACAATTCGACCATATCGTAGGGAGAATCTGGCGGAATTCGGCATTTACGCCGGGCCGGCGTCATGATATAATTACAGGGTACAAATTCGGCAAATGGAGGGCGCGCGGAATGAAGCCTTATGCGTTTGGTGTGGATATCGGCGGGACCACAGTCAAGCTGGGCCTGTTTTCCTCGGAGGGGGAGCTGCTGGAAAAGTGGGAGATCCCCACGCGGACGGAGCACGATGGAGCGGAGATCCTGCCCGACGTGACGCAGGCCATTCGCTCCGCGCTGGAGCGCCGCGGCATTGAAGCCGGGCAGGTGGAAGGCATCGGCATCGGCGTGCCCGGCCCCGTGGATGAAAATGATGTGGTCCACAAATGTGTCAACCTGGGTTGGGGTGTATTCAGCGTCCGGGAGCGGATGAACGAGCTGCTGCCCCAGATCCCCAACGTACACGCGGGCAACGACGCCAATGTGGCCGCCCTGGGTGAGCTGTGGCAGGGCGGCGGCAAGGGCCGGGGTCATAAAAGCGCCGTTCTGTTCACTCTGGGCACCGGCGTGGGAGGCGGCGTGGTCCTGAACGGCAGGATCGTCTGCGGCACCAACGGCGGCGCCGGCGAAGTGGGGCATATGACGGTGGAGCCCCTGGCGAGCGAGGAGTGTACCTGCGGCAAGCGGGGCTGCCTGGAGCAGTATGCCTCCGCCAACGGCGTGGTGCGCCTGGCCAAACGGATGCTGGCGGAAAGCGATCTGCCCTCCGCCCTGCGGCAGATGGACGGTTTCACCGCCCGGGAGATCTGCGACCTGGCCCGGGAAGGCGAGGAGATGGCCCTGGCTATCATGGACCGCTGCGGCGACTATTTGGGCCGGGCCATGAGCTACGTCTCCTGCACCATCGACCCGGATATTTATATTGTGGGCGGCGGCATGAGCCGGGCGGGCAGCGTGCTGACCGACGCCATTTTAAAATATTACCGAAAATACGCATTCCACGTTTCGGCCCACACCGGGATCGTGGTGGCCCGGCTGGGCAACGATGCCGGCATCTACGGCTGCGCAAAGATGATTTTGACGTAAGGAGGAACTGCATATGAGCGCAACTGTCTATTTTTCCAAGACCATCACCCCGGAAACAGTGCTGGAGCTTTATAAGCGGGTGGGACGGAAACTGCCCGGCCGGGTGGCTGTCAAGCTCCACTCGGGGGAAAAGGGAAACCAGAATTTTCTCAAGCCCGATTTCTGGAAGCCCATGATCGAATATGTGGGCGGCACCGTGGTGGAGTGCAACACCGCCTATGAGGGGGAGCGCGACACCACCGAGCGGCATGTCCGGCTGATGGAGGAGCACGGCTGGAGCAAGTTTTTTGACGTGGACATTATGGACGCTGAAGGCCCGGACCTGGAGCTGAGCATCCCCAACGGCAAGGTCATTCAGAAAAATTTTGTGGGCAAGAATATTGCGCGCTATGACTCCATGCTGGTGCTGTCCCACTTCAAGGGACACCCCATGGGCGGCTACGGCGGCGCGCTGAAGCAGCTGTCCATCGGCGTGGCGTCCTCCTTCGGCAAGGCGTATATCCACGGCGCCGGCGTGCCGGAGGAGATCTGGACGGCCGACCACGACAAATTCCTGGAATCCATGGCGGATGCGGCCGGCTCCGTGGTGGAGTATTTCAAGGATAAGCTGGTCTATGTAAACGTCATGAAGAACATGAGCGTGGACTGTGACTGCTGCGCGGTGGCGGAGGACCCCTGTATGGCGGACATTGGCATCCTGGCATCCGACGACCCCATCGCCATCGACCAGGCCTGCATCGACCTGGTGTACGCCAGCAACGACCCCGGTAAGCCCCACCTGCTGGAACGCATCGAAAGCCGCAACGGCGTGCACACCATCGAAGCCGCCGCCGCTCTGGGCTATGGGACCCGGGAGTATCGGCTGGTGGAAGTGGACTGATAGCAGGGTCCTGAACATAAAATGACACAGGTCTGCGTCTGACCGCCACGAAAAACCGCAGCGCCCCGGAAGGGGCACTGCGGTTTTTGAAATGTGTGCGCACTTTCGATGCAGGGGAATGTCATCATCTGTAATTCATATATATTGGCGGGGAGGCTGATATATATGGTGATTCGCTTGAAACGGCCGCGCACCCGTTCGCTCGCGTTGGTCTTACTGTGTTTCCTTTTCACGGCTGCGGCTGTTCTTCAACACCTTTACTATGATTATACAGCAAAAATGGTTTCCGTACCTTTTGAGGAGCAGCAGATCAGCGAGAAGCTGCTGACTTACCTGTTTATCAGCGGCATACAAGAGCAAAGTGAACAGTTCTACGAGCCGTACTATACAATCAGCCCTTCGGTTGCGTATTACTCGACAACTGTAAAGGAACTACAGGAAGACGGGACGAATATTTGTATTACATTCACGGTCCTTCCGTATATTGGCCCGCACGATACGATCGGAGAAGACGAGGTCACTTTTTGCATCGATCACTCCGGGGCGATTACGGATACACGGTTCCGGCATTTGAGAAATTACAGCTTGCCGGATAATCTCAGCCATTTGAAGAAAGGGCTGCCGCCGGTTTCCGGATAAATAGGAAGGCAGACCGTTCCGCTGGCGGTCTGTCTTCTCCTTTTGGTGCCGGTGGCCGGACTGCGACTCGCTTCGCTCGCGTGCATCAGTTCGACCGGCCAATCGCACGGCGCTTCGCTTGCGCTCTTG
>JBJEYS010000314.1:0-3813 GCA_051886995.1 Oscillospiraceae bacterium
TCCTTTGCCCGGCTCGCTTTCCACCCAGATCTTTTCCTTCAGACCCGCGGTGATCTCTTTGGCGATGGCCAGGCCAAGCCCGCTGCCGCTGGCATTGAAATCGTGGCTGCCCTTGAAAAAGCGCTCAAACACACGGGGCAGGGCCTCCTTTGAAATGCCCACGCCGTTGTCCCGTACACAGAAGGTGACCTGATTGCGTGCAGTGGAGGCGTCCACCCAGATGTCGCCGCCCTCGGGCACGAACTTGACAGCGTTATCCAGCAGGATCTCCAGGATCTGCTTTAAACACGCCGCGTTGGTCATGAGCGGCGGCAGACGGGAGACCTCCTCGGAAACATGGAAGGCAATGCCCATACAGTCGCACAGAGCGGCGTATTTCTTCAGGACCGGATCAAAGACCTCGGCCGCCCGAAGCCTTGTTTTGGTAAAATCCATGCCGTTGCTCTGCAGCTTGGACAGCTCCAGCACGTCACGGACCATGTGATCCTGCCGGTTGGCCTCCTGCAGGATCATGCCGTAGTAGACCTTCTGCTTGTCCGGATCGGGCTCCACGCCGTCGCACAGAGTCTCAGACAGCGCCTTAATGGAAGCGATGGGGGTCTTAAAGGCATGGGTGACGTTGGCAATATAATTCTGCTGCAGTTGATCCAGTTTTCGCTTTTTGCGGGTGTTCGAGACGATAAAAAATACGCTCAGCCAGTAAAAAAGGGTGAAATAGATGGTGTAGCCGACGATCGTGGCGGGCAGATCCATCAGGTTTTTGATCAGAAACACGGCACCGACGACGTTCCCCTGCTTTTCGATCGGAACGCCGACGACCACCATGATGTCATTCAGAAGGCTGTTGGAGGCGCGCTGGGTCTCCCGGGCGAAGGCCAGCCGAAAGATCTCATTTCCGGCCAACACGGAGGGAATATACTTTTTAAGGGGGACCCCGGGTTTGTCATTGGAGTTGGAATTGGTTGGGGTCACATGCCGCAGGCAGTTTCCGCCGTCATCGTAGATCAGGATGCGCGTGTTGGCGTCGACAGTCTTCTGGAGGGCAGTGTCGACGTTTTCAAGTTGTTCCCGGGCGATGTCATGGGCCCGGGAGACAAAGAATTCCTTCTGCCTGTGAATTGGGAAAGCGCTGATGGCGCACGCCCCGATAATCAGGCCGCACAGGTAGATCACGATGAAAAGGGCGGCAAAGGCGGCCGGCCTGGCGGATCGCTTTTTCATGGGATCTCCTCAATCTTATAGCCCACACCGTAGATGGAGCGGATGACAAAATGTACGCCGCCCGCCGGCAGCTTTTGCCGCAGCCGCTTGATCAGGGAGTCCACCACCCGGGTGTCTCCGCAGTATTCATAGCCCCACGCGGCGTTCAAAATATGCTCCCGGGTCAGGGCTTTGCCCGCGTTGCAGACCAGAAAGGACAGCACGTCGGTCTCCTTTGGGGTCAGGTCCACCCGCTGATTCCGGATATAGACCTCGTAGGAATCGGGGAGAATCGTCAGCTCGGCCAGCGCCAACTTTTTCGGCTCCTGCTTTGGGTACAGGCGTTTCAGGGCCTTCTTGATGCGGATGACCACCTCACGGGGGGAAAAGGGCTTGGAAACGTAGTCGTCTGCGCCCACCTCCAGGCCCACGATCCGGTCCAGTTCTTCCCCTTTTGCGCTGAGCATAATGATATGCACGTCGCTGAATCTGCGTACCTCCCGGCAGACCTCGTACCCGTCCATGCCCGGCAGCATGACGTCCAGCACCATGACGTCCACACTCTGACGGTGCAGCTCGCTCAAAGCGGTCTCACCGTCGAAGGCAGAGACGACGTCGATCCCTTCCGCCTTTAAATAGCTGGTCAGGCTGCTGTGAATGGCCATGTTGTCATCGCAGATCAATACAGTATGTTTTCCCATGGTGTCACCGCCTTTTTATCAAAATTTACCACATAACGCAAAAATGAACAAGAGCATTTGACGTATTTGTCAATTTGTTTTACGAATTCCCTCACATTTTTGCCATGATTTGATGCGTATAATGAAAACACCACAGCGACTCTTGTTTGAAACAGAGGAGGCATTTTTGTGAAAAAGAAGATCAAACGCACTATTTCCGCAGCTCTGGCCTGCGTACTCCTGCTGGCACTTCTGCCCGCAAGTGCCCTGGCCGCCCACTGGTCGGACGAGTATGTTCAGACCGCGCAGGCAAATGGCTGGGTGGATGGCTCCGCCTCTGCCGGTGTAAAGCTGACCCGCGCAGAATTCGCCGTGATTTTGTGGAAGGCGCTGGGCAGCCCCGCCGCCACGGGGAACTGTCCCTTTGAGGACGTCACCGGCGCGGGCGAGGTGAAAACCGCCGTCACTGCTCTCGCCGGGGCGGGGATCGTGAAGGGCTTCGATGGGAAATTCGATCCTGACGGTACTCTGACCCGCCAGGAGGGCATCACCATGCTGGCCCGCGCCTATGGCCTGAAGGCGGACAACGCCAAGGCCGCCGCCGGCTTCGCCGACTGGGCCGACGTGGCCTCCTGGGCGCAGGACGCCATGGCCGCCGTGGTGGAAAAGGGTATCGTCATCGGCGTGGGCAACAACCGCCTGGCTCCTAAGAGCGAGATCACTCTGGGCGAGATGGCCAAGCTGGTCGTGGTCGCCGACAAGGCAGACCCCACCGCCATCAAGAGCGTGAAGACCATTGGCTTCGTGGATACCGACGGCGCTAAGGTCTCCGCCATCGTGGTGGAATATGACCGGGATATGACCGGCGCCGATGTCAGCGCCGCCACCTATGAGGTCTACAACTACGGCCTGGCCCAGGGCGACAAGGCCTGCGAGATCGGCTCCAATCCCGGTGCTGTTACGAAGGTTTATGCCGAAGGCAACTGCGTTACCATCGAGCTCAATACCGACTATCAGCTGGGCAGTGTGTGCAAGAAGTATCCCGCTGCCATGGCCGCAAGCGTGAAGCAGGTGGCGGATATCGCCGTCGCCGGCGGAACGGTGACCGCCAGCGCCAAAACGGTCGGAAACTTTGAGTTCCAGGTCGTGGAGAACAGAAAACCCAGCGGCGACGTTTCCTATGACGAATGGTATCTGGCCAAGGCTGGCACCTATTCCTTCCCGGGTGACATCGACGCGTTCCAGCTGTTCACCAAGGAGGACGGCACCGCGTTCCGCGCCACCCATTGCTTCGAGGAGGCGACCGGCGAGTACATGGATGTGGATCTGCCCTACGCCCTGTATGTGCCCGAGGACTATGATGCCAGCAAGGAATATGCTCTGGTCGTGCAGATCGTGGACGCCGGCTTCCTGGGCGACGATCCCATGATTACCCTGACCGAGTCCCAGGCTTCCGCCAATTTCGCTTCTCCCGAAGTGCAGCAGATCGTGAAGGATCAGCACGGCCTGGCCGGCATCATCGTGGTGTCTCCCCAGATCAGCGAGGCTCTGCGCTCCACCCGCGACAACTGGTCCCTGAGCGCCGCCGTTCCCGCCACCTGGCAGCTGCTGGACTCCCTGACCGCGACCTATAACATCAGCATGGACCACATCTACGGCACCGGCCAGTCCATGGGCGGTATGCAGATCGTGGCCATGGCCGCCCAGCGCGACAACTACTTTGCCGGCATCTGGGCAAACGGCTGCCAGTGGGGCTCCAACCACGATCTGGAAGACGGTTATAAGGGCGCGACCTACTATGAGGCTCCGGTGGACGGCGTTTACATCACGGGCAAGGATGCCGACGGCAATGATGTGGACTACCGCAACTGGTACTACATGGTCTCCGACGACAACATTCTGATCACCAACTGCGCCGGCGACGCGTTCTCCA
>JBJEYS010000315.1:0-3807 GCA_051886995.1 Oscillospiraceae bacterium
CGATCAGAACCACCGTGGTGGCCACGGCGTCGGACAGGGAGTCGGCGGAGGTGGCCGCCAGGGCGGCGGAACCGATCTTCTTAGACAGCGAGCGGTTGAACAGGCACATCCAGAGCTTGATGCACACCGAAGCGACCAGAATGACCACCGAGAGGATGGAGAAAAGCACGTCCTCCGGGTGGAGGATCTTTTCAATGGAGGATTTGCCCAGCTCAAAGCCCACCAGCAGGATCAGCATGGAGACGATCAATCCCGCCAGATACTCCATACGGCCGTGGCCGAAGGGGTGGTCGGCGTCCGGCTTCTGCCCGGCCAGGCGGAAACCGATCAGAGTCACGATGGAGGAACCTGCGTCAGTCAGGTTGTTGAAGGCGTCCGCCATGACAGAAATAGAACCCGTGACCGCACCTGCGATGAATTTCCCGGCGCAGAGCAGCAGGTTGAGCCCGATGCCAATGAGACCGGACACCGTGCCGCAGCGCTCCCGGACAGCGGGATCCTCCGGTGCCGCTCCCGCCGGGACCAGCCGCCGGACCAAAAAAGAAACCATAACCAAGACTTCCCTTCTCTATATCAATTTATTATCCCATTTGTCATGTATTCCGTCAAGCGGATTTCCATGCCCAATCCTTTTCACAAAAACGATCGAACAGCGGTCGGGGCGGTGCAGGTACGCTGTCCCTGCTCAGAATTCCAGTATGTCGCCCGCATGGATGGCCCGGACCTTCCCGGGGGCCGCCTCCTCCAGCAGGGCGAGACCGGGTGCGCCGGTACAGTGGCCGGTGCAGATCTCCTCCACGCCCAGCTCTTCCGTCAGGCGGCGGGCCAGAGCGCGCACCCCGTCGGGGGTCATCCCCAGGGTGGAAACGCCGCCCGGCCCCATCAGGTGGAGGCCGCCCACCAGGGCGCGGATCTTCTTTCCGGGGAAATGTTCGAGAATATCGGCCACGATACGGTCCGCTCCCGCGTGGCAGCAGGAGTTCATAACCACCAGGCCGTTTTCAGTCTCGGCCACCAGGGACTGCTCATGCTCCACGGCGTCGGGCACCAGCCAGAGACCGGGGGCGAGGAAGCGCATCTCATCCGACAGGTCGAAGCGGCCGGCGTATTCTTCCCGCAGCAGGGCGCTCAGGCCAATGTACCGTCCGTCGCCGGCGTACTGGGGCTCCAGCACTGCCGGGCGGGCGTACACTTTCACAGCGTCATTCAGCCGGAACAGGGCGGGAAAACCGTCGGCGTGGTCGTAGTGCCCATGGGAGAGCACGGCGGTGTGCACTGAATCCAGCGGACAGCCCAACCGGCGGGCGTTTTGGATAAAGTCTCCCGACTCCCCCGCGTCCAGCAGCAGGGAAGTGCCGCCGGAGCGCACATACAGGGAAAGCCCGTGCTCAGCGCACAGGCCCTCCCGGCTTCCGTTCTCCATCAGAACTGTGATCTGCATTCAACTGTTCTCCTTTTTAAACGAGATCTGGGTCACATCATGGATCCAGTTCCCGGAGCGGAACCGGAACACGCCCATGAAGAATTTTGTGATATTCTCGGACTCAATGGCCAGATAGACCCACAGAATGTCCAGCTTTGCAACCAGACCGGCCAGAACGGTCAGGGGGAGGGCGACCAGCCACAGGGGGAGCAGATCGATGACGGTGGCGAAGCGGACATCGCCGCCGCCCCGCAGAACGCCGACGATGTTGGTGCTGTTGAAGGCCCTGGCCGGCAGGAACACTGCCACGATGGTCAGGATGACGGTGGTGATCCTCGCCGCGCCGGGACAGCTTTGGAAGGCGGGATAGATGGGGTAGAAGTATGGCTCGATCACAAAATAAGTTGCCAGCAGCATGACGCCGCCGATGACCACGCCGAGAGCGATGGAGACCATGATCAGGGTTTTGCCCACATCGTATACCTGGTCGATCCGCCCGGCGCCGACCTCCATGCCCACGATGATGGCGGAGGTGGCGCCCATGGCCAGGATCGCCACCGTGCAGAACCGGTCGATATTGCCCGCCACGGCGTAGGCGGCCAGGATCTCCGTACTGCCGGCCATATGGCCCATGATGGTGGGATACAGGGCGGTGCCCAGACCCCAGAGAGTTTCATTGAGGACTACGGGAGTGGCGTATTTCAGGAACTTTCGGCTGATCTCCCCACCGGGCCGCAGCGCCAGCGCAGGGCGCAGCCGAAACCGTTTGCTGCGAACGGCGTAAAGGATCATGACCACAAACTCGATGATGCGGGAGAGCAGAGTGGCCAGCGCGGCTCCCACGACCCCCAGCCGGGGAGCGCCCAGGTTGCCGAAAATAAAGACCCAGTTCAAAACGGTGTTGGCGCACATGGAGATGCTGAATACGATCAGGCCCAGTTTGGGGTTTTCCATGCTCCGGTGGGCGCCCACATACACGCCGGTCAGACTGTTGAAAATATAGGAAAAGCCCACGATGCGGCCGTACTGGGCGGCGATATCCCGCAGACCGGCGTCGTTGGTCAGCAGACCCATGACCTGGGTGGGGAAGAAAAACAGCGTCAGGGCAAACAGAACCGAGATGCTGCCCGCCACAAAGGCGGCCACGCCCACGACCCGGTTGATGGAATCCAGATCCTTTTTGCCCCAATACTGGCTGATGAGGACCGCGGAACCGGACTGAATACCGAACACCACGAACTGGATGACAGTGATGGGCAGATTCGCCAGGGTGACGGCGGCCAGGGGGATCTCTCCCAGCATGCCCACCATGAAGGTGTCCACCATTGCCAGGGAGGTGGTCACCAGGTTTTGCAGGACGACAGGGAGAGAGAGCAGCAGCAGATTACGGTAAAAGCCTTTGCCGCGCTTCAGATAGGAAAACACAGAATCAACCTCATTTAAATATTATCGGGCGGACAGACGCTCCCGCGTGACCTGAGTCAGGGCGTCGGCCAGAGCGTCCACTTCCTCCCGGGTACTCTCCGGGGAGAAGGAGATCCGCAGCATGCCCTTGAGCACGTCGGGGGCCAGACCCAGAGCGGCGAAGACATGGCTGGGCTTGCCCTTGTGACAGGCGGAGCCGTTGGAGACGCAGATGCCCTTGCCGTCCAGATCGTTCATGACCATCTGGCTGGGGTAACCGGGCAGGGAAACGGCACAGATGTGGGGCGCGTCGCCGGGGGAGACGACCACCAGGCCGGGCACCTGCCGCGTCAGGCGCTCCAGGGCGTATTCCTTGACCGCGCGGGTGCGCTCCATCGCCTCAGCCCCCTGTTCCTTGGCCCCGCGGCAGGCGGCGGCGAAGGCGGCGATCTGGGCGGTGGGCTCGGTACCGGGGCGGCGTCCGTCCTCCTGCAGGCCGCCGAACAGAAGCGGCTTTATTTTGCCCTGGACCTCTTTTTTGATATACAGGGCGCCGATGCCCTTGGGAGCGCCGATTTTGTGGCCGCTGACGCTCAAAAGGTCCACCCCCAGGCTTTTGGGGGTGAAGGGAACATGACAGAAGCCCTGCACCGCGTCGGTGTGGAACAAAATATCTTTGTTATGGGCCTTTGCGGCTTTGACACACTCTGCCACGGGGAAAACGGCCCCCGTCTCATTGTTCACCAGCATCATGGACACGGCGATGGTATCGCCGCAGAGGGCGGCGCGGAAGTCATCCACAGAAATATGGCCGGTCTTGTCCGGACTCAGATAAGTGACGCGGAAACCCTCACCTTCCAAAAAGCGGGCGGTCTCCAGTACGGCGGCGTGCTCCACGGCCGTGGTAATAATATGGTTCCCCCGGCGGCGCATGGCCCGGGCGGCGGCGCGCAGGGCCCAGTTGTCCCCCTCGGTGCCGC
>JBJEYS010000316.1:0-3620 GCA_051886995.1 Oscillospiraceae bacterium
GGGCGGGGGCGGCCAGCGTCACCTGCCGGCTTCTGCTGCTGCCCGGCAGCGCCGGCCCCCTGGCCCGGGGAATGCAGGTGGAGGGCGCCGTCAGCTACGGCGCCGGACCGAAAAACACCATCACCCTGTCCAGCCTGGAGGGGGACAAAATCTGCCTGGCCATCCAGCGGGAGCTGGTGACGGTGGAGGGCGGTGTGGTGGAGCGGCAGGAGCTGGTGCTCCCCTACCCGGCGGGCCGGGAGACCCCGGATCTGTTCATGGCCCGGGTGGGGACGCTCCTTTTGCTGGGGGGCGACGCGGCGGCCCTGCGGGTATGGGATCGGCCGCCGGACTAGGCCTTGTTAAGCCTTCAAAACCCGCGCGATCTGCCCTTTGCTGATCCCCCGCAGCATCATAATATGTTAGATCTTGCTTCATCTTTTGCGTGCAGCCCTTGGCATAAGAAGCACCCCCGATGCTTTCGGCATCGGGGGTGCTCTGGGTCAACACAAAAGAACCGTCCCCTTGTCTCCGGGATATATCATAGAGCCATAATGTAAATTTGACACGGATTCCATTCATCCCATAAAGTCGGGAACACTTCCAACTCCTTGAATCCCAAGGAAATGTAGAATCTGTTTGTGGAATCGTAAATGTCGTATCTGCCCATTTGAACAGTCTTTACCTGGATGAAAGAGTAGCCTTGGCGTTTTGCTTCTTCTTTGGCTTTGTCAAAGAGCCTGCGGCCGATTCCTAACCTGTGATATTCCTTCAACACGCCCATGACAGCAAGCTCCACAGTATGCTGCCCTGTTTCTTTCAGATAAAGGAACCCGACAGGCACATTTCCATCAAATGCGCAGAAAAAAGTCTTTCCCTTGCTGTCGGCAATGTATTCCTCTCTTGCTTCGGGGATACCAAACCAATCAGGGAGCGATTCCAATATGGTTCGTGTAATGTTCCCTTTGGTTGTATCACAGTCAATTTGTTTTATTTTCATTATATACTCCTGAGAATTGAAATTGTCAGAAGACAAAGGGACAGGCCCAGTTAAGCCTTCAAGAGAACCGTCCCCTTGTCTTCAAACTTTATTTCAATTACGGCAGATCAAATTCGCGGTTCAGCAGGGCGGCGACCATGTCCATATTTTCCTCCGTATATTCCATCTCGCCGTTATCAAACATCAGCGCGGCGCCGTAAATGATGGAGCGCACGAAAAAGGTCTTCCGCTTGCGCACGTCGTCCGGCATATTGACGTCCCGGCAGTACCGGGCGACGATCTTGTAGATCCGCACGCTGAGCTGCCCGCGCAGGGAGCGGAACGACTCATCGCAGTCCTTATAATTCTGCATGATGGCCCGCCGGAACTGGGGGTATTCCGCCAGGAAGCGGATATAATCCAGACTGACCTGAAGAAGCTGGGTCCGGGAGTCGCAGTCCGCGTATTTTTCCAGCACTTTCTTTTGCCGCTCATTGTACAGCCGGTTGATGTGGCTGAGGATCTCCGCGACAAACTCCCGTGTATCCTTGAAATGCTTATAGGGCGCCGCGCAGGAGATCCCGCACGCCTTTGCCACACGCCGTGTGGAAAAGTTCTGAATGCCGTGCTGGTTCAGTTCCTCCAGCCCCGCCCGGATCAGCTGGTCCCGGGTGCTGCCGGCGCTGTTTGGAGTGTCGCGCTCCATGGGGAATCTCCTCCCTGCTTCCTGTTTTTATCACAATTTTACGCAATTTGCCGCCGCCCGTCAATGAAAAAGCGAAAAAGGGGGCGCTGTGGTCTTGACTATTTCCCAAAAGTTGCTATAATCGTGCTGTAATCCGTGAGGTTATCACTGATAACCTCACGGCGTTATCAGAAAAATTGAATCAATCATCGGAGGTAATTATTATGGTATTCGAGGCTATTGCGAAACTGATCGCCGAGCGCAATGATTGCGACGTTTCTGAGATCACCCCGGAGAGCACCTTCCAGGACCTGGGCATCGACTCCCTGGACACCGTGGAGATGCTGATGAAGCTGGAGGACGAGATCGGCGTGGAGGTCGAGCTGGACCAGAAGGTGGAGACCGTCGGCGATCTGGTGGCCTTCATCGAAGGCAAGATGAACCAGTAAGATGATCAGAACAGCAATTTGCGATCTGCTGGGGATCGAATATCCGGTCTTCCAGGGCGGTATGGCCTGGATCGCGGATGGAAAGCTGGCCGCCGCCGTCTCTGAGGGCGGCGGTCTGGGCATTATCGCCGCAGGCAACGCTCCGGGCTCGTATGTGCGGGAGCAGATCCGCATCGCCCGCTCCCTGACCGACCGCCCCTTCGGCGTAAATATCATGCTCATGAGCCCCTTTGCCGACGAGGTCGCCCAGGTGGCGGCCGAGGAAAAGGTGGCGGTGGTCACCACCGGCGCGGGCAATCCGACCAAGTATATGAAGCTGTGGCTGGAGGCAGGCATCAAGGTGATTCCGGTGGTCGCGTCTGTGGCCATGGCCAAGCTGGTGACCCGGCTGGGCGCCTCCGCTGTGATCGCGGAGGGCGGCGAGAGCGGCGGCCATGTGGGCGAGCTGACCACCATGGTTCTGGTGCCGCTGGTTTGTGACGCCACCGATCTGCCCGTCATCGCCGCCGGCGGTATCGCGGACGGCCGCGGCGTCGCGGCCGCCTTTATGCTGGGCGCCTGCGGCGTGCAGCTGGGCACCCGCTTCCTGAGCGCGGAGGAGTGTACCATTCACCCGGTCTACAAGGAAAAGGTCCTGAAGGCAAACGACCTGTCCACCACCGTGACCGGCAAGCGCCTGGGCCATCCCGTCCGGAGCCTGAAGACCACCTTCGCCCGGAACTACGCCAAGGCGGAGTACAGCGGGATCTCCGATGAGGAGCTGGAAAACATGGGCGTGGGCGCGCTGCGCCTCGCCGTCCAGGAGGGCGACAAGGAGCGCGGCAGCTTCCTGTGCGGCCAGGTGGCCGCTATGGTGAACAAGGTCCAGCCCGCGGCGGAGATCATCCGCGACGTGATGGAGGGCGCGGAGCCCATCCTGAAAGGAGCGGCACAATGGGTAAAATAGCATTTGTGTTCGCCGGCCAGGGCGCCCAGTTCGCCGGTATGGGCCGCGACCTGTATGAACGTTCGGCGGCCGCCCGCCAGGTGTTTGACCGGGTGGACGCCATTCGTCCCGACACCTCCGCCCAATGCTTTGAGGGCACCGACGCGGAGCTGAAGGAGACCAAAAACACCCAGCCGTGCATGTTCGCGGTGGAGATGGCCGCCGCCGCCGCACTGACGGACGCGGGCATCCGCGCTGACATGACGGCGGGCTTTTCTCTGGGCGAGCTGGCCGCGCTGACCTATTCCGGCGCGGCAGATCTGGAGACCGGCTTCAAGCTGGTCTGGCGGCGCGGCGAGTGGATGCAGAAGGCGTCCGAGCAGGAGCCCACCGCCATGGCCGCTGTGCTGAAGCTGACCAACGAGCAGGTGGAGGAGCTGTGCTCCCAGTTCAAGCAGGTCTATCCCGTCAACTACAATTGCCCGGGGCAGGTGTCAGTCTCCGGCGCGGAGGCCGAAATGCCCGCGTTCTCGGCGGCGGTCAAGGCCGCCGGCGGACGGGCTGTGCCCCTGAAGGTGCGCGGCGCGTTCCACTCCCCCTTCA
>JBJEYS010000317.1:0-3616 GCA_051886995.1 Oscillospiraceae bacterium
AGACCCGGTTCGTCCCCGACCGCTTTGCCAAGACCTACACCAACTGGATGGAGAATGTCCACGACTGGTGCATCTCCCGCCAGCTGTGGTGGGGCCACCAGATCCCCGTGTGGTACTGCGCCGACTGCGGCCACATGACCGTCAGCCGGGAGGACGCCTGCCAGTGCGAGAAGTGCGGCAGCAAAAACATCGAGCGGGACCCCGACGTGCTGGACACCTGGTTCTCCTCCGCCCTGTGGCCCTTCTCCACCCTGGGCTGGCCCGACAAGACCGAGGACCTGGACTACTTCTATCCCACCGACGTGCTGGTCACCGGCTACGACATCATCTTCTTCTGGGTGGCCCGCATGATCTTCTCCGGCTGCGAGCACATGAAGAAGACCCCCTTCCACACCGTGTTCATCCACGGCCTGGTGCGGGACGACAAGGGCCGCAAGATGTCCAAGTCCCTGGGCAACGGCATCGACCCCCTGGAGATGGCGGAGAAGTACGGCGCGGACGCCCTGCGCTTCAACCTGATCACCGGCAACAGCCCGGGCAACGACATGCGCTTCTACACCGAGCGGTGCGAGGCCATGCGCAACTTCGCCAACAAGATCTGGAACGCCAGCCGCTTTGTGATGATGAACCTGACCATTGAGGAGTGCGCTCTGCCGGACAAGCTGGAGCTGGAGGACAAGTGGATCCTGTCCCGCCTGAATGAGACGGTCAAAGAGATGACCGAGAACATGGAGCGCTATGAGCTGGGCGTGGCCGCCCAGAAGATCTACGACTTCATCTGGGACAACTACTGCGACTGGTATATCGAACTGACCAAGACCCGTCTGCAGGGGGACGACGAGGACTCCAAGGTGCGCGCCCAGCAGGTGCTGTGCTACGTGCTGACCGAGACCCTGAAGCTGCTGCACCCCTTCATGCCCTTCATCACCGAGGAGATCTGGCAGGCCCTGCCCCACGAGGGTGACTTCCTGATGCTCCAGAAGTGGCCGGAGTACGACCCCAAGTGGGACTTCAAGGCCGAGGAAGCGGCCATGGAGAGCGTCATGGAGGCCATTTCCGCCGTGCGCACCCGCCGCAGCGAGATGAACGTGCCCCCCTCCAAGAAGGCTCATCTGACCGTCGTGACCGCCAAGGGCGACGTGTTCCAGCTGGGCGAGGCCTTCCTGAAACGCCTGGCCTACGCCGAGACTGTCACCATCACCGCCGACGCCCCCGCCGATCAGAAGGGCATGGTGTCCGCCGTCACTGCCGACGCCACCCTGTTCATGCCCCTGAGTGAGCTGGTGGATCTGGAGAAGGAGAAGGCCCGCCTGACCAAGGATCTGGGCAAGAAGCAGGGTGAGCTGAAGGGCCTGGAGGGCAAGCTCTCCAACCCCGGCTTCCTGAACAAGGCCCCCGCCGATGTGGTGGCGGCCGAGCAGGAGCGTGCCGAAAAGCTGAAAGCCCTGATCGCCAAGCTGGAAGAGCAGCTGGCGGCCATGGAATAAATCGAACAAGGGCCGCACCGAACGGTGCGGCCCTTCGCGCATGAGGAGGAAACGCTGTGGACATTCAGCTTCATTACACGGAGACCGGAACGGGGGAACCCCTCGTCCTCCTGCACGGGAACGGGGAGGACAGCAGCTATTTTGTCCATCAGATCGCGTTCTTTTCCGCGCACCGCCGGGTGCTGGCGGTGGACACCCGGGGACACGGAAAATCCCCCCGGGGGAGCGCCCCCTTTACCATTCGGCAGTTTGCGGAGGACCTGCTGGCCTTTCTGGACGAGCGGGGCATCGAACGGACCGACCTGCTGGGCTTTTCCGACGGCGCAAACATCGCGCTGGTCTTTGCCCTCCGCCACCCCGGGCGGGTCAGGCGGCTGATCCTGAACGGGGCCAACCTGGACCCGGCGGGGGTCAAGCGGTCGGTTCAGATCCCCATTGAACTGGGGTACCGCGTGGCAAGCCTGTTTGCGAAGAAAAGCGCCGGGGCGAAGCAGCATGCCGAGCTGCTGGGCCTGATGGTCAACGACCCCATGATCCCGGCGGAGGAGTTGGGGAAGGTCACAGCGCCCACGCTGGTCATCGCGGGCACCAAGGACATGATCCGGGAGAAGCACACCCGGGCCATCGCGGATGCTCTGCCCAACGCCAAACTTGTCTTCCTGCCGGGCGACCACTTCATCGCAAACAAAAATCCGGAGGCCTTTAACCGTGCGGTGGAGGGATTTCTCGCGGAGACGGAGGGGTAAGCATGGAGATCCGAACTGCAACAATGAACGACCTGGATGCTGTCACGGCCCTGGAAGCGGTGTGCTTCCCGGCGGCGGAGGCGGCGAGCCGGGAGAGCTTCCGCGCCCGGCTGGAGGTCTTTCCCGAACACTTCTGGCTTTTGTGCGACGGGGCGGAGCCGGTCAGCATGGTCAACGGCATGGTGACCGACATCCCTGACCTGACCGACGAAATGTACGGCGACGCCGGCCTCCATGACCCCGACGGAAAATGGCAGATGATCTTCGGGGTGGACACCCTGCCCGCGTACCGCCGGCAAGGCTGCGCGGCCCGGCTGCTGAAGCGGGCCATCGCCGACGCGAAGGAACAGGGGAGAGCGGGTCTGGTGCTGACCTGCAAGGAGAAGCTGCTTCGCTACTACGCCAAATTCGGGTTCCGGGACGAAGGCGTATCAGGCTCCACCCACGGCGGCGCAGTCTGGCACCAAATGCGCCTGACCTTTTAAAAACAAAGACGAGGCCCCTCTGATGCGGAACCTGCATCAGAGGGGCCATTTTCATTTGTTCAGGTCGGTTCGCACTGTTTCAGATTTTGTACCAGAAAGTCCTGCAGCTGCTTGATGGCTGCCGGGTGGCGGGCGGCACCGCTGACCGAGGTGACCAGGGAATAGGTGCGCACCATTTTCGGCTCGATGGGGATGCGGAGAGAATTCGGCTGTTTCTGCCAGTGATGGGTGCTGTCCATGGCGAAAGCCACGCCGATATTCTGGGAAACATAGTGGATACGGGTCTCGGTGTCGTTGATCTCCATGCAGTTGGTCACATGAATGCCCATCTGCCGGAAGCGCTGGAGCACTAGGCGGCGCACGGCAGAGCGTTCAGAAGTAAAGATTAGGGTCTCATCGGCCAGCTCGGCCAGGGTGACCGACTCCCGCTGGGCCAGGGGGTGGAGAGGGCTCATGGAGGCCACTACCCGTTCATCGTGGAGGGGGATGGCAGTCATGCCGGACAGGTCATCGTTTTCCCAGTCCACGCCGAACAGAGCCAGGTCAATGCGCCCGCTGTGGAGCATCTCCACCAGGTCCAGCTCCCAGGCGCTGATTAGGTTGACGTCGATCTCCGGGTGGGTGTGCATGAAGCGAACCACAGCCTCCGCCGCGTCGGGGCGGTAGACCACCGACATGCCGAGATTAATGGTGTGCTCCATGGAAGCGCGAGTGGCCTCCACCTGGTCGTGCAGGGCGCCGAATTCCTCCAGGACCTTTTTGGCCTGGGCCAGGAACCGGGTGCCCTCGGGAGTCAGGTGCACATACTTGGTGGTGCGCTGAAACAGGGGATAGCCAATTTCTTTCTCCAGCTTGGCAATCTGCTGGGACAGGCTGGACTGGGACACATACAGGGTCT
>JBJEYS010000318.1:0-3604 GCA_051886995.1 Oscillospiraceae bacterium
AGATGCGCTCCACCTCTGCCCTGCCGTCCGCTTTTAAAATCTCAATCATGGCGCTTTTTCAACTCCACTTCACATTTGGACAGGAAGTCCAGGATCTCTGTTTTATAAAGCTTCATGGACGCGGTGTTCACGATCAGGCGGGCGGACACCTGGGCCACATCCTCAATGGGTACCAGGCCGTTTTCCCGCAGGGTGGCGCCGGTCTCCACGATGTCGACAATGGCGTCGGCCAGATCCAAAAGCGGCGCCAGTTCCACACTTCCCTCGATCTTGATAATTTCCACATCCATGCCCTTCTTCTCAAAGAAGGCGCGGGCCACTTCGGGGTATTTGGTAGCAATGCGGCGTGTCTTATAGGTGCCGTAGAAGTCGGTGCCTTCCTTGACCGCCAAAGCGAAACGGCACTTGCCGAAGCCCAGGTCAAGCACCTCATAAAACGAGGAGCCCTTCTCCAGGATGGTGTCCTTGCCCACAATGCCCATGTCACACACGCCGTGCTCCACATAGGTGATAACGTCGGGCGCTTTGGCCAAAACCGCGTCCAGATTGTAGTTGGGAACGGAATGGATCAGCCGGCGGCCCGGATTGCGGATGGGCGAACAGTCCAGCCCCATGTCTTCAAACAGCTCCACACTCTGATCCTGCAGGCGGCCCTTGGTCAGAGCGATACGCAGACGGTGCTCCGCGGGAGCCTGGACCTGGCTGAGACAGGCAGCCACCGCGTCAGCGTCCACGGCAAAGCCGATGGCCGGGGCAGGACGGCCGAACTTCTCCACCAGGTTGTCGTACCGGCCGCCCGACAGCACGGGTGCGCCTGCGCCCTCCACATAGCCGCGGAAGACCACGCCGGTATAGTAGTCGATCTGATGGACCAGACCCAGGTCGAACCGGACAAACTCGCCGCAGCCCTTTTCCTGCAAGGCGGCGTAGAGGGCACGCAGATAGTCCACCTCTTCCCGCTTGCCCACCAGGGCCTCGGCCTCATCCAGCACCTCGGTGGAGCCAAAAAGCTGGGACAGACGGGAGAGCACGGCATAGGCCAGTTTCGACTGGTAGGGTTCCAGAAGGTCATTCAGGGCGGCAAAATGCTTGCCCTCGATCAGCAGGCGCATCTGCTCGGTCTGGGCGGGGGGCATATCCATCTCGGCCGCCAGAGCGCGGAACAGGCCCACATGGCCCAGTTCAATGTGGAAGGGATGGGGCGAGACCGCCTTCAGCGCTTCCACCGCCAGGGCGATGACCTCCACATCGGCCTGCTGCCCTGCGGCGCCGATCAGCTCCACACCGCACTGGGCGATCTCGCTGCTGCCGCCCTTATGGGCCTGGCCGGAGCGGAAGACCGTCTCGTTATAATACAGCCGCTGCGGCAGGGGCACCGCCTTCAGCTTGGTGGCCGCAACACGGGCAATGGGTGCGGTGCAGTCAGGCCGCATGACCATGATCTTGCCGGAGCGGTCCACGATCTTCAGAAAGCTCTCCTGGGGCAAGGGGTTGCCGGACTGGACAAACAGGTCGTAGAACTCTACCTCCGGGGTGGAGATCTCCGCATACCCCTTTTCGGCGAACAGCTCGGTCAGGGTGTTCTGTACCTTGCGGCGGTCGGCGCACTCGGCAAACAGGCGGTCGCGGGTGCCCTCCGGCGTATTGATGACGAAATTCACGGGAATTCCTCCAAACTTTAGCTCTTTATCACGCTACTATGCTAAATTATACAGGAGCGCCCCCTTGCTGTCAAGGGGGCGTTTGTACTGATTCAGCAGCGTATTCATACCACGTGATTGCGCAATATGCCGACCGATTCGATCTCCACCTCGACCACATCGCCGCTTTGCATCGGTCCGATTCCCGCGGGGGTTCCGGTAGAGACCACATCGCCGGGCTCCAAAGTCATGGATGCGGTGATGAACGCCAGCATCTCCGGGATCTTCGTCATGAACATGGACGTTCTGGAGGACTGGACGATCTTTCCGTTGAGCCGGGTCTCCAGCTTCAGATCCTCCCCGTCGGTCTCGTCTGTGATCCAGGGGCCGATGGGGGCGAAGCCGTCCATGGCCTTTCCACGGGTCCACTGTCCGTCCGCTTTCTGTACGTCGCGGGCGGTCACATCGTTCAGGCAGGTGAAGCCCAATATGTACTCCCGGGCATTCTCCGGCGTCAGGTCCTTCGCCCGTTTTCCGATGACGATGGCCAGCTCCCCCTCGTAGTCCAGACGCTTGACAAAACCGGGGGCGTGGATCTCCCCATCCGGGCGATTGACGGTGTTGGGGCCTTTCATGAACAGGATCGGATATTCCGGCACGCCGTCATTCATCTCGACGGCGTGGTCATAATAGTTTTTTCCCACCAGGACGATCTTGGTCGGCTCGCAGGGGGCCAGCAGACTGCAGTCGGCAAGAGACACGCTGTCCCCGTCGTAAGAAATCCCCTCATAGGGCGCTCGCTCCAGGGTAAAGACCTTTTCCCCTTCCAGCACGCCCCAGCGGGCTTTCTCTCCCTGTTGAATCCGCACGTATTTCATACTGTTTCCCCCATATGCTCTAAAATCAAGTTCAGCAGCGTCTGCCGTCCGTCTCCCTTCTCAGCGGAAAAGGGGATGACCGGCGTGGTCTCATCCACGCCCAGAGTCTCACGGATGCGGGCCAGGTTGCCTTCAATCTCGCTTCTTTTACACTTGTCCAGCTTGTTGGCCACGATAGCGAAGGGCTTGCCGCAGGACTTGAACCATTCGGCCATAGTACAGTCGTCCGCGGTCGGCTTGTGCCGAGCGTCCACGATCTGCACCCCCAGTGTCATCAGTTCGGTATCGGCGAACCAGCTCTCGATCAGCCGGCCCCACCGGTCCTTCTCCGCCTTGGACACCTTGGCATATCCGTAGCCGGGCAGATCGACCAGATAGAGCTTCTTGTCGATGAGAAAATAGTTGATATGCGTGGTCTTTCCGGGCGCGGCACCTACCCGGGCAAGGTTCTTCCGGTTGAGCAGGCGGTTGATGACCGAGGACTTTCCCACATTGGAACGACCGGCAAAAACCACCTGAGGCAGCCGGTCTCGGGGAAAGTCCGCCGCTTTCACGGCGGAGCGGACAAATTCAGCCTGATTGACATTCAGCGGCATAGGCTACCCCCTGTTACTGCGTCAGGCCGGCGCGCCGGCTGACGGGCTGGGACGGCAGATTTTTCAGATCCACCTCGGCCTGAGCGGGACTGTGGACCAGGGCCTGGGCGAGAACGCTGTCAACCTGCTCCACGGGGATGAACTGAAGCGCAGCGCGCACAGTCTGGTCGATCTCCTCCAGATCCTTCAGGTTATCGGCTGGAATGATGACGGTTTTGATGCCGTTGCGGAGCGCGGCCATGGTCTTCTCCTTCAGGCCGCCGATGGACAGGACCCGGCCCCGCAGAGTGACCTCTCCCGTCATGGCAAGTGCGCCCTTGACAGGAATTCCGGTCAGGGCAGACACGATGGCGGTGGTGATGGTAATACCAGCGGAAGGACCATCCTTGGGCACGGCCCCTTCCGGGAAATGGACATGGATGTCCTTGGTCTTGTAGAAATCAGCCTCGATCCCCCACTGCTCGGCGCGGCTGCGGATGTAGGTCAGGGC
>JBJEYS010000319.1:0-2226 GCA_051886995.1 Oscillospiraceae bacterium
AATGTCACCGAGGAGGAGATCCTGCGCTCGGCCCGCATGGTGTTTGAGGGCGGATGGAGCAGTGTGAAGCTCTATTTCATGCTTGGCCTGCCCACGGAGACCGATGAAGATGTCCTGGGCATCGCGGACCTGGCCAACAAGGTGCTGCAGTGCTGGCGGGAGTATTCCCCCAACAAGAAGCGGGGCGTGCGCATCACCGTGTCCACCTCCTGTTTCGTGCCCAAGGCGCACACCCCCTTCCAGTGGGAAGGGCAGGTGACCCGGGAGGAGTATTACCGCCGCGTGACCCTGCTGCGGGACAATATGCGGGACCGTTCCATCCACTACAACTGGCACGACCCGGATACCAGCTTCCTGGAGGCCGTGTTCTCCCGGGGCGACCGCCGCCTGGCCGACGCCATCGAACTGGCCTGGCGCAACGGCGCCAAGTTTGACTCCTGGAGCGAGTATTTTGATATGGAGCGCTGGATGAACGCCTTTGCTCAATGCGGCATCGACCCGACCTTTTACGCCAACCGGGAGCGCGGCAAGGACGAGATCATGCCCTGGTCGGTGACCTCGGTGGGCGTGCGCCCGGAGTATTTCTGGCGGGAGCGGGAGCAGTGCTACAAGGCCGTGATCACTCCGGACTGCCGCCGTCAGTGCATGGCGTGCGGTGCGGACAAGCTGTATACGGGAGGGAAGTGCGATGAGTAGACTGTTGTTTTCCAAGACCGGACGGGCCAAGTACATCTCCCACCTGGACCTGATGCGGACCTTTCAGCGTGTTTTTCAGCGCGCTGACCTGACCATCAAGCATACGGAGGGCTTTAACCCCCATCCGTTCATTTCCATCCTGCTGCCGTTGCCCCTGGGCTTTTCCAGTCAGTGTGAAATTTTGGAGTTCCAGCTGCTGGACGACATTTCCCCCGATCAGGTCCCCGCCCGGCTGAACGCAGTGCTGCCGGAGGGCATCACCGTGGAAACCTGCTATGAGGGCGGGCGCAAGGCCAAAGAGCTGGCCCTCGTGGATTACCGCCTGACGCTGGAGTATGACAACGGCGTCCCGGACGGCGCGGCCGAGGCGTGGAAGGAGCTGCTGGGCCGGGAGCGGCTGGAAGTGGCGAAGAAATCCAAAAAGTCCAAGACGGGGGAGACCGTCGTTGACATCATCCAACTTGTAAAGTCTTTTAGCCTGACCGAAGAAAACGATGCCGTGCTTTTGGACGCGGTCATCAGTGCCCAGAATCCGGGCCTGAACCCCCAGCTGCTGACGGCCGCTTTTGGACGGGAGTACCCGGAGCTGACGCCGGATTTTGTCCGTTATCACCGTAAGGCCGTTCTGGATCAGGAGGGACAGGCGTTTGTTTGATTTTGGTCCGGAATGGGCACAGTAAAGACCGGAATCCCTTCGGCGTACGCACCCAATATGCAGAGCGGGTAGAAGACCGTGATCCCCTCCTCCGTCAGATAGAAGCGGTCCGGGTCAAAGCTGCGCTCCATGACCTGGGCGCAGTCCGGGTCCAGCAGGGATTCACCGGATGCCAGCTGGCGCGCGGCCTGCTCCCGCAGGCAGTCCAGCAGTTCTTTGCGCCAGCGGTGGGCTTTCGCGGGGAAGAAAGAGCGCAGGGTACGGGGGTAGCCGCGTCCGCAGTCCCACGTCTCGCCCGTACGGATCTGCAGGGGTCGGGTGTTCTGGCTGGTCTCCACAGCATCCAGCCGCAGGCTGAGCAGGGGGGGCTGCCAGAGCGTGACGGTATAGTCCAGTTCGGCCTTCCAGGGGACAAAGGGCCTGCTGGTTTCCCGCGCGTCCGCCAGGGCCTGACAGGCCATGGGGAAAAGCTGATTTTCCCAGCGGTTCTGCCACTGCCGGGCAATTTCAGAAAAGTAGCGTTCCATTCGCTTCGTTTTTCCCGTGTCTGGAAACGCCGGGCGGCGGATGGAAAGGGTGAGTACTTCTTCGCCGTCCTGCTTCATGACGCGCTTCCACTGCTGGGGGGAGACAGGCGGGGTGGGTGCTTCCATGCGAACGCCTCCTTTTGATTTAATCTATGGATCAGGAGGGGAAAAGGTGAGGGCGGAGAGAAAATCCTTCTTTACTTTCGCACCCTGAATTGATAAAATAATAGAGCTACATGACCAAGGAGGCGGAGCCATGGCGACCAAAAAGAAAGAGCAGGTCCGCAGCGACCTGCTGTACGAGAGCATTTTGAAGCTTCAAAGCGTGGAGGAGTGCAAAAACTTTTT
>JBJEYS010000319.1:2326-3602 GCA_051886995.1 Oscillospiraceae bacterium
CTGGACAGCGTAAATTATGTGACAAGGCCCGCTGCGCTCAAGCGGGCTTTTTCGCGGGTACATCTGTTTCTGATGCCGGGCGGCCTGTTCGTGTTTGACATGAAGCCGCCCGAGGTCCTGGAAGGGGCCGACGGCGAGGTGTATCTGGACGAGACGGAGGAGACCTACTGCGTCTGGCGAGCGGACTACGCGCCCCGCCGGCGTGTGCTGACCTACGGGATGGATATTTTCCGCCGGAGGGAAGACGGCACCTGGGACCGGGGCGAGGAAGTCCACGAGGAATACGCCTACACTCTGGATGAATTGGAACAATATCTGCGCGAGGCCGGGTTTGTGGATGTGCGCCGCTGGGGAAACTTAAAGCTGCGTCCGCCCTGCCCCGGAGAAGAGCGGGTCTTTTTTACCGCGCGAAAGGAGCAAGCATAAGAATGGATCAGATCATTCGCATGATCGCCAAGGATGCACCCATTAAGGCGTCGGCCATCAGCGGCCGGGACCTGGTGGAGCGGGCCCGGAATATTCACACACTCCTGCCGGTGGCCACCGCCGCCCTGGGGCGTACCCTGATGGGCGCCTCTATGATCGGCGACACCATGAAGGAGGAAAACGCTGCCCTGACCCTTCAGATCAAGGGCGGCGGACCGCTGGGCACTGTGCTGGCCGTTTCCGACAGCCAGGGCAATGTCCGCGGCTATGTGCAGAACCCACATGTGGAGCTGATGGAGAAGGAGCCCGGAAAGCTGGATGTGGGCGCCGCGGTGGGCACCAACGGTACCCTGACCGTGATCAAGGATCTGGGGCTGAAGGAGCCCTATGTGGGTTCCATCGGCCTGTTTTCCGGCGAGATCGCCGACGACATCGCCATGTACTTCGTGGAAAGCGAGCAGATCCCCACGGCCTGCGCTCTGGGCGTGCTGGTGGGGGTGGACCAGTCGGTCACATCGGCCGGGGGCTATCTGATCCAGCTGCTGCCCGGCGCGGACGACTCCGTCATTGACAAGATCGAGGCAGGCGTGCGCCGGGTGGGCTCGGTCAGCCGCGCCCTGGAGAGCGGCATGGACGCCGAAAGCCTGCTGCGCGCCGTCCTGTCGGATTTCGACCTGGAGGTGCTGGAGACCCATCCGGTGGAGTACCGCTGCTATTGCAGCCGGGACCGGGTCAGCCGTGCCCTGATCAGCATGGGCCGGGAGGAACTGCGCGCCATGATCGATGAGCAGGGCAGCGCCGAGCTGACCTGCCAGTTCTGCGACGCGGTCTACAAATTCACCAAAGAGGA